>CAZQVZ010000381.1:0-5766 GCA_964596895.1 uncultured Myxococcaceae bacterium
CTCCAGCTCATGGGCAGGCCCGCGAAGAACGCGGCGACGACGCCCGCGAGCACGACCACGGTCAGGATCATCAGCCGCCGGTCGATGGGCGGGGGCGGCGGGCGCGGCGCGAAGGTGCGGCGGGGCAGGGCCTTGCGGTAGGCGATGCGCAGGACGACGAAGACCACCAACGTCGAGAGCAGCGCCGGCAGCGCCATGTACGCGGCGAAGGTGGCATAGGGGATGCCCGAGGCGATGCCCACCAGCATGTTCTGCGGGTTGCCGGTGAAGGTGGCGGCGCTGCCGGCGTTGGACGCCATGCACAGGGCCAGAAGGTACGGGGTGGGCGGGACCTCGGCCTCCTCGGCGGTCACCAGCACCAGCGGGGTGAGCATCAGGCACACGGTGTCGTTGACGAGGAACGCGGAGAGCACCGCGCTCACCGCGCAGATGGCGAAGAGCAGGCCCCGCGGCGTCTTCGCCAACCGCACCGCCCAGTAGCCCGCGGCCCGGAAGAAGGCGGCGTGCGTGAGGTAGGAGGCGAGGATCATCATCCCCAACAGCAGCACCACCGTGTCGAAGTCGATGGCGCGAGCGGTCTCGTCCGCGGAGTGGCCGAAGACCTCGGCGGGGGTGACCACGCCTGCCACCACCATCAGGACCGCGCCCAGAAGCGCGCCGCCGGGGCGGTCCAGCTTCGAGAACGGCAGCCGGGCGCCGGCGATGAACAGGTAGGTGAAGAGGAAGATCCCGAGCGCCAAGAGGGCGGCGACATACACCGGGATCCGCGCTTGGGGCTACGGGCGGCTCTGGTAGGGTCCGCGGCCCGTGACGGACGACGGTACAGGGCAGGTGGTGCTCGACGGGAGCGACGGCGAGGGCGGCGGGCAGATCCTCCGTTCGGCCCTGTCGCTCTCGCTCATCTGCGGCCGCCCCTTCGAGATCCAGAACATCCGCGCCAACCGGCGCCCACCCGGGCTGCGTCCGCAACACCTCGCGTGCGTGCGCGGCGCCCAGCGGCTGTGTGGCGGGCAGGTGGAGGGCGCGGCGGTCGGCGCTTCGTCCTTGCGGTTCGAGCCGGGAGAGACCCGCGCGGGGGACTACCTTCTGGAGGTGGGGACGGCGGGGTCCACGCCGCTGCTGCTGCAGTGCCTGTTCTTCCCGCTTTCGCTGGCCGGTGGCGGCACCCTGGCCCTGCGCGGCGGGACCCACGTGCCGCACAGCCCCACCCACCACTACCTGACCTGGATCTGGCGCCCGGCGATGGCGGCCTTCGGGCTCGGGCTGGACCTGGAGTTGCGCGCGGCCGGCTTCTACCCGGAGGGCGGCGGGGAGCTCATCGCCCGGGTGCAGGCGCCTGAAGCTGCGCCGAGGACCGTCTCGCTCCCTTCGCGCGGGACCCTGCGCGAGGTCCACGTGACCTCCTTCGTCGCGGGGCTGCCCTTCCACATCGCCGAGCGGCAGGCGCTCGCGGCCGAAGGCGTCCTTCGCGAGGCCGGCATCCACGGCGAACTGGAGAAGCTGCCCCTGCCTTCAGGGCGCTCTCGCGGGACCTCGGTCTTCGTGCGCGCGCAGTTCGAGCACACCGCGGCGGGCTTCTCCGCCCTCGGCGAGCGGGGCCGCCCGGCGGAGGACGTGGGCCGCGACGCAGCGTCGCAGTTGGTGGCGTTCATGGCCTCGCCCGGCGCGCTCGACGAGCACCTCGCGGATCAGCTCCTGCTGCCGGCGGCGCTCCTGGCGGCGGGCCGGCTGGGAGAGCGGGGGACCACGCAGTTGACGACGGCGAAGGTGACCCCTCACCTCACCACCAACGCGCGGGTGATTGAGCGGTTCCTGCCCGTGAAGGTGGACGTGGCGGACGACGGCGCGGTGACCGTGCAGCCGTCCCCTGCGGGCTGAGGGGCTACTCGCCTTCGGGCTTCGCGGCGCCGAAGGACTTGTTGCTGGCCAATTCCCGGCTGGTGCGGGCGTAGGCGCGCAGACCGAACGGCAGGGCCACCAGCATCACCAGTCCCATCAGGGCCACGGCCCGCCACGGGAACGGCCGGGTGTCCACCGGCAGGTCCTTCGCGTACGAATCGATGGGCGCCTTGCTGCGCTGCTTGGCGTGCTCCAACTCCTCCTGGCTCATCTGCCGGGGGGTCACGAACTCCTGGGGACGCCGCTGTGCCAGCGCGGTGCCACTGCCGAGGAGGGTGCCGAGGACGAGGAGGACGGGGAGGAAGGCTCGCATGGCGCCCGATGCTAGCACTTGCGCGGTCCTGTGCCACGGGGTAGCCCGGCAGGCCCATGCGCGTCGTCGTTGCCCTGCTGGTGAACCTGTTCAAGCTGCTGTGGGCGGCGCTCTGGCTGCCCCTCCGCCTGCTCACTGGCGGGAAGGGACCTGTGTGGGTCCGGTTCCGGCTCTCCGGCGAGCTGCCCTTCCGCCGGGCCCCGCGCCGCGGGCTGCCTTCGTTCCGCAAGGCGGACCCGGCGTCCGTCCCCTCGGTGGAGGTCCTGCGCCGGCAGCTTCGGCGGCTGTGCACGGACCCGAACCTGCGCGGGGTGGTCTTCGAGATAGACGGGCTGGAGGTGAGCCCCGCGGTGCGCGAGTCGCTGGTGGACTTGTTCGACGAGGTGCGGCGCGCAGGCAAGCAGGTGGTGGGCTTCGGCGTCACGGTCTCCAACGCCGAATATGAGCTGCTCTGCCGCACGGACCGGATCCTCATCCCCGCCGCGGGCAGGGTGGACCTGGTGGGCTTCGCGGCGGAGCTGAGCGCGATTGGACAGGGGCTGTCGCACCTTGGGGTGAAGGCCCAGTTCCTGCGCCGCGGCGACTACAAGACCGCGCCCGAGCTCTTCACGCGCAGCGACATCTCGGAGATCAACCGCGGGACGGTGGAGGCGCTCCTGGACGAGCGCTACGGCCGGCTGGTGGACGCGATCGCTTCTGGGCGGAAGCTGTCCCCGGACGAGGTGCGCGCGCGCATCGACGAAGGGCCCTACAGCGCCCGGCGCGCGCTGGCGGCGAAGCTGGTGGACGGCCACGGCAGCGACGCGGACCTGCCCACCTTGCTGGCGAGGCCTGACGACACGCCGGGCCGAGACGAGGGCAAGCCCGAGGTCCGGGTGGGCTCCTTCGGGCGCTGGGAGGCTTCGCGCCGCGTGCCGGCGGTGCAGTGGCGGCCGCTGCGGCGGCGGGCGGTGGTGGGGCTGGTGACGGTGAACGGGATGATCGCCGAAGGCCGCGGCGGGACGATGCCCGCGGGGCCGGTGGTCGCAGGCTCGGTCACGGTGGTCAATGCGCTCAAGGCGGCGGAGCGGAACCCGCTGGTCCCGGCGGTGGTGCTGTATGTGACCTCCCCCGGCGGGTCGGCGCCTGCGTCCGAGATGATCCTCGACGCGGTCCGGCGCGTGGCCGCGAAGAAGCCGGTCGTCGCCTACTTCGACAAGGTGGCCGCGTCCGGCGGGTACATGGCGGTCTGCGGGGCGAAGGAGATCTGGGCGGGGCCGGGCGCGCTGGCCGGCTCCATTGGCGTGTTCGCCGGCAAGTTCGACCTCTCGGGCCTGTTCGACCGGCTGGGTGTCCACCGCACCCTCATCACGCGTGGCCGCAACGCAGGCTTCACCTCGCCCTCGCGCGGCTTCACCGACGACGAGCGCGTGTCGATGGAGCGGGAGATTGAAGAGACGTACCAGGCGTTCCTCGAGATCGTCGCGCAGGCGCGCGGGCGCACGAAGGAGGAGATCCACCAGCGGGGCGAAGGCCGGGTCTTCAGCGCCGCCCGCGCGCTGGAGGAGGGGCTCGTGGACAGCGTGGGCTCCTTCGAGGACGCCTGCCGCCGCGCACTGGAATTGGCGGGCAAGCCGGCGCCGGTCGAGTTCGACGTGGCGCAGTTCGGCGCGAAGCCGCCGCGGTCGGGGTTGCTGGCGCTTCTGGGCCGGCTGTCCGGCTCGCACCTGTTCGCGCTCGACGACCGGTTCCTCCGCCTGCGCGGCGGGTGAGTGACGCCAGGGCCGCGCCTGGACGCCCAAGGCCCTGCTTTCAAAGTGCCAGCGGTGCCAGCAAATCGAGGTCACCGTGAGCGCTCGGGTGTAGCGCCGAACTTGGGCGGCCCGGACCATGGGCTATCATCCGCCTGCTTTGTCCCGCGCCCTCCTCCTCGTCGCCGCCACAGCGGCGCTCCTCGCGCTCCCCGGGTGCCGCACTGCCACCGCCGCTTCGCCAGACGCGAGCGCGCGCGCCTATGCGCAGGCCCTCCGTGAAGGCCGGCTGGACGACGCGTGGGGACACGTCTCCACGACACAACGCGAAGAGGGCCTGGACGAACAGAGCTTTCGCGCACGCTATGAAGACGACGGTGTGCGCCGCGCTCGGGCGGACGAGGTCGAAGCGGCCCTCGCAGAAGGCACGCTGCGAGCCGACGGCCTGACGCTGGTGCGAGAAGACGACTCCTGGCTCGTGCGCGAGGAGTCTGCGCTCCACCCTGCCAGCCGCGCCCTGGAGCGCTTCCTTCAAGCGGCGGAGGCCTCTGACTTCGAGGCCGCCTGGGCGCAGCTCTCCTCCGCGCTTCGGGCGCGGTACACGCCCTCGCAGCTTGCCGCGGACTTCCAGGCGGAGCCGCAGGCGAAGGCGCGGCTGGAGCGGGCGCGGGCGTCGCTCGCGCAGGGGCCGCGGGTGGAAGGCGACGAAGCCTTCTTCGACCTCGGCGAAGGGCGCGCGGTGCGGCTCGTGCGCGAAGGGGACGGCTGGCGGGTGGCGGCGCTCGAATGATCCGGCTCTCGGAAGAGGGGCTGCAGAAGCTCGGCAGAAGCCTCCGGGAGATTGACCCCTCCACGCTCCAGCACGATCCGGAAGAGGGCAGGGTGCGTTGGTTCCAGGGCGAGGGCGCCACGGAGCTGACCTTATGGGTGGATGAAGAGGGGCGCACCCGCCACGCGGAGCTGATCTTCTCGCGCGTGCAGATCGAATGGGGGGAGAGCGGGCAGCTCACCAGCGGCACCTTCACGAACCAGAGCAGCACCGCGGGAGGCCGCTACGACACGTACGTCCTCGAGGTGACCGGGCGCCTGGATGAAGAGGTGGCGAGGGCGGCCCTGACCCTGCTCGAGGCTTCGTCGGTCGATCGCTCGGTGACCGAGCCCCTGTGCGGCGCGCTTCGCGCGGCGCTGGGCCCCGCCACTCTGCGTTGACACCCGTGCAGGGGTTCCGCATGTTGCCGGCCACACTCCCAAGCACAGGTCGACAAAGATGAATGTGTCCGAGCAGGACGTCCTCGCGGTGATGGATCAGGTCATGGACCCGGAGCTTCACATCTCCCTGGTCAAGGCCGGCATGGTGAAGGACATCCGCGTCGACGGCGGGAAGCTCCACCTCAAGATCGAGCTCACCACCCCCGCCTGTCCGCTGAAGGGGAAGATCCAGGCGGACACCGAGGACGCGCTGCGCAAGGCCGGCATGGAGCCGTTCAGCATCGAGTGGGGAGCGCGGGTCCGCGCGGCGCCGCCGGGCATCAGCAAGGACCAGCTCCTCCCCGGCGTGAAGAACGTGGTGCTGGTGGGCGCGGGCAAGGGCGGCGTGGGCAAGAGCACCGTGGCCCTGAACCTCGCCGTCGCCCTGCAACGCTGCGGCGCGCGGGTGGGCCTTCTGGACGCGGACTTCTATGGCCCCTCCGTCCCGACCATGACCGGCATCAAGCGCCGGCCGAGCTCCAGGGACGGCAAGACCATGGACCCCATAGAGGCGCACGGGATCAAGGTCATGAGCATCGGGTTCCTGGTGGATCCGGATCAGGCGCTGATCTGGCG
>CAZQVZ010000382.1:0-5763 GCA_964596895.1 uncultured Myxococcaceae bacterium
GGGCGTGGAGAGCCTGGCGGGTTACGCCGACATCTTCCTGCGCAACACCCTGGCCTCCGGCGTGGTCCCGCAGATCTCCCTCATCCTGGGGCCGTGCGCGGGCGGCGCGGTGTACTCGCCCGCCATCACCGACTTCATCGTGATGGTGAAGGACACCTCGTACATGTTCATCACCGGCCCGGACGTCATCAAGACGGTGACGCACGAAGAGGTGACCAAGGAGGCGCTGGGCGGCGCGGTGGCGCACAACCAGAAGTCCGGCGTGGCCCACTTCGCGGCGGACAACGAGCAGGCGGCCATCCTGATGACGCGGGACCTGCTGTCGTTCCTGCCCTCCAACAACATGGAGGACGCGCCGGTCCAGCCCACCGAAGACGACCCCTTCCGCGAGTCCGAGGCGCTGAAGACGCTGGTGCCGCAGAACCCGAACAAGCCCTACGACATCAAGGAGCTGGTGCGGGAGATCGTGGACGACAAGCACTTCTTCGAGGTGCAGGAGCACTTCGCGCGCAACATCGTCGTCGGCTTCGCGCGGGTGAACGGGCGGAGCGTGGGCATCGTCGCCAACCAGCCGGCGATCCTCGCGGGGTGCCTGGACATCGCCGCGTCCATCAAGGCGGCGCGCTTCGTCCGGTTCTGCGACTGCTTCAACATCCCGCTGGTCACCTTCGTGGACGTGCCGGGCTTCCTTCCGGGGACCAGCCAGGAGTGGGGCGGCATCATCACCCACGGCGCCAAGCTCCTCTTCGCCTACGCCGAGGCCACGGTGCCCAAGGTGACGGTGATTACACGCAAGGCCTATGGCGGCGCATACGACGTGATGGCGTCCAAGCACATCCGCGCGGACATCAACTACGCGTACCCGACGGCGGAGATCGCGGTGATGGGGCCGGAGGGCGCTGTGAACATCATCTTCCGCAACGAGCTGCAGAACGCGAAGGACCCCAACGCGGAGCGGGCGCGGCTGGTGGCGGACTACCGCGAGAAGTTCGCCAACCCGTTCAAGGCAGCGGAGCTCGGCTACATCGATGAGGTCATCCGCCCCGAGGAGACGCGCGGGAAGATCGCCCGGGCGCTCGAGCTGCTGAAGGACAAGCGGCAGGAGAACCTCCCGCGCAAGCACGGGAACATTCCGCTCTAGCCTCGCGCGGGAGTCCGCCCTGCCCCAGGAGTGGGCAGAGTGAGGGCCGGGGAGGCTGGCGAGCACGGCGTTGCTCGATGTGCACCTTCTCGGAAGAGAAGGAGGCGCGAACCATGCGCATCGACTTGACCGACGAATTGGCACGCGAGCTTCGGGATACGCTCCGGCAGGACCTCGCCGAGCTGGCGACCGAGATCTCCCACACCGACAACCGCGCGTTCCGTGAGGAGCTGAAGGCGCGGCGACTCCGGCTGGAGCACGTGCTGGGCCAGCTCGAGTACCAGACCCAGAGCGCGCAGGCTTACGTCTGAGCGCCCGCTGCGTTCATTCGCGCTCGTTAGCCCACGGAGAATGGGCAACAGCCCAGCGCCGGGGAGCGGCTCAGAAGTGACAGCCGGTGGCGTTCTCGCTCCACGCCCACAGGCGGCGGGAGGCTTGATCGTCGCTGGCCCGGCGGCCCACCTTCGCGGGACACGACCGGTAGTAGTAGCCACCTGAGTGCCCGCGGACCTCCTCCGAGGTCGCCAGGTAGAGCGCCGTTTCGGCGGCCTGCTCGGGTGAGAGGAAGAGCGGGCGCAGGAGCCGGTGGACCGTCTTGCCGAACCCGGTCTTGCGATCCACGCCGAGCTGGGTGGCCACGGCGCCGGGATGGAAGGCGTTCACGGTGAACCGCGGGCTGCCGTGGCGGCGCGCGAGCTCCCGGGTGAACCAGAGGTTGGCGAGCTTCGAGCGGCCGTAGGCGCCCCAGACCGAGAAGGCACGCTCCAGGTGCGGGTCGTCGAAGTCCATGCGCCCCACCTTGTGCGCGCCGGAGGAGACGACGACCACGCGTGCGTCGTCGCTCTGGCCCAGCACCGACATCAGGAGCCCGGTGAGGGCGAAGTGACCGAGGTGATTGACCCCCAGCTGCTTCTCGAAGCCGTCCTCGGTGAGCTCGCGCTTGAGCGTGATGAGTCCGGCGTTGTTGACCAGCACGTCCAGCCGCGGCGTGCGCCCCGAGAGCTCCTCCGCCGCGCGCCGGACGCGCTGCAGCGAACCCAGGTCGCAGGACAAGAGTTCTGCGTCTTCGCGGGCACTTCGCGCGTTGACCTCGGCCACCGCGGCGTCACCGCGGGCCCTGTTGCGCGCGAGCAGAAAGACCTTCATCCCGTGCTCGTTCGCCAGCCGCGCCGCAATGGCCAGGCCCAGTCCGCCGGAGGCGCCGGTGACGAGAGCAACGCGGGTGGGCGACTTCGGCGGCGGCATGACCGCGGAAACTAGCGGGTGTGAGCCGGTTCGTCCCGGCTGCTTCGCGCCCACTCCACCCCCAGAAGCAGCTTCTTGCGCGCGGGGCTCCAGCGGTAGCCGCCGGTGACCCCGGTGGACTGGATGACGCGGTGGCAGGGGATGAGCACGGCGATGGGGTTGTGCCCCACCGCGGTCCCCACGGCCCGGGATGCGGTGGGCATCCCCACGCGGCGGGCCAACTCCCCGTAGGTGACCACGGCGCCCTCCGGCACGCGCAGCAAGGCCTCCCAGACCTTCACCTGAAAGGGCGTCCCGCGCAGGAGCAGGGCCAGCGGTTGTTCGAGCCGCTGGCCCGAGAAGCGAGCGCGCAGGGCTTCGGCGAAGGGCGCGGTCGCCCGCGGCTTCTCCTCCAACGAAGCTTCCCCGAAGCGCGCGCGCAGCGCTTCGGGCGCCCCCGTCTCGTCCTCGATGAACTCCACGCCGCACAGCCCGCGGTCGGTGACGGAGAAGACGGCCCTCCCCAGGGGGGTGTCGTGCACGCCGTACCGGATGAGCACCCGCTGTGACTTGAACTCCCCCGGGGTCATCGCCTCCCAGCGCAAGAAGAGGTCGTGCAGCCTCGCGGCGCCGGAGAGGCCCGCGTCATGCGCCGCATCGAGCAGGGAGTGCTGCTGGGCGAGGAGCCTGCGCGCATGCTGGAGCGACTGAAACTGCAGGAAGCGCTTGGGGCTGACGCCAGCCCAGCGCTCGAAGACGCGCTGGAAGTGGAAGGGAGAGAGGCCCACGTGCGCTGCCACGGCCTCCAGCGACGGCTGCCTGCGGGCGTTGGCCTCGAGGAAGGTGATGGCCCGCGCCACCCGGCTGTAGTCGCTGCCCGTGTGCTTCATGACGCGCAGCATGCGCGCGGACCCGGTGGCGCGCGACCCGGTTCTTGCTCCGAGGCGACCGGCCGGCCGGGCAACCGGGCCCATGCACGAGCGGAGTCCAGTGCTCTTCGGACGAACCCGTCCCCACCGTTCTCGAGTGGAGTCTTCCTGAGCGATGGAGGTGAACGTTGGGACGCACACTCTTGATGGTTGGCGCGGCGCTGGCGGCGCTGTGGCTGGTGCTGACGGTGGCGCGGGTCGCGGTGGGGGGGCTGCTCTGGGTGCTCCTCATCGCCGCGGCGGTGTTGCTCGTCGTGGGCCTGGTGCAGCGCCTCCGCACGCCCTCTGGTCCGGGCGGGCCGGGCCCGGGCACGCGCGCGCGGACACCCGTCTAAGTCGCGGGGTTGTCGGCCGTGACGCCGTGGTATGTGCGGCGGCATGGCGCACATCCGAAAGGTGCTGGTGGCGAATCGAGGGGAGATCGCCATCCGCGTGATGCGGACCTGCCGCGAGTTGGGCATCTCCACCGTGGCGGTCTTCTCCGAGGCGGACCGGTCCGCGCTGCACGTGCGGATGGCGGACGAGGCGTACTGCGTGGGCCCGCCGCCGTCGCGAGAGAGCTACCTCGTGCAGGAGCGGATCCTCGACGCGGCGAAGAAGGCGGGTGCGGACGCCATCCACCCCGGCTACGGCTTCTTGTCCGAGAACGCGTCCTTCGTGCGCGCGTGCGAGGCGGCGAAGGTGATCTTCATTGGGCCGCCGCCTTCTGCGATGGACGCCATGGGAGAGAAGACCCGCGCGCGCGCCAACATGATCGCCGCGGGCGTCCCGGTGGTGCCCGGCTCAGAGCCCCTGAAGACCCTCGAGGAGGCGCGCGCCTTCGCGGAGAAGGTGGGCTACCCCATCATGCTCAAGGCCGCAGCGGGCGGCGGCGGCAAGGGGATGCGGAAGATCGAGAGCGGCAAGGACTTCGACGCGTCCTTTCGGGGCGCGAAGTCGGAGGCGATGAGCGCCTTCGGGGACGACTCGGTCTACATCGAGAGGTTCCTGGAGGAGCCCCACCACGTGGAGATCCAGGTCTTCGGCGACGGGCACGGCAACATCATCCACCTCAACGAACGCGAGTGCTCCGCGCAGCGCCGCCACCAGAAGGTGGTGGAGGAGACGCCCTCCCCCATCCTCACCCCGGAGCTGCGCGCGCAGATGGGCGAGGTCGCGGTGAAGGCGGCGCGCGCGGTGGACTACGTGGGCGCCGGAACGGTCGAGTTCCTCGTGGACGCGAAGCGGAACTTCTACTTCCTCGAGATGAACACCCGGCTGCAGGTGGAGCACCCGGTGACCGAGTGGGTGACCGGGGTGGACCTGGTGGCCTGGCAGATAAAGGTGGCGCGCGGGGAGAAGCTGCCGTCCACCACGCCCATTCCGCCGCGGGGACACTCCATTGAAGCGCGCGTCTACGCCGAGGATCCGGGGCGGAACTTCATGCCGTCCCCCGGCAAGGTGCGCTACCTGCGCGTGCCGGGCGGCCCCAACGTGCGCGACGACTCGGGCGTGTTCGCGGGCTACACCGTGCCCAACTACTACGACCCGATGATCAGCAAGCTGTCGGTCTGGGCGCCCACGCGGGAGGAGGCCATCGCCCGGATGAAGCGGGCGCTGGGCGAATACGTGGTGAAGGGCATCACCACCAACATCGGCTACCTGCAGGCCATCATGGGCCACCCGGAGTTCGTGGGCGGCGACTACGACACCTCCTTCTTGCCGCGGAACCACGAGGCGCTGTTGGGCAGGGCGGACGCCACCACCGAAGAGCAGGCGCTGCTGGCCTCTGTGGTCTACGCGCACCAGCGCAACGAGGCGCGGCAGCACGCGCTGCCGAAGGAGACGGGGACAGGCGGCGCACGGTCCATGTGGCGGTACGGGACGCGGATGAACGGGAGGCTCCGGTGAAGGCGACGAGCACGCGGTACTTCGCGACCCTCGAGGGCAAGACGGAGCCCGCGGTGGTGGACGTGGAGAAGCTCCCGGACGGGCGGTACGCGCTGACGCTGGAGGGCAAGCGGCACGTGGTGGACGCGCTGCGGCTGGACCACGGCGCCGTGTCGATGTTGATGGACGGGGCGTCGGTGTCGGTGGAGTTCGAAGACCACGACGACGAGGTGGGCGTGCACCTGCGCGGGCAGGTCCTGAAGGTGGACGTGGCCGACGAGCGCCGCGCCCGGCTCCGCGCCGCCGCTGGCTTCTCCGTGGAGGGCAAGCAGATCATCACCGCGCCCATGCCGGGGAAGGTGGTGAAGGTGCTGGTGAAGCCCGGCGAAGAGGTGGCCGAAGGCCAGGGGCTGGTGGTGGTGGAGGCCATGAAGATGGAGAACGAGCTCAAGAGCCCCAAGGCCGGCAAGGTCTCCGAGGTCCACACCAGGGAAGGCCAGACCGTGGAGATGAACGCGAAGCTGATGGTGGTGGAGTAGCGGGCCGTCACCGGGTCCTGTGGGCGGTCCCCTCCGGCGTTAGATTGGGACCATGTCCCTC
>CAZQVZ010000383.1:0-5719 GCA_964596895.1 uncultured Myxococcaceae bacterium
CGCTCATGGCGTAGAGGCCGGCGCCGTAGGCCTTGCGGACCACCACGCTGATCTTGGGGACGGTGGCCTCGGAGACCGCGCTGATCATCTTGGCGCCAGCGCGGATGATCCCCGCGCGCTCCACCTTGGTGCCAATCATGAACCCGGGCACGTCCGCCAGGTACAGCAAGGGGATGTTGAAGGCGTCGCACAGCCAGATGAAGCGGGCGGCTTTGTCCGCCGAGTCCACGAAGAGGACGCCGCCCTTGTATTTGGGCTGGTTGGCGACGATGCCCACCGGCGCGCCGTTGATGCGGCCGAAGCCGGTGATGAGCTCCTGCGCGAAGAGCCGCTTGATGTCTATCCAGCTGCCCTCGTCCACGAGCTCGTTGATGAGCGCGTACATGTCGAAGGGCTTGTTCTGGTCCGCCGGGATGATCTCCTCGACGCGCTTGCCGGACTTCTTCGGCGCCTTTGCTTCTGCGCGCGGGGGCGTCTGCCGGAAGTTCTGCGGGAAGTAGGAGATGTACTGGCGGGCGAAGGCGATGGCCTCCTGCTCGGTCTTCACCAGCACGTCGCCGCAGCCGGAGACCGAGCAGTGCATGCGCGCGCCGCCCATCTCCTCCAGGGTGACCTTCTCGCCGATCACCATCTCCGCCATGCGCGGGCTGCCGAGGTACATGGACGCGTTGCCTTCGACCATCACCACGATGTCGCAGAACGCGGGGATGTACGCGCCGCCTGCGGCGGACGGCCCGAAGAGCAGGCAGATCTGCGGCACCTCTCCGGAGAGCCCCACCTCGTTGTAGAAGATGCGCCCCGCGTGACGGCGGCCGGGGAACATGTCCACCTGGTCGGTGATGCGCGCGCCGGCGGAGTCCACCAGGTAGAAGAGCGGGATCTGCAGGCCCCTGGCCGTCTCCTGGATGCGGAGGATCTTCTCCACCGTGCGCGCACCCCAGGAGCCCGCCTTCACGGTGGAGTCATTGGCCATCACCGCGACGGCCCGGCCGTCGATCTTCCCGACGCCGGTGACCACCCCATCAGACGGGAGGTCAGCCGCCTGGTTGTTCGCCAGCTTGCCGTCTTCGACGAAGGAGTCCGCGTCGAGCAGGAGGCGGATGCGCTCGCGGGCGAACAGCTTCCCCTGCTCGGTGTTCTTCTCGTGGTACTTCGGCGCGCCGCCCGCCTCCACCTGACGAATCTTCGCGATCAACTTTTCATCGAAGGACATGGCCGGCGCACATAGCAGAAGGCGGCGGGGCCGGCCCAGTGGCCAATGCGCGCAGCGTCACTACCTTCCCTTTCGATTCTTCTGGTTCGGGAGGGACCGCCATGCACGCCGTGATGAAGACCGCATCCAGGCTCTACAAGAGCTACCTGTTCACCGTCGTCCTCAAGGAGGCGAAGAAGCTCGCCGACAAGGACTTCAAGAAGACCGCCCGGAAGGCGGTGAAGAACCTCGACTTCGACAAGCGCTACTGGCTCCACAAGGTGGGGCTGACGCCGTACACGCCGGTGAGGAGCGGCTTCGGCCTGGGCTTCATGCTGCTGGCGGGCGCGGCGGTGGGGGCGTTGGGCGCGCTGGCGCTCTCGCCCATGCGCGGCGAAGACTTCCGCCACACGGTGAAGCAGAAGGCCCAGGGGTTCATGCACAAGAACGACCTGGGCGAGACCCAGGCGCCCGCGCAGGCATAGAGGCCGCTCGCACGAGGCTGCAGCTTCACGAAGCGCGACCGCCGGCCTGGCGCCCCATGGGCCAGGGCCGGCGTCGTCGTATCCGCCAGGTGGTCAGCGGCCCTGGAACTTCGGTGGCCGCTTCTCCGCAAACGCGCGCAGGCCTTCGAGCCGGTCTTCCGTCTTCAAGACGGCCTCGTACTTCTGCAGTTCGAGGGCCAGCGCCGCGTCCAACTCCAGCGAATACCCCTCGTCGATGGCGTGCTTCGCGGTGGCCACGGCGATGGGCGCGTTCTCCACCACGGCTGACGCCAGCCCCAGGGCCGTCTCTACCAGCCGCCCTTCGGGCGCGAGCCGGTTCACCACGCCGAAGGAGAAGGCCTCCGCCGCGTTGAGCCTGCGGCCGGTGAGGATGAGATCCTTGGCGCGCCCCGGGCCAATGAGCCGGGAGAGCCGCTGGGTGCCGCCGCCGCCGGGGATGATGCCGATGCGCACCTCGGTCAGGCCCAGCTCTGCCGCGGGCGCCGCCACGCGCAGATCGCAACAGAGCGCCAGCTCCGTCCCACCGCCGAGCGCCGCGCCGTTGATGGCGGCGATGAAGATGCAGTCCGACAGCTCGATGGCGCGGAAGGTCTGACGGAGCGTGGAGAGGAAGGCACGGACGTCGTCCTCGCTCATGGTGGCGCGCTCCTTCAGGTCCGCGCCCGCGCAGAAGGCCTTGTCGCCGGCGCCGGTGAGGACCACGGCGCGCACTTCCTTACCCTCGCCCACCCGCTTCACGTGCCCGGCGAGCTCCGCGAGCATGGCGCGGCTGATGGCGTTGCGCCGGCCTTCGCCGTCGATGGTCCAGACTTCGATTGCGCCGCGGGTGTCGACGAGGAACTCGGCCATGGGCCCATGCAGATAGGGCGAGCCCTCCGCGAAGGCAAGAACCCGCTCTGCTACAGTCCGCGGCCGACATGCCCGGCACCGCCCTCTCGCAAAGGTTCTTCGCGCTGGCCGTCCTCTTCGCGCCCCTCGCGGCGCTCGCGCGCATCGGCGGCGGCGACAACTACGTCTCCGGCGGCAGCTCGAGCAGCGACGGCGGCGGGGATGGCGCGGTCCCCATCGAGCTCATCTACCTGGTGGTGCGGCTCACCGTGGAGTACCCGCACGTCATGTGCCCGCTGCTCACGGTGGGCGGGCTCGCCTACTACTTCACCAAAGTGAAGGGGGACCCGGGCCGGCGGACGCGCAAGGCCTTCGACCAGGCCGAGGCGGCCTGGCGCACCCAGGTCTCGCCCGCGCAGGTGGGCGCGTGGGTGGCGGCGCTGAAGGCAAAGGACCCCGCGTTCGAATTGCAGCCGCTCTTTGCGCGGGCGAAGGAGACCTTCGCCAAGGGCCAGGAGGGCTGGTTCCGCCGGGATTTGTCTCCCGTGCGTGCAGAGCTCTCCGACGCCATGTTCCAGCGGCTCAATACGCAGCTGGAGCTGATGAAGCTGCACGCGGTGCGGCCTGCGTCCTGCGACATGCAGGTCCTGGACGTGGCGCTCATCGGGCTCGAGCAGAGCGAGGGCTTCGACACGGTGCACCTGCGGTTCCGCGCCCAGGCCAGAGATCTGGAGGTCCCCTCCTCGCTCTCCGACGACGAGGCCCGCCAGAAGGCGAAGGGCGCGTCTTTGGAGACCTTCATCGAAGTCTGGTCCTTCGTGCGACGGCCGGGCGCGCAGACGAAGCCGGGCCAGGACGTCTCCCAGGGCAAGTGCCCCAACTGCGGCGCCCCGTTCGCCGGCGGGCACACCAACAACTGCGAGTACTGCGGCGCGGTGGTGAACTCCGGCAACTACGACTGGACGCTGTCGCAGATCACGCAGGGGGTGGAGCACGTGGACGCGCAGGTGCGGCCGGCCGGCTTCGCGACCTTGCGCGGCAGGGATCCGGCGCTGAGCCTGGAGGTGCTGGAGGACCGCGCGTCCCTCATCTTCTGGAAGTGGATCAGCGCGCAGACCCACGGGGAGCCGAAGGAGCTGGCGAAGCTCGCAGGGCCTGTGGCCCTGGCCACGCTGACGCAGGATCTGGAGGTGCTGCGCGCGGCCGGCCGGGAGAAGCGCTTCCGCAAGTGCGCGGTGGGCGGTCTCCGGGTCCTGGAGTTCCGCACCGGCGCGGACGGCGCAGACCAGGCGCACGTGGAGGTCCGCTGGAGCGCGCAGCTGGAGACCGTGGCGAAGGGGCAGCAGGCGCCCGCGCGGCCGCCGCTGCACCAGCGCTGGGTGTTCACGCTCGTGCGCGCCGCGGGGGCGACGAGCAACCCGAAGCTGGGCATGGCGACCAGCCGCTGCCCCAACTGCAACGCGCCCTTGACCGACACGCTCACCCCCACCTGCGACTTCTGCGCTGCGGACCTGTCGCACAACGCGCAGGACTGGGTGCTCGAAGATGCGCGGACCATCGAGTCCTGGCGGGCGCTGGCGCGGCACAGGCCCCCGAGCGCCACGCCCGTGGCCGCGGGTGCCCAGCCAGCCTCGAGCGCTCAGGCCCCGGCAGCTGCGAGCGTGGCCGAAGAGGCCGTGGGCGCGCGGCTCCTGGACCTCTCGGAGCGCAAGCGCCTGTTGGCGATGATGGCGGCCATGGCCGCCGCGGACGGGGTGGTGGACGTTCGCGAGCGCAAGCTCCTCAAGATGTGCGCGCAGAGGTGGCGGGTGCCCTACTCCGAGGTCGAGGAGTGGCTGCGGCGCGGACCGGCGGGCTTCGGTGACCTGGTGCAGCCGGGCTCGGCGGAGGCGGAGGCGTTCTTGAGGGCGCTGGTGGACATGGCGCTCGTGGACGGCAAGGTGGACAAGAAGGAGCGGCAGTTGCTCGAGGCGGCGGCGCGGCACCTGGGTGTCTCCGAGAAGCTCGCGGGGATGCTGGGGGCCTGAGCGCGGCGACCTGCTGCGACGAACGGGCCGCACGGCGGCGGCGCCTCTTCGACCGCTTCAGGCCGTGATGATTCGTCATGGGTGCTGGGCCGAGCTGTCACTCATCGGAATGCACTGTCGAGCGACGAAGCGCGCGAGCGCCTCGAGTTGCCGTTGTCCCGCGCGCGCCCGCGAAAGGTGAATGCGGGCAGCCACCTCCTGCGGCGTGGCGCCATCCGCCATCCACTCGTCCGCCAGGTCCAGCGAGACCTCGCCCTGCCCCACCGCGAGCACGGCGGGCCGGGTGGCGTCCGGGAGCGATGAGATGAACGTCCGGTGCCAGCGCTGCGCCGGGTGGATGACGATCAGCGCCGGCGCCTCCCGGGTGAGCGCGGCGGCAGCCTCGAGCGGGCCTGCCGCGTCTGCGATGTTCCAGTCATCGAGCACCTCGCGGGACGGGAGGAAGGTCCCTCCCTCCAGCACGAGGATCGTCTGCGTCGTTCCAGGCGGCATCAGATCCCTGCCTCGACTCCAGCGGTTCTCGCTCGGATAACTGCGACGGCGGTGGACCTATTTCTGAGGGGCTTCGGGCATTGACAGCGCTCGTCGCTGTTTTAGGCGTCCACAACTGGAGGTGACTTCGTGCGTACGTCTCGAGATTCTCGTGGCGCCCGCTGGCTCGGCCTGGGCGCCCTCCTGCTCCTCATCCCCACCTTCTCCTGTGGTGCGCGCGCCACGGAAACCGGCCCCATCGCCGCGGGCGAGGAGGCGGCCCCGAAAGAGGCAGAGCCCCAGGGGCCCATCAGGCCGCCCCCGCCTGCTCCTGCGGCGACGCGGGGAGACGCCGTCCTGCCGTCCCTGCCGGACCTGGTGGATGCGGTGAAGGCGGCGGTGGTGAACGTGGATGTGACCGCGAGGGTGCAGGCGCCTGCGGCTGCCCACTTCTTCGGCGGCTTCGGACCTGGGCCGCGCGAGCGGACGAAGCAGGGCCAGGGCTCAGGCTTCCTCATCGATGAGGGCGGGCTCATCCTCACCAACAACCACGTCGTGGACGGGGCGGTGTCCATCCGGGTGAAGCTGGAGGACGGGCGCAGGTTCGACGCGGAGATCCTCGGGACGGACCCGCTGACGGACCTGGCGCTGATTCGATTGAAGGAGGAGGTGAAGGGGCTGCCGTACGTCAAGCT
>CAZQVZ010000384.1:0-5676 GCA_964596895.1 uncultured Myxococcaceae bacterium
CGGGCAGGGCCTTGAAGTTCGTGCGCGGCCTCTATGACGAGCGGGTCCGGCGCCGCGCCCTCACCCACCGCGAAGCGGACGCCCGGTTCGCGCAGGTGACCGCGGCCACCGACTACTCGGGCCTGCGCACCGCGGACGTGGTGGTGGAGGCGGTGTTCGAGGACCTGCAGCTCAAGCACCAGGTCCTCGAGGACGTGGAGGCGGCCAGCCGCGAGGACACGGTCTTCGCGTCCAACACCTCGTCTCTGCCCATCTCGAAGATCGCCGAGGCGAGCGCGCATCCACAGACCGTCATCGGGATGCACTACTTCAGCCCGGTCAACAAGATGCCGCTTCTGGAGGTCATCACCCACCAGGGCACCGCGGACTGGGTCACCGCCACCTGCGTGGAGCTGGGCAAGAAGCAGGGCAAGACCGTCATCGTGGTGAACGACGGGCCGGGCTTCTACACGACCCGAATCCTGGCGCCGTACATGAACGAGGCCGCGTACCTGTTGGCGGAGGGCGCGGACATCGAGGAGCTGGACCGGGCGCTGGTCGAGTTCGGCTTCCCGGTGGGGCCCATCGCGCTTCTGGACGAGGTGGGGCTGGACGTGGCGGAGAAGGTGGCCAGGGTGCTGCACGACGCCTTCGGGGACCGGGTGGCGCCGCCAAAGACGCTGGAGCCCATCCGGGGTGACGGGCGGCTCGGCCGGAAGAACAAGAAGGGGTTCTACCGGTACGGCGATGGCAAGAAGTCGAAGAAGAAGGAGGTGGACGCGTCCGTCTACGACCTCCTGCCCGGGGGCCGCAGCCGCAAGAAGCTGGACCGCCAGGAGATGGCCGAGCGCTGCGTCCTGCAGTTCGTCAACGAGGCCCTCCGCTGCCTCGGCGAGGGCATCTTGCGGAGCCCCCGCGACGGCGACATCGGCGCCATCTTCGGGCTCGGGTTCCCGCCGTTCCTCGGAGGTCCCTTCCGCTACGTGGACGCCCAGGGCCCCGGCCGCATCTATGACCGGACGCTGTATTGGCAGAAGCAGTTCGGCCAGCGCTTCGAGCCGGCCCCGCTGCTCGCCGAATACGGGCAGAACGGAAAGCGCTTCTACGAATCGTAGGTCCTGCGCTCACCTGTTCGCACAGGTGCTGAAGTCTGCGCACATGGAAAATGTGCGCTGGCGCAGGATTCGTGCAGTGGCGGCGAATGGGAGGAAAGTTGTGTCGTGGCGAGGGGTTGTCTGTCGCCTCACCAGGTATCGGCCCGAAAATGACAGCAACGGGGGGCACCATGATGACCGGTCACGTGGCGACGAAGGCCCGCACGATCCTCGTGCTCGACGGCGCATTGCCGCCGGGAAGCCTCGTGCCCGGTTGGACCATCCGCCGCGCCTTCCGCCCCCTGACCGCCGCGGTGGAGCTCACCCGCGCGCGCCCGGATCTCCTGGTGGTGTCCCCGGCGGTGCCCTGGCACGCGCAGGTCGTGATGACCCTGCCGGAGACTGCGCGCCCCGCGGTGCTCGCCGTCGGTGAGGGCAACCTGGATTCGCTCCCCTGTGACGACTGGCTCCTGCGGCTGGAGGGGCTGACGGAGCTGCAGCTGCGCGCAGGCCTGGCCATGTCCCGGGGCGCCCTGCGGCGGCAGGCGGCGCGGCGCGCCTACGTGGATGGGCTCACCACGTTGCCCAACCGGCGCGCCCTCACCCGGGCCCTGGTGGAACGTGCCGCCCAGGCCCGGCGGGGCACCGCCTCGGTCTCGCTGGTGCTTCTGGACCTCAACGGGTTCAAGGCGGTGAATGACCGGCAAGGCCACCAGGAGGGGGACAGGCTCCTGCGGCAGGTGGGGCGCGCGCTCGCCTCGGTGACCCGGTCGTCGGAGGTGTGTGGTCGCGCGGGCGGAGATGAATTCGCGCTGGTCCTGGCCGGTGGGGCTGAAGACGCGTCGCGGGCGGCCACCCGGGTGATGAACGCCATCGCGCTCACCGGAATCACCGCCACCGCCGGCATCGCCACCTTGCGCGAGGGGGAGCCGCTGCGTTCGCTCTACCGCCGCGCGGACGAAGCCCTGCGCGGTGGCAAGCGGGAGCGCGAGGCCAGCCTGGTGTGGCCGGACACGGCCTCGGGCGCGGTGACGCAGCCGCAGGCCCGGGCGGCGCCCCGCCTCGTTCGGCTCGGCTGAGCTCCGGACGAAGCGGACCTGACGCGAAGCGGCCGGCACCTCGGAGGGAGGCGCCGGCCGCGTCGATGACACCCTTCGTTTGGCGCTCCTGAAGACCGCGGCTAGAACTGGCCGCCAATCACCAGAGACCCACCGAGCAGCGAGCCGCCGCCGTTGTCGCCGGTCGCCGACAACTCCTGGTCGAACAGGAAGCGGTTGGTCACGCGCACGCCCGCGGTGAGGCCCGCACCGTCGGACTGGTACTCGAGGCCTGCGGCCACCGGGACCTCGCCGAGCAGGTCGTTCTCGTACAGGCCGTCGGTGCCCACGCCCGCGTTCACGAAGCTCGCGCCGATGCCCGCGCCCGCAAACGGCCGGATCTGCGTCTCCACCGGCGCGTAGATCTTGGCCATGCCGTTGAGGCCATGGCGCCACAGCGCCGCCCCTTCGGGCGTGCCGGCATCATTGATGGGGGTGCGCGACCCTTCGTAGCCGAGCTCCCAGCCGAAGCTGCGCGCGAGCGGCCCCTCCAGCTTCACGCCCCACAGGGGGCCCGCACCGGTGCTCTCGCCCACGCCGCCGCCGATGAAGGTGTTCACACCCGCCTGCGCGGCCACGTTGTATTCGCCGAGGTTCTCCGAGGGCCGGGTCATGTCCCGGACTTCGACCTCGGTGGCGTCCGTCTGCGCCCAGGCCGGCGCGGCCACCAGTGCTGCCGCCGCCAGCGCGGCCGTCCAAATCCTCTTCTTCATTTTCGTTCCCTCCTTGGGTTCCGAGGGAACGTTGGGTGCTCGGCAGCGCGCGCGGCACCATCTGCCTAGAGGTCCACCGCCCGTGCGTTCTGCTCCGGTGCGGGCGTCCTGGCGGGCTCCTGCTTTGCCGTCCTCTCTTCGGCCACGGGCGCCTCACACCGCGGCGTCTTCTTCTTCGGGTGACAGTGCCGCAGCCCCCACTGGTGATGGCAGCCGCACGGATCCGTCCGCTTCTCCTTGTGCCCGTACGCCGGCCCGCCCAGCAACGCCAACGCCGCACCCACGCCCAGCAACCAACCCCTCATCCCCAACTCCCCCTCGCCACCGACTGCCCCACAACCCACCTCACGAGCCCACGAGGAGGGAGGTGGGCAGCCTGCGCGCGCGCGGCAAGCCTGCCCGTCCGCCAGTGGTCAACTCCGCCCTCATCCCCCCGGGAGTTCCGTGCCTGCAGGACTCCGTGCTAAGCACTCGCCGTTCTTGCGGGGGGCAATTCGTGGGGGCTTCGCAGCGCACCATCCTCGTCGTGGAGAACGCGGCGGACGCCTCCGACGCGCTGGCGGCGCTCTGCGTGCGAATGGGCCACGAAGCGGCCTGCGCCCAGGACGGACCGCGCGGGCTGCAGCGGGTGCTGGACGGCGGCGTGGATCTGGTGCTGGTGGACCTCGGCCTGCCCGCGGACGAAGGGCTGGAGCTCATCCGCCACCTGCGCGCGAGCCCGGACAGACGGCACCTGCCCATCATCGCGCTGGGGTCCCGGGACAAGCGGGACCTGCGGCTGGAGGCGCTGCGGCAGGGCGCAGACGACGTGGTGGCGGCCCCCTGGGACGAAGAGGAGCTGGCCTTGAGGATGGGCCGCGCGCTCAGCCTCCGGGCCCAGGTGGACGCGCTGGTGCAGGAGGCGCAGGCGCTCCACGAGCTGTCGGTGACGGACGGGCTCACGCAGACGCACAACCACCGCTTCTTCCAGGACCGGCTCAAGGAGGAGTTCCGCCGCGCCCAGCGCTATGACGACCCTCTGGCGCTGGTGCTCCTGGACGTGGACCACTTCAAGGCGGTCAACGACCTGCACGGTCACCCGGTGGGGGACGAAGTCCTCTGCGCGGTGGCCCACGCCATCCGCCAGGCGGTGAGGGACACGGATCTGGTCGCCCGCTACGGCGGCGAGGAGTTCGCGGTCATCCTCCCGCGCACCGGGCTGCCCGGCGCCCTCACCGTCGCGGAGCGCATCTGGCGGGCGGTGGGCGCGCTGCAGGCGGGGCCCGGGCGGGCGGTGCGCGTGACCGCCAGCCTCGGCGTCGCCGGCTATCCGGGCCGCAACGTGCTCGCGCCAGACCAGCTCTTGCGCAGCGCGGACGAAGCCCTGTACCGGGCCAAGCGCGAAGGCCGGAACAAGATCTGCCTCTTCCAGCAGGTCACCTTCTTCTCGCCCCCCGCCGCCCGCGCCGTCTAACCGCCTGCTGCGGTGCCGGGCGCGTGGGTCTGCTTTGACCCGTCCTGCCGGTCCCGGGTACCGTCCGACCCACCCGCGCGACCCCCCAGCGGGCAAAAACCGACCCACTTTCCGTAGGTTGCGCGAACGTCAGGCGTGGCCAACGGCTTGCACAAGGCGGCCCTCGAGGAGTGGTCGCGAATGGAAACCGCAGTGCACGCGCCGAAGGAGGTCCAGCCCGAGCAGCCGCCTCCGCGTGGCCGGCTGCTGCTGGTGGATGACGAGGAGAACATCCTTCGGTCCATTCGCCGGGTGCTGCGCCGGGGGGACTGGGAGATTGAGACCGCGCAGGACGGTGAGGGCGCGCTGAAGCTCCTGCGCACGTTCCGGCCGCAGGTGGTGGTGTCGGACTTCCGGATGCCGGGCATGAACGGCGTGGAGCTTCTGGCCCGGGTGAAGGCTGAGTCACCGAAGACCCAACGGATCATGCTGACGGGTCAGGCGGACCAGCACGCGGTGGAAGACGCCATCAACCGGTCGGAGATCTACCGGTTCATCGCCAAGCCCTGGGACGACGTGCAGCTGGTGCTCACGGTCCGCTCCGCGTTCGACCAGGCGGCGCTGCTCGAGGAGAACGAGCGGCTGTTGCAGCTGACCCAGACGCAGAACGCCCAGCTGCGCTCCTTGAACCACGACCTCGAGGAGCGGGTGGCGCAGAGGACGCACCTGCTGTCGGTGGCCAAGCGCGAGTGGGAGCGGAGCTTCGACTCCATCCATGATCCGCTCGCCATCGTCCGGCTGAAGACGCGCACCGTGGTGCGGGCGAACCTCGCCTACGGGAAGGTTGCAGGTCAGGACCCGCGGCAGATGGCGGACGGGACGAGCCACGCCTTCCTCTTCGACCGCTGCCACGAGAGCGACGGCTGCCCCCTGGACGTCGCGCAGAAGACGGGGACCGAGCAGCGCACCGAGGTCATGCGGGACGGCCGCACCTGGGCCCTGTGCGTCTACCCCATGGTGGAGGACGGCCTGGCGGTGTGCTCCTACCGGGACGTCACCGACGAGCGCGAACTCACCCGCCGGATGATCGAGACCGAGAAGATGGCGGCGGTGGGGCAGCTCGCCGGCGGCGTCGCGCACGAGATCAACAACCCTTTGGGCGGCATCCTCGCCTTCTCGCAGCTGATGAAGCGGGATGCCGGCCGCAGCGCGGATGACCTCGAGTCTCTGGGGCTCATCGAAGAGAGCGCGCTGCGCTGCAAGCGGATCGTGGAGAGCCTGCTCAAGGTCTCCCGCCGCAGCCGGGAGGCGGACCGGCGGCTGCTGGACGTGAACCGGTGCGTGGAGGACGCGGTGGTCCT
>CAZQVZ010000385.1:0-5660 GCA_964596895.1 uncultured Myxococcaceae bacterium
CGGGCGCTCACCTCGAAGGCCTCGTCCTCGGCGCGCCCCGCCCTGACCGTCGCATAGGGAAGGGTGGCCGCAGGCGTGGCGCGCGCTTTGCTGTTGCCGGGGTAGGGGTGGGTTCCTACACTCCGCCGCCCTTCATGCGCTCCCCAAAGACCACCGCCGCCGCGCTCCTGGCGCTCTTCGCCATCGCCACCGGCGGCTGCGGTGTGGAGGCCCCGCCCGAGCCGCCGCCGCTCGACCGCTTCTACTTCCCCACCGGCGTGCACCACCTGCCGGATCCAGCGGGTGCGGGACCGGGGACGCTGCTCGTCGCCTCCTCCAACTTCGACAGGCGGTATGACTTCGGCGCGGTGACCGCGCTGGACCTCGCCCAGGTGGGCTTGTTGTTGCCGGACTTCCTCGGCGGCGCGGGCGAAGAGCCTCTGGCGGGAGGCTTCACCTCCGGCGCCAACCTGCCTGTGGGTGAAGAGCGGCGCGTGCTCACCGCGTCCTTCGCCGGGGTGATGGCCGTTGCCGAACGCGCGGAGGACGCGCGGATCTTCGTGCCCACCCGGAGCGAAGGAGACCTGCTCTTCACGCTCGGCTTCGACGGCACGCGGATGACGTGTGTGGGCGCGGACGCCGCGGAGCGGGACTGCGCCGCGCAGGGCATGTCGTTGACCGACCCCGCCCAGGCCACCGGAGATGATGCGGTGGAGGGCTTCCTGGACGGCAAGCCGCGCGCGCCGGCGCCTTATGCGGCCACGGTGGCGGAGGGCGAGGTGTGGGTGACGCACCTGACCCCGGCGGACTCGCCCCTGGGCGCCTTGCGAAACTTCGAGTCCTTCCTGGTGAAGCTCCCCGTAGAGGCCCCGGCAGTGTCCGCGCAGAGCTTCCTCTCCATTGGCACCGCCCCCGCCAGCGCCGTCGCCGTGGGCAGAAGGCACGCCTGGGTCTCCGGCCGCTTCCACCGCGCTGCGTTCCAGCCCCTGCGGCTGGTGGACCGGCAGAACCCCGGAGCGGTCTACACGGTCCCGCTGCTATCGAACGTGCGGATGTTGGACGTGCGCGACATCGTGCTCTCGCCGGACGAGCGGCGCGCGTACCTGCTGGCCCGGAACCCGGACATGTTGCTCGTGCTCGCGGTGGACGACCCCACGGCGGACAGGCCTTCGGTGCGCGTGGTGGAGAGCCACCCGGTGCCGGAGGGGCCCACGCAGCTGCGCCTCATCCCGCGCGCAGAAGGACGCGGCCCGCTGGTGGTCATCACCTGCACCGACGCGCACAGCCTCGCCCTGTACGACGACGACACCGGCGGCGTGCCCATCGTCATTCCTTCGGTGGCGCAGTTCCCGTTCGCGCTCGCGGTGCAGGCCCCTGAAGGAGCGGTGGGCGCGCGCCTGTTCGTCACCGGCTTCGGCGACGGGCAGGTGGCGGTGGTGGACCTGCCGGATCTCTCACGGCCCAGGGACTGGGTGCTGCGCGGCGCGTTGGGCCCATCCCAGGTTTGCCTCACCGAAGAAGAGCGCGCCCCGGAGGGCTGCCCGTGAACGCCCACTCCTCTCTTCGGGCCGCCCGACCTTCCCTGACCCTGCCGCTGGCCGTGGCCGCCGTGGCGCTGGCCTGCGGCCAGGGCGCCCAGACGCTCACCGCCGGCGTGGACGGCGCGCACGACCTGGCGCTGGTCAACGGGCTGCTCTTCGTCACCGCCACCGACGACAACGAGCTGCGCGTGGTGGATCTCGAGTTGGACCGGCCCAACTTCATCCGCGGGCCCAACCCCCTGCACCCGTTGTCCATCCCGGTGGCGGTCCGCCCGGTGGAGCTGGCAGGGGACCAGGGCTACGGCGCCGAAGACGTGGCCCGCTTCGTCTACGCGCGTTCGGCGACGGGCACGGAGATCTCCATCGTCTCTGCGCAAAGGGACGCCGGCGCAGGGGGCCTTCGGGAGCTGGGGGCGCCAGGAGAAGAGGGCGTCTTCGTTCCCCTCCGCCAGCGCGCAGCCGACGGCGAGGTGATCACCGCCATGGCCGCCCGCGCGGGCGCCTCGGGGTCCATCCTCTATTACGCCGTGGCCCGGGGTGGCGGGGCCGCCATCCGGAAGGTGGAGGTCTCAGCGGGCAACCTGGCCGAAGACGCCTCTGATCTCGTCACCGAGACCTGCGGCGCAATCACCTCCTTGTTGACCTTGCCGGACCCGAACCTCCTCGCCTTCAGCGTGCGGCGGCCGCGTGGCGCCTTCGAGGCGTGCACCGATCCGGGCGCCGCCGAGGCGGACCGGCTCTCTGCCCTGGACACGCTCTCGGAGGAGACGGCGTTCATCGTGGATCTGGGCTCGGGTGTCCGCAGGGTGCTCGCCTTCGGCGCGCCCATCCGGGACCTGTACACGCATGCCTCCTACGGACCGGAAGGCGTGGTGGCGGCGGGGACCTTCATCTTCGGGCTCATCGACGAAGACGCGTGCTGGCGGCCGGACTGCCGGGGCGTGCTCGCGGTAGACGCGGCTACAGGCGCGCTCGCTCCGGTCGTCCGCGACGGTGCCCCCGTCGGGCCGATGCGGCCCATCACCGCGGGCAACGCGCTGCCCATGGATCTGGCGCTCGGTGAGAACGTGGTGGTGGGCGGCGGGCTTCAGACCTCCCTGGTCGGCGCGCTGACCGGTGGGGACGGGAGGGTCTACCTATTCGACGCGGTGGCCATGGAGGCCCCGGACACCAACCCCGAGCCCGCCGCCCCTGTGCGCACGGGAGAGGTGCTGGCGGTGGAGCGGATCCCGGATGCGGGCGGGGACCTCACCGTGTCCTTCCTGTCGGACTTCGCGGCGCGGGACGAGGAGATCCGCGTGGTGTACCGCGCCGCGCCTCCTGGCCTCTCGGAGATCCCGGTGCCGCTGGCGGCCACCACCGTGGACGTGCCGGTGGATCCCACGGTGGGCGCGCAGGTGGGGGACGTGGTGGAGGCGCAAGAGGGTTGCGGCGCTGGCGCCACCGTCACCGCGGTGGAGCGGCGCAGCGTGCTCGGCGGCCGGCTGACGTTCAGCGCCCCGGTGGGCGGTGAGGGCTGCCGCCTGACCGTGAGGCCGCCAGCGGGCGGCGCGGACTGGGTGGTCGTCGGCTCGTCCAGCGGCTACCTCGGGCGGCTGTCGCCGGGGACCGAAGCGCAGCTCCCCGAAGACGCCGCCCGGCGGGAGGCCCTGCATCACAGGGCGCCCGGGGGGCCGGCCCCGGCGCTCCTCCACCTCACGCTCACCGCGCCTTCGCAGGTGGAGGTGGGCCAGACGCTGCGCTTCCGGACCGTGTCGGGCTACGCGCCCTTCAGCGTCGGCCCCTCCACCGAGGTGGATAGGCAGCTTCAAAACCGGCTCGGGGTCGCGGGCGCGGCGCGGTTCCGGCCCGGCGCCAACCGGCTCCTGGTGGCCTATCCCTCCGGCGACGTGGTCCTGCAGACGTACCCGGAGGAGTTCCGGCCCGGCGCCGCCGTCAGCCGCGTGGACGCGTTCCGCTGATTGGACACCCCACCGCCCTCTGCTAACGTCCCGCCGCCGATGGAACAACCCACCAGACCCGCGCGGAAGGTCGCCATCTCCGATCACATCTGGGCCGCCTTCGAGCAGATGGCGGAGGAGATGGGCTCCGACCGGGATGCCCTGATCAACCAGGCGATGTTCATGTTTGCCCGCCTCAACGGCTTCCTCGAAGTCGGCGGCGGGCAGCAGCCCTCTCACCTCCCTGCCGGGCGCCCCCAGCCCGCGCGCGGTGCCCCGCCGGTTCTGCAGGCCGCGCCCACGCCCGCCCGCGAAGCCGCCGTGTCCCGCACGGCCCCCCCGCCGCCGCAGGACCGGGGCGGCCACATGGATGAAGATCCGCAGCGCCGCGAAGTGGCGGAGCGGGTCCTCGAAACCGCCGCGGAGCTCGAGCGGCTCATCAAGGGCAAGAACCAGCCGGCGCCCGAACCCCTCCACGAAGAGGAGCCGCTCGACGACGTCGACGAAAACCTCGGGATGGACATGGACGAGGAGCCGCCGCCCGAAGACGAGCTTCCTCCGGACGAGGACGAAGAGGGCGGCCTCTACCTGATGGCGGAGAACGGCGAGCTCGACAAGGTGACCAAGGAGCGCTTCGTCATCGGCCGCGGGAAGCACTGCGACTTCGTCATCAACTCCGGCAAGGTCTCCCGGGAGCACGCCGCCATCGTCAATGACGGCGGGCAGTGGTTCGTGGAGGACCTGGGGTCCTCCAACGGGACCTGGTTCAACAAGCAGCGCATCAAGCGCCGCAAGGTCGAAGACGGGGACGAGTACTTCATCTGCAGCGAGAAGATAAAGCTCGTCTTCCGCTGAGGTTCCCCCGTCCACCAATAGACGCTGTCTACCAATTGACGGACCGCGAGCGCTTTTGCTCTAGTGCTTGCCGGCCTGCCTGCTGGTGGGTCGGTCGCTGATGGCCCCTGTCCAGCTTGCCCTTTGGTCCCTCCTTGGAGTGGCGCTCTTGATCTCGGTGGTAACCGACGTGCTCTCGCGTCGGATCCTGGACTGGGTGACGTACCCCGCGATGGCGCTCCTGCTGGGCGTGCGCCTGGCGTTCTGGGGCGTGGGGACCTGGGAGACCGGCTTTCTGACCGGGCTTCTCTCCGCGCTGGGGTTGATGGCCTTCTTCGCGCTGCTCGCATGGCGCGGAAGGATGGGGTGGGGGGACGTGAAGCTGATGGGCGTGGTGGGCGCGGCGGTGGGCTTCCCGCAGGCGTTGTGGGCGCTGGCCTGCATCGCGCTGGTGGGGGCAGGCCAGGCTTTGGTGACGCTGCTGTGGCAGGGGCAACTGGCGCAGATGTTCCAGGACGCAGGCCGCAGGTGGGCGGTGCGGCTGCGCCTGTTGCCGAAGGACGCGGCGCCGAAGGCCGCGCGGCACATCCCGTACGCGGTGGCGATCGCTTTGGGAACGGTGTGGGGACTCATCTACTGGGAGAGCACGGGCACGCAGACGCCCCTGCTCCCCTGAACAGGTAATTCGAACGGTTTCGAGGAGAGGGCCTTCAGCATGGCGAACCGGAGTGGACGGATTGGTTGGGCGGCGGCGGCGGCGGTGCTCCTGTGGGCGGGGGCGGCAGTGGCGCAGGACACGACCATTGCGCTGGGCGTAGGCACGCAGCGGGTGATCACCGTGCCGGGGATCAGCCGGATCGCGGTGGGTGACCCGTCGGTGGCGGACGTGAAGACCATCGGCAACAACCAGATCCTCGTGATTGGCCAGGGGGAAGGGAAGACCACGCTCCTGGTGTGGCGGTCCAATGGCCAGCGGGTGAGCTACCTGGTCACCGTCCGCAAGCAGGACCCGAACGAGGTCATCACCGAGATCAAGAAGCTGCTCGGCGACATCGAAGGGGTCTCGGTGCGGATGGTGGGTGACCGGATCTACCTCGACGGCCAGGCGTACACGTCCCAGGACGCCGAGCGCATCGAGCAGGTGGTGGGGCTCTACCCGAACGTGAAGAGCTTCGTGAAGATCGCCCCCAACGCGAAGAAGCTGGTGGCGCAGAACCTCAACGCCGCCTTCCAGAAGGCGGGGCTGCGCAACGTGCAGGCCAACGTGGTCGGCTCGACCATCTTCCTCGAAGGCTCGGTGGAGTCGCAGCAGGACCTGCAGAAGGCGGAGCTCATCACCAAGGCCATCGGTGAGAAGGTGGAGAAC
>CAZQVZ010000386.1:0-5657 GCA_964596895.1 uncultured Myxococcaceae bacterium
GGGGCTGGTGGACCAGCTGGGCCCCGTTCGTGGGCATGTTCATCGCGCGGATCTCCCGCGGGCGGACCATCCGGGAGTTCGTGCTGGGGGTCCTGCTGGTGCCCACGCTGGTGGCGTTCATCTGGATGGTGGTCTTCGGCAACACCGCCATCCACAGCGAGCTGTTCGGCCCGGGCGGCGTGGCAGCCGCAGCGCAGGACCAGATGCCCACCGCGCTCTTCGTGATGCTGCGACAGCTCCCCTGGCCCGCCCTCAGCTCCGGCGCCGCGGTGCTCCTGGTGATCTTCTTCTTCGTCACCTCGTCGGACTCCGGGTCGCTCGTCATCGACATCCTCACCTCCAATGGTGCGCCCAACCCCCCGGTGTGGCAGCGGCTGTTCTGGGCGATTTTGGAGGGCGTGGTGGCGGCGGTGCTCCTGGTGACCGGCGGGCTGGTCGCGCTGCAGACCGCGGCGCTCACCACCGCGCTGCCCTTCAGCGTGGTGATTGTCCTGATGTGCGTGAGCCTGGTGCGGGGCCTGCGCGTCGAGCTCAAGAGCGCGCTGGGGCGCAAGCCCGGCCCCGGCGCAGGGAGTGGGCCATGAGTGACTGGCGGCAGCGGATGAAGGCGTTGTTCCAGCGCGAGCGGCCTCGGCGGGGCGCCGAGGTGGACATGGCGCACATCCGGGAGACGGTGGAGGGGTACCTGGACGGGACCGTGGTGCCGGCGTTCGAAGAGCTGAGGCGGGAGCTGCAGCAGTACGGGCGCACCGCGGAGATCGACCGGCAGCCGTTCACCGCGGTGCTGATCGTCTACCACCAGGGGCGCGAGGAGTACTCGTACGCGGTGCGCGGCCGCGCCTACCACAAGTTCAACTTCGCCTTCCCCGAGCTGGGCAGCGAGGACGCCCCGCGCATCCTCCGCGCCGAGGTCCTGCAGAGCAGCGGGCGCAACCCGGAGGAGAAGCTCGAGCACTTCACCCGCGAGCGGATCATCCGGGACTTCCTCGACGAGTACGGGAAGTGGATGGGGTGGGCGTAGCGGCCCGCCCTCCCTAGACCTCCAGCACCACGAACCGCCGGTCGAGCTTCCGCTGCAGCAGGGGCATCGCCACGTTGAAGACCGGCACGCCCTTCTCGGTGGCGCCCTTGAGGGTCCCCATGTGGGCGTGGCCGTGGAAGACCGCGTCCGCGCCGTAGTCATCCACCGGGTTCGCCAGGCGGCTCGAGCCGAGGAACGCCCTGATCTCCGGGTTCTCGCCTTCGATGGTCGCCAACACCGGCGAGTAGTGCATGATCACCAGCTTCCTGGGCAGGTTCATCCGCCCGAGCGCCATCTCCAGCTTCAGGGCCTCGCTCACCGCCTCCTGCACGTAGGCCTTGGTGTGCGCCTCACCGAAGGCCTGCAGCGTGGCCCGGCCGAACCCGCCGCCAAACCCCTTGATGCCGGCGATGCCCAGGGTCTTCTCGAACACGAACGCGTCGCCGTCGAGGCAGCGCACGTTCACCTTCTGCAACTCCCCGATGAGCTCATGCTCCTTGCCGCATTCGTAGTCGTGGTTGCCCAGCACCGCCACCGCCGGCACCCTGAGGGACGAGAGCTCTTCGGCGAGGACCTTCGCTTCGTCCGGGCGGCCGTGATCGGTCAAGTCGCCGCAGAGCAGCAGGATGTCCGCCTCCTCGTTGACCTGCTTCACGAATTGGCGGAAGCGGCCCTGGTCCATGTCACGGCAGTGCAGGTCCCCCGCCGCCGCCACGCGGATCTTCGCGTCCGGATCCCGGTGCGTCACGTCGTCCCCCCTCTGGCCTCGCGGTCGTCCTCGTCCCAGTGGCGGCCGTTGCGGTAACCCAGGTCGCGCACGTCCACCTGGTAGTTCACGCGTGAGAGCAGCGGCCCGCGGCACACGCGCTCCAGCCAGTCACCCTCGCGCATCCCGTGCAGGGTCCTCGTCATCAGCTCCGCCATCACCCAGTCCGGCACCGCCGAGCGCTCGGACGGATAGGCGAAGCGGAACAGCAGCAGGTGCGAGAAGAGGACCTCCCAGTAGCGGTCGAAGCGGTCGAGCAACCGGGGCCAATCCATGTGCTCCGCGCACGCCCTCAACAGGTGGTTCACGTCCGCGCCGTCGTAGCGCTCGCGCTCGAGCACGAACGCCTTGGACAGCAGGATCTCCTCGGCGGGCGCCACCAGCACCGGCAGCCCGAAGATCTCCCCCACCGGCGCATGGTCGAACCAGGCGTCGTCCACGCAGGCCACGCCGTTGCCCGAAGAGAAGATGAGGTCCACGAAGTGCTCCTGCCGCCAGACCTTGAAGATCCAGGAGGGATCCGCCCGGTCCGCCCGGAAGCCGTCGACCTCGAGCACCTCCAGCGCGCGGTCCGCGTCCTCTCGCCGCAAGAACAGGTCCAGATCCTTCGTCTCGCGGTACAGCCCCGTGTAGTGCCCGGTCGCATAGGCGCCGCCGAGCAGGAACGGCACCCGCTCCCGCGTGAGCACGCGCACCACATCTGCCCAGGCCGCCACCTCCGAGGCATCCCTGCCGCACAGCGCCTGATGCCGCGCCGCGCCAGCCCCTCCCGGCACCACCCACTGACGCTTCTCCCTCATGTTGGGGAAACTACGGACGGGACCGCCCACGGGCACCGCTCTCCCACCCCGCCGCCTGCTCGCCCGCCCGCTCGTGGGCACGCAATGGCGCGGATCGACTAGCCTTCTGCCCCCGCGCGCGGTGTGGCTTTCTCTTTTGGGGCCGTGCCGTGTCCATAGCGCTGAACGGGCCGCCGGGGCCCACACACGAAAGAAGACCCTGATGAAGCGCCTCGCCTTGTTCTCAGCCGCCGTCACCCTGCTCGCCTGTGGACCCATGGGCGGTCAGTTCGCCAACACCTTCCCCAGCGCCGAGACGGTCCGGCTGGAGGTCCCTTCGAAGGGATCTTCGTCGCTCGGCAGCGAGACCGGCACCCAGCGCCAGGAGGTGAAGGGCGCGACCAGCGACTTCTACCGGCTCACCCGCGGGGTCACCGTGGGCGCCAACGCCGGGGTGGGCGCGGTCCTGGGGTTGGTGAAGGCCATCAGCGAATACCCGCCCACCAGCATCAACGGCGACGTGGCGGTGTGGGGCCCGCACACCGAGGACCTCTCCCCCAACACCTGGAAGTTCACGGTGACCAAGGTAGGCCCGGCGACGTGGGACTACCAGTTCGAGGGCAAGGCCAAGCAGGCCCCGGACACCGACTTCGTGGTGGTGCTCAGCGGCACCCACTCGCCTGCGCTGGACGCGAACGGCAACCCGCAGGAGCACTTCGGCGAAGGCGACTTCCTGCTCGACTTCGACGCGGCCCAGACCCTGCCCGAACACGGGCCCGAGGTGGGCAAGGCCCAGGTCTCCTACTCCCGCCTGGACGCCGCGAGCGACACCGTCATCGACATCGAGTTCGACGACATCCTCGATGGGGAGACGCAGACCCTCATCGACGCGTCGTACCGGTACCGGAAGCACCCGCAGCAGGGCGGCGCCTTCGAGTTCATGCTGCCGAAGGACGTGCACGCGAACGACCCCACGCCGCAGCCCGGCCTGGAGAAGCTGACCATCAAGAGCCGCTGGACCTCGAACGGCGCGGGCCGCTCGGACGTGAAGGCGACCGGCGGGGAGTTGCCCATGGACGCCTTCGCCAGCGAGTGCTGGGACGAGAACTTCAACAGCCAGTTCCTCCACGCGAACTGGGCGCCGTTCCACGGCTGGGGCGCCGAGTCCACCGACTGCGCCGCGTTCCCCTCGGCGGACTACTCGCAGCTGTAGTCGGCGGATCTGGATGGGCACCCCGGCGCTCACGCTGGTGCAGGGCGGGAGAGACGCGCAGGCCGCGGACGGGAGGGCTTCGCTCCGCGACCTGTACGCCCGCTACGGCGGCGCGGTGTACGGCCGGTGCCTGTATCTGCTGAAGGACCACGCCCGGGCCGAAGACGCGATGCAGGACGTCTTCGCCCGGGTCCTCACCCACCACGCTTCGTTCCGCAACGAGGCCTCACCGCTGACCTGGCTCATGAAGATCGCCACCCACCACTGCTTGAACGAGCTGCGCAGTGAGAAGGCCTCCTGGCGCAAGCTCTTCGAGCGGGATCAGAAGGCGCGCCCCGAACACGACGGCAGCCACCAGGTGCTGGAGTTGCGCGAGCAGGTCCGCGCGCTCCTCTCCCGGTTCGACGCGGAGACCCAGGCGGCGGCCATCCACTACCACGTGGACGAGATGACCCTGGAGGAGGTGGCCACGCTCCTCGGGCGCAGCGTCCCCACCATCCGCAAGCGGCTCGTGCACTTCGCCCAGGTGAGCGGCCAGGAGCTCCGGTCATGAACGACGCGGGGATGCACGTGGGCGAACACGCCCTGCGCAGGCTGCGGGTGGGCGAGTTGCCGGACGCGGACGCGCAGGCGGCGCGGGCGCACACCCTTGGCTGCGGGCACTGCCGGGCGAGGCTGCGGGCGCTGGACGAAGAGCAGCAGGCGTTCCAAGCGCGGATCTCCTTCGACCGCTTCGAAGCAGGGGTGCGCCGCGCCGCGCGCCCCCGCCGAGACGTCCCGGCGCCCGGCGCCACCCGGTGGCTCTATCCGGCCATGGCCGTGGCCGCGCTGGCCCTGCTCGTGGTGGGGGCAGGCCCGCTCACCGCCGCGCTGACGGACCCGACGGGGACGGTTGGCCCCAACCGGCTCAAGGGGAGCGGCGCGTACGTGGAGTTGCGCATCTCGCAGGGGGAGGACGGGCCGCAGCGCGCCGCCTCCGTGGACGGAGAAGAGCCGCTGTCTTCGGGCGAGCGGGTGCGCATCGGCTACCGCCCCGGAGACCGCCGTTACGTGCTCGCGCTGTCGGTGGACGAGACCGGGGAGGTGTCCCCGCTCTACCCCGAGGCGGGCGAGAGCCTCGGCGTTGAGCTCCCTTCGGATCCGGACGGGACCGCGTGGCTGCCCGAAAGCCTGGAGTTCTACGGCGACGGCGCGGAGCGGGTGGTGGTGGTGCTCACCGACGAACCCCTGTCGCTGGAGGACGCCGCCGCGGCCGCCGCGCGCGCGTTCGACGTGGCAGGCGGAGACGTGACCCGGCTGCCCTCCCTGGACCTGCCGGGGGACCAGTTCCACCGGACGCTGCTCAAGCCGTGATGCCCTCCTCCCCTTCACAGCCGCGCGCGCGAGCCTCTTCTGGGACCCCGAGCCCCAGGGGCGCAAGGTATGTGGCGGCGCTGGCGCTCTGCCTGGCGCTGCTTCCTGCGAGCGCGCTGGCCCTGGGGGACGGGCCCGTGCGCCGCTTTGCGATCATCGCCGGCAATGATGAGGGCGGCTTCGACACGAGGCCTCTGCAGTACGCGCGCGACGACGCGCGGAAGATGCACGGCATCCTCACCCGGCTGGGAGGGGTGGACCCGAAGGACGCGCGCCTGCTCCTGAACGGCAGCGCAGAGGAGTTCCTGAAGGCGCTCTCGGAGCTGGAGGCTGCGGCGCACACGGCTGGACGCCAGGGGGAGCAGACCGCGCTCATCGTCTACTACTCGGGGCACGCCAAGGACGGCGCCCTGAGGCTGGGGGACTCCGCCCTGCCCTTCGCGGCGCTGCGCAGCCGGCTCGCGCAGGCGCCGGCGGACGTGCGGGTGGGCATCTTCGACGCGTGCCAGTCCGGTGCGCTGACCC
>CAZQVZ010000387.1:0-5610 GCA_964596895.1 uncultured Myxococcaceae bacterium
CCATCCGGGCCGGGAAGCCCCTGGCCACGGCCCGGGCGCTGCGGCTCATCCAGGACTTCGTGGACATCAGCTTCGACCAGCGCACGCACTTTCTGGGGATGACCACCCTCAAGCGCGAGGCGGACTATCTGGTCTACCACCAGGTCAACGTCTGCCTGATGAGCATCGTCTTCGGCGCGGAGCTGGGGCTGACCAAGCCGCAGCTTCGGGACCTGGGCTACATCGCCCTCTTCCATGACGCCGGCATGGGGACCATCCCCGAGGAGCTGGCCACCAAGAAGGGCGCGCTCTCCCCCGAGGAGAAGGCGCTCATCGCCCGCGCGCCCCTGGTCACCGTCCGGAACATCCTGATGGAGAAGGCCATCACCCGCGCCACGCTGATGCGGGTGGTCACCACCATCGAGCACAAGGTGGACTTCGGAACGGCGGTGCGGGACGCGCGCGGCAACATCCAGATGATCATCCCGCGGTCGAACCTGGGCCTGTACGCGAAGGTGATCGCCATCTGCGACGCGTATGACGCGCTGACCTCCAAACGGCCCTTCCGCGACGCGTATGGGCCGGAGATCGCGCTGATGCTGATGTGGACCGAGATGCGCCACAAGTTCGACCCGGAGCTGCTGCAGGTCTTCATGCGGGTGATGGCCATCCAGCCGGTGAAGGTGATGACCCGGCGGCAGCGGTCCCTGAGCGTGGGCGGGCTGTGACCGTTGGGCCCTGCTGAACCTGCGCCGCCGACAACCTCGTCCCCGACTTCGCGGGTTGGCGGTACTGGCGTGCCCGTGCGGCGGAAAAACTCTCTGCAGGGACCTCGCGGGAGGCGGCGGTCAGAAGACGCGCTATCGAGTGAACGCCGTGTCGTTCGTGACAGGCACGGGGACTCCGCGCAGCGCGGCGAGCGCGCGGGTGAAGTCGTGGGGGATGGGCGCCTCGAAGGCGAGCCGCTCGCCGGTCGCAGGGTGATTGAACGCCAGCTTCCACGCATGCAGCGCCTGCCGCCCCAGCGCGGCCTGGGCGTCCGCCACCCTCCCCTTCACCTTGCGCCCGCCGCCGTAGAGCGCGTCGCACAGGAGCGGGTGGCCGGCTTCTGAAAGATGGACGCGGACCTGGTGGGTGCGGCCGGTGAAGAGGTCCACCTCCACCAGCGCCGCGCCGTCGTCGAAGCGCGCCACCACCCGCCAGCCGGTGCGCGCGCCCTTTCCGGTCTTCACCTTCCCGGTGAACTTCTTTCTGTGTACCGGGTGGCGCCCGTAGAGGGTCTCGATGACGCCTGCGTCCTGCTTCGGCTGCCCGTGGACCAGCGCCAGGTAGGTCTTCTCCACGCTGCGGTCCTTGAAGCCTGCCTGCAGCGCCGCCAACGCGGCCTCCGCCTTGGCCACCACCATCACCCCGGAGGTGTCCTTGTCGAGCCGGTGCACGAGCCCGGGCCGCACCTCCCCGCCGATGCCGGTCAAGTCTCCCAGCCGGTGAAGCAGCGCGTTCACCAGCGTCCCGTCCGCGTGGCCTGCGGCCGGGTGCACCACCATCCCCGGCGCCTTGTCGAGGACCACCAGGTGCGCGTCCTCGAAGAGGACCGTCAGCGGGAGATCCTGCGGCAGGGTCTCGGTGGGCGCAGGCGGAGGGACCTCCACGTCGATGACCTCGCCGCCGCGCAGCCGGGAGGCCGCCTTGACCACGCGGCCATCCACGCGCACCTGCCCATCGTCGATGAGCTGGCGCAGCCTGGAGCGGGACAGCTCCGGAAAGGTGGAGGCGAGGTGCTGGTCCACGCGCTCGCCGCGGGCGGCGGGCGGGACGGAGTGGGTCAGGCGCTCGGGCGCTACCAAATCTTCGATTTGATGTGCGCCTTGGACCGGATGACGATGTCCACGACGGCGCGGTCGAAGTAGTTGGTGCTCTTGTACAGCTCGGGGCTCACCCGGCTCTTGTAGAGCTCCCGCCCCTCTTCGAGCTCCTCCTTGAGCACGTCGAAGAGGTTGTCCTGCTCGATGCCCTTGATGATCTTCTGCTCGTTGTAGAGCGAGATATCGGAGGCGATCGCGCGGGCGAGTCGGATGGCTTTGGCCTTCTCTTCCTCGGTCATTCGCGAGCGGTTGTAGGTCAACCCCACCCCTACTTCAACTTTCCAAGCACCTTCTCGACGAGGCCCAGATAGCTCTTGGACACCCGGACGGGGTCCACGCCGAGCTCGCGGGCCACGTTCATCAGGATCCCGCGCAGGTACACCGACGGCGGGAGCGCGTCGTAGCGGTCCGCCTCCACGTTCTCGATGTGGCGCGAGGAGATGCGGGTGCGCTCCGCCAACTGCTGCACGGAGAAGCCGCGGTTCTTGCGGACCTGGCGGAGCAACTCACCGTTGAACTCCGCGTCCGGGGGGATGTCGAGCGGCCGCGGCCGGTGGACCTGCGCCGCCTGACCTGCCTGCGCCCCGGCCGCGCGCTCTTCGCTGCGCCGCTGCACGTGCGCGGAGATCTGCGCCAGCGCCGTCTCCGCCTCCTTGATGGCCCCCTCCTGGGCCATCACCGGGGCCTCCTCCAGCCGCGAGCCCGGTTTTGCTGCCGGGGCGGGGCGCGGGGCCTCCGCCGAAGGGACCGGCGCCTCGGGCGCGGGCTTCGGCTCGAGCTTCGCCTCGGGCACGGGCTCGGCCACAGGCTTCGGCTCGACCTTCGTTTCGGGCGCGGGCTCGGCCGAAGGCGCCTCCCCCTCATCCTCCGCAGGCCGCAGCGCCTGGACCTCCGGCTGGGGCGGAGGGGGCGGCGCATGGGGGATGTAGGAGATGGCGTAGCGCGGCGCGGTGGACGAATGCACCGCCTCCGCCCGGGCGATGACGTCGATCATCACCAGCTGCCGGGGGTCCGCGGCGTCCGCGCCCTGCGGCTCTTCGATGAGCTTCGGCGGGTGCGCGTGCACCTCCTCTTCGGCCGCGTGGACGACCTCCACTTCCCCCTGCTTGCGCGCCTCGGCCGCCCGCGCGTCGATCTCCGCGGCCTCCGGGGAGCCGCCCAGCCCGAGCGACCGGTCGTACTCCACGCGCAGGTCTTCGTCGGTGAGGATCTCCATGGCCTCGAGGAGCAGCTTCTTCAGCTCCTCCACCTCCGCCGGATCTCCCACCGGGTAGAGCGCCACGTTGTCAGCGTCATAGAGCTTGATGGAGCGCTCGTACGCCGCGCGGATCTCATCCATGGACGCGGAGGTGGGGAGCTCCAGCAGCTCGTAGTAGGTCTGCTCCCGGTACGGCTTCATGGCACCTGGGGGGCGAAGGGCGCGTCCAGCGCCATCAGGTTCTGCGCGACCTGCCGCAGCCCCACCGCGGCAGCGCACGTGGGCGCTTCGAGCAGGAGGGGCCGCCGCTTGCGCACCGCCCGCCACGCGTCGTCGTCCCAGAAGACGGCGCCCAGAAAGTCCAGGTTCAGCCCGAAGAACTTCCGCCAGGCGGCCACCACCGCGTGCCCCACGTCCGCGTCTCCGGGGCCGCGCACCTGGTTGACCACCAGGCGCACCCGGAAGTCCTCCAGCGCCTTCTCCAGCCTTGCCCCCGCCAGGGGGTCCAGGGCGCGCGCCCGGCTGATGAACTCCAGAGGGGTCCGCACCGCGCCGTCCTTCGTACTCATGGCCTGCTCCACCAGCTCCTCCACACCCAGGTCGTCCTCTACCTCCTGCAGCTTGCGGAAGAACGCGCTCTTGATGAAGCGGTACGCGTTCTCGATGGAGGTGGGCTCTGGCAGCAGCACCAGCACCGCATGCTGCGCCACGAGGAAGAAGTCCAGCACGTTGAAGCTGGTCCCGGCGCCCAGGTCCAGAACCACCGTGTCCGCCTCCAGCCCGTGCAGATTCCGTAATAGACGCTGCTTCTGCTGGAACTTGAGGTTGGCCGCGTCCAGCGCGTCGTTCGCCCCGCCGATGAGCGTCAGCCCCGGCACCTGCGTGGGCAGGCGCACGTCCTCCAGGCGAGCGGCCTTGCGGGAGACGAAGTCCGACAGCGTGGCCTTCGGCTGGGCGATGCCGAGGCAGGTGTGCGCGTTGGCGCCGCCGAGGTCCGCGTCGAGCAGGACCACCTGCTGGCCCAGCTCCGCCAGCGCCACCGCGAGGTTCACCGACACCAGCGTCTTGCCGATGCCGCCCTTGCCGCCGCCCACGGCGATGATCCGCCGGTGCGCGGGCGCCTTCTTGCGGACGAGCCCCGGTGGCCCGGCGGTGCGCGCGTCGCTGTCGCTGTCGCTGATGCTGGCGGCCAAGGTGACGGGCTGGGCGCTGTGTCCTGAAGGGGTCACGGCGCGCGGACCGTATCACCCACGCCGCAGGGGCCCAATGACTGGCTACTCGTCCACCAGCTCCACGTTCCAGTAGGACGCGTCCGCGAGGTTCAGGAACGGCAGCCACTCGCGGTAGGTCACCCGCCGGGTCATCCCCCGGGTCAGCGGCGTCCACCTCGGTCGCACCGGCTTCTTGAGGAGCCGCATCGCCGCCTGCTCAGGGGTGCGGCCGCCCTTCTTGAGGTTGCAGACGATGCAGGAGCACACCACGTTCTCCCAGGTGGTCTTGCCGCCCTGCGCCCTGGGGACCACGTGGTCGAGGTTGAGCTCGCTGCGCGGGAGCTTCCTGCCGCAGTACTGGCAGGTGTCCACGTCCCGCGCGTAGATGTTCATGCGCGAGAAGCGCACCCGCCCCTTGGGCAGAAACTCGTAGGCCATCAGCACCACCACCCGCGGGATGCGGATGCGCCGCTTCATGGTGCCGATGCTGTCGTGGTGCGCCGCCGACAGCGCCGCCCAGTCCTCGAATTCGTAGAGGCGGTACTGCTGGTCGATGGCCTTGGCCACCCCCTGGTACAGGAGCGCGAAGGCGCGCTTGACCGAGGTCACGTGGACCGGCTGGTAGAAGCGGTTGAGGACCAGCACGCTGGAGTTGAGGACCGTCGCGCTCATGTCGCCTTCCCGTCCTGCTCCGCGAGGCAACCCGCCACGGCGCGCGCCACCTCCGAGAGCTCTTCGTCCCACAGGCAGCGCACGTCCAGGAGCAGCCGGTCCTCCGAGATGCGGCCCACCACGGGGGGCTGGGCGCGCCGCAGCCGCTCCCCCAGCCCCACCGGATCCGGGTGGCGCAGGGCGCAGGCGAACGAGATGGGCTCTGCCAGCGGCATGGCCCCGCCCCCTACCTGCGCGCGCGTCTGCAGCACGTCCGACACAACCCCAGCACCCTGGAGGCATTCCCGGAGCGCCAGGGCCCGGGCGCGCAAGACCTCTTCGGTCTGCTGGAGCAGGTGCACGCCGGGGATCTGCTCCAAAAGCCCGTCGCGGTAGAGCTCCAGGGTGGCCTCCAGCGCCGCCACGGTCATCTTGTCCACCCGGAGGGCGCGGTTGAGCGGGTGCTTGCGCACCTTCGCCACGAGCTCCGCGCGGCCCACGATGATCCCCGCCTGCGGCCCGCCCAGGAGCTTGTCGCCGGAGAAGCTGACGATGTCCGCGCCCTGCTCCACCACGCTGCGCACGGTGGGCTCGGGAGAGAGGCCCGGCGCGTCCAGCGGCACCAGGCTGCCCGAGCCGAGATCTTCGAAGACCGGCACCCCACGCGCGCGGCCCAGCTCCACCAGCGCTCGCGCCTGCACCTCTT
>CAZQVZ010000388.1:0-5603 GCA_964596895.1 uncultured Myxococcaceae bacterium
CTTTGCACCTCCAGGATGTGCAGCCGGCCCATCTTCGCGGGGTCGATGCTGCCGGCGGTCTCACCCTCCGCGTACTTGTAGCCGTCGCGCCCGCGGATGCGCTGGTCCCCGCCGGAGCAGAACGCCCAGCCGCCATCCTTCGGTGAAGGGCCATTGCCGGTGAGCAGCACGCAGCCCACGTCGGAGGTCATCCGCGCGTGGTCCAGCGCCCGGTACAGCTCGTCCACCGTCTTCGGCCGGAAGGCGTTGCGGACCTCGGGGCGGTTGAAGGCGATGCGCACCGCGCCCGTGTCCACGGCCCGGTGGTAGGTGAGGTCGGTGAAGTCGAAGCCCGGGACCTGGGTCCAGGCCGCCGCGTCGAAGAGCGGAGAGATCATGGCCTTTGCGTCTACTGCCCGTCCGGTGGAGGCAGCAAGGACTTCCACCCCGCGCGACGGCCTCAGTGCGTCTGCGACGGCTGCTCCTGCACGAGGAAGGCGGAGTCCGGTTTGGCCTCCTCTCCCTCCGTCAAGACCGGGTGGCAGGCGCTCTTCGAGAGGTCCGGCGGATCTCCATTGATGATGCGCGCCGCGCGCTTGAAGCCGATGTACGAGTACGCCCAGTTCACCAGCACCACGAGCTTGTTCCGGAAGCCGACGAGGAAGAGCACGTGGACGAACAGCCAGGTGAGCCACGCGGGATAGCCCTTCATCTCGAAGCGGCGGAACGCCACCCCCACCGCCGAGCCGCGGCCGATGACCGAGAACGTCCCCCGGTCCCAGTAGCTGAAGGGGAAGAGCGGCTCTCCGGCGAGGGCGTGCCGGATGTTCCTGGCCACCGCCTCGCCCATCTGCATCGCCGCGGGGGCCACCCCGGGGACGGGCTGGCCGTCGTCATCCATCACCGACGCCAGATCGCCCGCCACGAAGATCTCCGGCCTGCCGGGCACGGTGAGGGTCCGCGTCACCTTCACCCGCCCCGCCCGGTCCAGCTCGGCGCCGAGGTCCCGCGCCAGGGGCGACGCCGCCACGCCCGCTGCCCAGATGACCGTACGCGCGCCGATGCGGGTGCCGTCCGCCAGGGTCACGCCACCTTCGTCCACTTCGGTCACGCGCGCGCCGGTGCGCACCTCCACGCCCAGCCGCTGCAGCGAGCGTTGCGCGGCCGCGGAGAGCGCTTCGGGGTACGGCGGGAGGACCCGGTCCACCCCTTCGAGCAGCAGCACCCGCGCCGAGGTGGGGTCGATGTTCTGGAAGTCCCGCGCCAGCGTCTCCCGGGAGATCTCCGCCAACGCGCCCGCCATCTCCACGCCGGTGGGCCCCGCCCCGACGATGACGAAGGTGAGCAGCTCCTTGCGGCACTCGTTGTCCTCTTCGCGCTCGGCGGCTTCGTACGCGAGCAGCATCCGCCGGCGGATCTCCAGCGCGTCGTCCAGGGTCTTCAGGCCCGGCGCGTCCTTCGCCCAGTGGTCGTTGCCGAAGTAGGAGTGCGTGGCCCCCGTCGCGAGCAGGAGGTAGTCGTAGGAGACCTCGCCGTCCTTGAGCACCACCCGCTTGTGGTCCGGGTCGATGCGCACCACGTCCGCGAGCAGCACCGCCGCGTTCTTGCGGATCAAGTGCCGGATGGGCGCGGCGATGTCGCTCGGGTTCAGCGCCGCGGTGGCCACCTGGTAGAGCAGGGGCTGGAAGAGGTGGTGGTTGCGCCGGTCGATGAGGGTCACCCGCACCGGCGCCTTCTGCAGCGCGCGCGCGGCCGTGAGCCCGGCGAACCCTCCGCCAATGATCACCACGTGCGGCACCTTGTCGTTGGCCATCTGGGTTGCTCTCCCTTCCTCTCCTGAGTGCGTCCGCCGCGGCCGAATGCAAATGGAAGTGGCGAGAAGGCCCTGCACGCCTCTTCGGCTGCCCATCAGACGGGCTTTTGGACCCTCCTGGCGTCGTGGCTTTGATTGGCGGCCATCCTCCAGTAGGACGGGGCACTGCACCCAACAGGAGGCCTGATGTCCGCCGAGCCGCAGCGCCCACCTCAGTCCCTGTCGGTCCTCCCCGCCCAGGCCGCTCCCAGACCGGCCTGGCTGGAGGCGGTGTACCCGCTCATCAACGTGGGGCACGCGCTGTTCCTCTCCTTCTGGTCGGCCTTCTGCATCACCTGCGCGTTCGTGGCCGGGCTGGTGACGTTCCGCCGTCAGCTCCCCCTGGCCATGGCGCGCTGGTTGTGGGCGCCGCCGCTCATCAGCGCCACCGGCTCCCGGCTGGTGGTGGAGAAGCTGCCGGACGTGGACTGGTCGAAGCCGCACATCTTCGTGATGAATCACCAGTCCGCCATCGACATCCCGTGCGCGTTTGCCGGGCTGCCGGCCAACCTGCGCTTCGTGGCCAAGCACACGCTCAAGCGGGTGCCGTTCATCGGCTGGTACATGTGGTTCACCGGGATGATCTTCGTGAACCGGAAGGACCGCTCCCAGGCGGTTCAGAGCCTGCGCGCCGCGGGCGAGCGCATCCGCGACGGCGCGAACATCCTCGTCTACCCCGAAGGCACGCGGTCGCCGGACGGCAGCATCCTGCCCTTCAAGAAGGGCCCGTTCGTGCTCGCGGTGGAGGCCAGGGTGCCCATCATCCCGGTGGCCATCGACGGCTCGGGCGCGGTGCTCCCGCGGACCGGCTTCCGCATCCGCCCCGGTCTCATCCGCATGAAGGTGGGCGAGCCCATCCCCACCGCTCACCTGGGCGCGGACGACCGCGACGCGCTGTTGCGGCAGACGCGAGACGCCATCATCCGGCTCCACCGGGAGCTGGGCGGCAAGGGCGGTGACGACGAGGCCATTGCCGAGACCGGCGTCGAAGGAAAGCGGAAGCGCGCGGGCCGCGCCGCCTAGCGTTTTCGCGGGTCGAAGAGGCCCTTCCGTTCGAAGGGGATCTGCCGCCTCCCCACCGGCGTGAGCGCGGTGATGGTGCCGGTGACGCGGTACTCGAGCGCCTTCGCCCGGAGCAGCCCGACCGACGCCGAGCCCAGCGCCGCGTAGCTGAAGTCCACGGGGATGAGCACCCGCTTCGTCTCCTTGGCGGCGATGGTGACTGGCTCGTCGAAGACGCCGTTGCCGAGCTGCCCCCAGGGCGCGTCTTCGGGCGCATCCGCCTCGCGCACGTGGACGAGGTAGCTCACCGCCTCGGTGTTGAGCGTGAAGACGTTCGGGTTCATCACGTCCAGCTCCACCTGCAATGAGCCGTCGGTGAGCCCGAGCCTGTCTACGTGCACGTCCTGCAGCGTCACTTCCGGCCGCGTGTACGCGGTGGCGCAGCCGGCAGCGAGGAGCGGTCCAACCAGGAGCAGCAGGGAGAGACGCAGCGGGAGGTTCATGGGGACGCAGCTTCTCTGCCGGCCGCGAGCGGGACGCAAGCTCACTGTTGGAGGAGCGCGCGGACGATCCGCGCTGCCCCCTGCCTGGCCGCCCACAGCCCGGCGTAGAAGGGGAACTGGCCCGCCGTCAGTGGGCCCAGCGTGAAGAGGCCGTGCGTTCTCCCTCCTGCGTCGAGCGCCGCGAAGGTGCGGGGGTCTACCCAGAGCCCGCCGGTGATGAGCGTGTGCTCACCTTCGCGCTGCTCAACGCGCCAGCCTTCCGGTGGCAAGGGCGGCTTCGATGGCTGAGCGCGGAACGAAATGCGCGCAGGCGACACGTGGCCTGCTTCGAGAAGTGATCGGACCAGCGAGTCGTCCGACAGATCGATGCGGGGATCTGGCCCGCGCGCGTCCACGATGCGGTGCGCTGTCACAGTGGCGCGACCTCCGCGGGCGGTGACGCCGTGTTCATCCTCGCGGAGGGTCACGTCTTCCCCTGGGCCCGCCAACTCCAGCCGCCCTTCGTCGAGCAGCGCCAGGAGCCGCTCCCCCGCGTCGACGTGAATCGCCTCCACATGCCGCATCAAGGGCGTCCACCGCGCCGCCAGGGCGAGCCGGTCTTCAGCAGGCAGTCGCGGCCACAGCGCGTGGAAGTGCACCATGCCGTGCCAGAGCACCGGGTGCCATGGGATGGGCCGCATGCCAGCGTGTGAGGCCTTCGCGTCGGCGACCTCCCGACGCAAGAGCGCGTGCCCATCCACGTCGCGTACGGATGCGAGAAGCGTCTCGTCGCTCCACTCGGGAAGGGGATGAGCGGGTCCCGCGACCGCCTGCGTGTCCGCGCGCACGGCGGCGACGACGTCCGCGAGACGAACCTGGGAGGGCTCGAGCAGCGTCTCGAGCTGCCTGGTGGCGCCGCTCCGTCTCTTGTCACCGATGTGCCCGAACACCGACGGCAGAAGCCCGCTGCGCGAAGCGAGCACCACCCGGCCGGCCTTCGAGACGTCCCCCCGGCGCTCTGCCAGTGCCGTCGCCACGTCGATGCCGGACTGGCCCATCCCGAGCACCAGCACGTCCTCTTCGTCCCGGATGGCCGCGAGCAGGCGACGCACGTCCCAGCGCCAGTCCACCGCGCGCGAAAGGTGGGAGAGCCGGTGCACGTGCCAATGGCCGGTGGCGAGTACCACGTGCTCGGCGCGGACGGAGCCAGCAGACGTCTCCGCGCGCCAGCCTCCGTCGGCTTCACGGCGCAGCGCGGTCACCTGCGTGTCCGTCAAGAGGTGCAGCTCCACCCGCCGGGTCTTCAGCGCCGCCGCGGCCGCCTGTGCACGGGCGCGGAGCTGCTCCCCCTTCTGGTGCCGCGTGGTGCGGGTGCGGCCCATGGTGTGGAACGGCAAGGACGCGTCCGCATAGGGCAGCCCCGGTCCGAGCTCATGCCCGCGCTCCACCAGGGCCACGGAGCCGGACCATGCACTCTGGGCGAGCGCCTGGAGCATGGCCGTCCCGGACGCTCCACCGCCGACGATGAGCAGGCTGACTGGGCGCATGGACCGCGGGCACCATCGCGCGCGGTTTCTCGCCCGTCGAGAGACATCCATGTCGCTCCGCGCGCGCGGACGGTGGGTGCGCTGCCCGGGACGAATGGTCAGGGCGGCCACACGGGAAGCGCGCGGCACACCCCTTGCGAACGGTGGCCGCGCGGGCGGGATGGACCTGGCCGGCACAAAGGGCGCGGGAGGCGCGGATGAGCAAGGTGTCAGAGAAGCTGAAGGCAGTGGCCGCTGCGGTGGCGGCGATCGAGAAGCAGTTCGGGAAGGGGGCGGTGATGACGCTGGGCGGCGGCGAAGAGGCGGCGCAGAAGATCAGCGTCATCCCCACCGGGTCGGTGGGGCTGGACCGGGCGCTGGGGGTGGGCGGCTACCCGCGCGGTCGGGTGGTGGAGATCTTCGGCAACGAGTCGTCTGGCAAGACCACGCTCACGCTGCATGCCATTGCCCAGGTGCAGGCGCAGGGCGGCGTGGCGGCCTTCGTGGACGCGGAGCACGCGCTGGACGTGAGCTACGCGCGCAAGCTCGGGGTGCGAGTGGAGGAGCTGCTCATCTCGCAGCCGGACACCGGGGAACAGGCGCTGGAGATCACCGAGCACCTCGTCCGGTCGGGCGCGGTGGACCTCATCGTCGTGGACTCGGTGGCGGCGTTGGTGCCGCGGGCGGAGATCGAAGGCGAGATGGGTGACGCGCACATGGGCGTGCAGGCGCGGCTGATGAGCCAGGCCCTGCGCAAGCTCA
>CAZQVZ010000389.1:0-5580 GCA_964596895.1 uncultured Myxococcaceae bacterium
CCGGGGCGGCTTTGGCCGCAAGAAGGTCTGCCGGTTCTGCGCAGACAAGATCGACCACGTGGACTTCAAGGATCAGAACACCCTGAAGTACTTCGTGACCGAGCGCGGCAAGATCATCCCCCGGCGGATCTCGGGCAACTGCGCCAAGCACCAGCGCGGCGTGGCGTCTGCCATCAAGCGCGCCCGCAACGTGGCCCTCATCCCCTACACCGTGGTGATGGGCTAGGCCCAGAGGAGCACGTCATGAAGGTCATCCTGAGGGAAGACGTGGCGAACCTCGGCCGGTCCGGCCAGGTCGTCACCGTGAAGGACGGCTTCGGCCGCAACTACCTGCTGCCCCGCAAGATGGCGGTCCTCGCCAACGAGCGGAACATCAAGCAGCTCGAGCACGAGAAGGGCGTCATCTCCGCCCGTCAGGCGAAGCTCAAGGCCTCTGCGGAGCAGCAGGCCAAGGGCCTCTCCAGTGTGGAGGTCAAGATCGCCCGGAAGGTGGGCGACCAGGACAAGCTCTTCGGCTCGGTCACCGTGCTGGACATCGCCGAGGCGCTCGCGGCCAAAGGTCAGAAGATCGACCGTCGCCACATCCACCTGCCGGAGCCCATCAAGGCCGTCGGTTCGTGGGACGTGGAGGTCCGCCTGCACCGGGACGTCGTCACCAGGATCAAGGTGGAAGTCGTCCCCGAGACCTAGGTCTCCGCTCCCACCCGGGTGAGCGAACAGCAGCAGGGGCGCGGCGCCGCACAGGCCCGCGCCCTTTTTGTTTTCCGCGCCTACTGGTCGTGCCAGTGGCCGTGCTCTTCGGACCAGACCTTGCCTGCCGGCGCAGGCCCGGCCGGCTGCGGCGTGGAGGCCCCCACCGGGCGCGGCGCGCTGCCCAACTCCGTGCCGTCCGCGTTGTGCCAGTGGCCGTGCTCAGCGGACCAGACCCGTCCGTCCCCTGAGCCCTCCGAGGTGACCACCGAGTAGATGCCGTGGCCGAGCCCATACAGGAGCGCTGCGCCCACCACGGCGATGCCCACCTTGGACCAGCTGGTGGACCGGGGCTCCTTCTGACCACAGCACTGCTTGTACTTCTTGCCGCTGCCGCACGGGCACTTCGCGTTTCTCGAGACCTTCATGCGGCAGAGTCATACGGCGGCGAGGGCTCCGTGTCGCGCACTTGTGCAACACCCGGCGCCCCACCAGGCGGGCTTTCTCCGGGTTGCCGGGGCAGGCCGCCTACAGGTCAGGTCAGCCCGGGGAGCGGTCCGCCGCCGCCCAGGGGGGCGTGGCCGAAGGAGGTCACGTCCTCGAAGCCCATGAAGTGGAAGCAGGAGACGAGCACGTCGCTGAAGCTGCGCCTTTGCGTCCCGGCGAGGCTCAGGTAGCGCCCGCGCCGGTAATACGGCGAGCCGGACGCCAACACCACGAGGTCGTTGTTGCGCGCGTGGGTGTCTCCCTGGGACAGCTCGCTCCAGTGGACCACCAGGGTGTTGTCCCAGACGCTGCCGCCCGCTTCGGGGATGGCCGCGAGCTCGGTGTGGAGCTGGCAGGACAGGTCGAAGAGGTGCCGCTTGATGGCGCGGATCTTCGTGAAGGCCGCGTCGCTGGAGTCGTGGGAGATGGTGTGGTGGCCTTCGGACAGGCCCAGCGGCTTGTAGACCCGGTCCGAGGTGTTGCCGCTCCAGTTGAACTGGACCACCCGGGTGAGGTCACAGGCGAAGGCCATGGCGGTGATCTTGAAGAAGAGGAAGCCCGCCTGCGCGTAGTTGTCCGGGTTGTAGACGTCGAAGTTGCCGGGGAGCTGCAGGGGCTGGCACTGCGGCACCTGCTCGTTGAGGGCGGTGAGCCCGCGCTCTATCTCGCGGAGCGCCTCGGTGTGCTGTTCGAGCCGGACCCGGTCCGCGGACGCCAGCTTCGGCCGCAGGCTCGAGAGCTCCCCGGTGAGCAGGTCCAGCGACGATTGGCGCAGCCGCAGCCTTCTCTTGAGGGCCTCGGTCTGCTCGGCGTTGAGGTTCCCGAAGATCCGGCTGTAGGCCCCGAAGGGGTTGGTCTCCGGCGGGATGGGCGCCTGCGTCCCCTGCGGCCCGGCGTGCGCGTGCTGGTTCCAGATGTTGTTCCAGCTGTCCCCCACCCGGTACACGAGGTGGCGGTAGGGCACCCCCGGCGCCACCTGCAGCACCCGGTCTCCGAGCACGCGGTCCGCGGACGGGCCCTCCACGTAGCCAATGGTCGAGTCCGTCCCACCGATGGGGAAGGAGCCGCTCCCGGACGGCCAGGGCGCCAGCGCCGAGCCGCCCTGCTGGTGCGCGTCCGCCTGCTGGCCGGACGGCAGCAGGTTGTGGAACTTGTTCACCCCGTCGAGGACGATGAGGTCCTTCCGCCAGGCCTCGAAGGGCTGGAGCATCTCGTCGAACACGAACGAGGTCTCGCTCTTCACCGCCATGCGGCGCGCCACCTGATCGCCGTTGGCGGTGAAGCAGAAGACCACCCGGCGGGGCGGCGTACCGGCCGTCTGCGCCAAAGACTCCAGCCAGGGCAGGGTCAGGGTGAGCCCTGCGGCGCCGCGCAGGAGGTTGCGGCGAGAGAAACCGTGGCCGCTCATGAGCGCACCTCCCGGTACAGGAACGCATCCGAAGTGACGATGCCTATCACCAGCTCCCTCAGGTCGAAGCCCGACGCCTCGAAGCGCTCCCAGACCTGCTTCTGGGTGCAGGCGTCCCACTCACGCTCCTCGCGGCCGAAGGCATAGCGGAAGAGCTGCGTGGCGAAGCAGGAGCGGACCTGTTCGCTCTGCGCGAGCCGCTCCATCAGGTGCGCGCCGTCCGTCACCGCCCCATCCGCGTCGCGGGTGGAGGTGACGTGGCCCCTGGTGTCCACCGGCCTGCCCGCTTCGTCCTCCGTGCGCAGCCGGCCCACGCCGTCCACGTTCTCGAAGGCCTGCCCGAGCGGGTCGATGAGCCCGTGGCACCCGGCGCAGGAGGGGTTGGTGCGGTGCTCGGCGAGCCGGTCCGCCTGCGAGGCCGTCTGATCGATGGGCCCCAGGGTGAGGCTCACGTCGTCCGGCGGCGCGGGGATGTTGTGGCACAAGAGCGCGGTGCGGACGCGGATGCCGCGGTTGACGATGCTGGTGCGCGTGGGCTTGTCGTGCGAGGAGAGCGGCCCGCCCAGCATCCACACGCCGATGCGGCCGGGCGGCTGCGCCACCTTCTGGAAGGAGGCGCCGTGCACCGCGGAGAGCCCGTAGTGCGCCGCCAGCCGGTCATTGGCGAAGGTGAAGTCCGCGGTGAGCAGGGACTGCAGGGTCGGCTTCTCCTCCGCTTCGAACATCACGTGCCGGACCACCGCCCGCGTCTCTTCGCGCAAGAGCGCCGGCAGATCATCCGGCAGGCTCCCGAAGGCCGCCGCCTCCCGCGTGTAGGTGCCGAGCTTGTCCACGTCGAGCCACTCCTCGAAGAAGTGGAGGAAGCGGGTGCCCCGGGGGTCCGAGAGCATCCGCTTCGCCTCGCGGGCCACGTCCTCGGCGGTCTGCAGCCGGCCCTCCGCCGCGGCGGCCAGCAGCGCTGCGTCCGGCGCCGAGTGCCAGATGAAGAAGGACAGCCGCTGCGCCAGCTCCTGCGGCCGGACCGCGCGCACCGACGCTGCCGCGCCTTCGTCCAGTTCGTACCGGTAGAGGAAGTGCGGTGACTGCAGCACCGTGGCGATGAGCCATTCGGCGGCGGTGGCGAAGTCGTATTCGGCGCGCAGGGTGTGGAACTTCGCGAGGTACGCCGCGCGCTCCTCGGAGGTCACCGGCCTGCGGTAGGCGCGCTCCCCCAGCGAGGTGACCAGCGCCTGCGCGCAGCCTTCGGGGTCCGCCTGCGCATCACACGACAACAGCGCGCCCAGGTCCTTCACCAACTCTTCGGCCACCCACTCCGCGGTCTCCATGTACTGCTGGCCGAGCACCGGCTTCACGTCCAGGAGCGTGGCGCTGTTGGAGAAGCCCAGGGAGGTGGGGTCTGACACCAGCCGCGAGGCCGCCTGTTGGGCGAGTTGGGGCCTTCCGAAGAGATCTTCGAGCGCGTAGCGGTACTCCCGGTGGGACAGCCGCCGGACGGGCATGGGCCCGGGCGAGGGGGCGTCACAGTTGAGCGCCTCCTCCCCCTTCCCCTTCCCCGTCTCACCCACCTCCGCTGACACCCGGAGATCCGCGGCGCCGTCCAGGTCACAGCCTCCGAGGAGCAGGAGCCCGGTTGCGGCGGTCATACAGGCATGCAGTCGAGGGAAAACCATGGCGGGGATCAAAGCATGGCATGTGCCCCCGGGGCGACCTCCCCTTCTGCCAGCCATCACGGCCGCTTGCCGCGGCAGGGCCAAAGGGCCCCTGCGGCGTGCGCGCTCCACCTGGGGGCGACTCTCCACACCCATCCCACAGGAACCTCCATCTCCCAATCCACAGAGGCCCGCCGCTAGACTCCGCCGCCTGATGCGAAGCGAGATGGCAGTCGGGGGCAGGCCACACGAGGATCTGGCCGCGGAGCGGGCGGTCCTGGGCTCGGTGCTGGCGGACAACCAGGTCCTCGCGGACGTGGTGGCGGTGGTCGAGGCGGAGGACTTCGCGCACCCGGCACACGCGCAGATCTTCGGCGCCATGGTGCAGCTCGAGAAGGACGGGTCCCGGGTGGACCACCTCACCCTCGCCGAGCAGCTCAAGATCCTGGGGCAGTTGGGGACGGTGGGCGGGCCCGCATACCTGATGAACCTCGATCAGGTCGTACCGATGGCGCAGAACGCGCTCGAGTACGCGAAGATCGTCAAGGACCAGGCCATCCGCCGGCGGCTGGCGCACGTGGGCCGGGAGATCCAGCAGCTCGCCTCGCAGGAGGTGGGCGCGCTGGACGAACTGCTGGACCAGGCGGAGCAAAAGGTCTTCAACATCGCCGACAAGCGGCGCGAAGGAGAGCTCAAGCCGGTCCGCGAGCTGATGGAGGCCACCCTCACCCTGCTGGACAAGCTCCAGCGCGGCGGCGGCGGCATCACCGGGCTGCCCACCGGCTTCATCGATCTCGACAAGCAGCTCACCGGCTTCCACCCCGGCGAGTTGATCATCCTCGCGGCGCGCCCCGGCATCGGGAAGACGTCCCTGGCCATGAACATGGCGGTGCACGCGGCGCTGAACGAGAACCGCGGGGTGGGGATCTTCTCCCTGGAGATGCCCTCCGAGCAGCTCCTGATGCGTCTGCTCGCCTCGCACGCGCGCATCGAGATGGGGAAGCTGCGCGGCGGGCGGCTCACCCAGCTCGATCAGGAGAAGTTCCAGGAGGTGGCGGCGAAGCTCTTCAGCGCGCCCCTCTACATCGACGACACCGGCGCCCTCACCCCGTTCGACCTGCGGTCCAAGGCGCGCCGGCTCAAGCAGAAGGACCCGAGCCTGGGGCTGCTGGTCATCGACTACCTGCAGCTGATGAACGCGCCGGCGGGCAAGGAGAGCCGGCAGCTCGAGGTGTCGCAGATCAGCCGCAGCCTGAAGCAGCTCTCCAAGGAGCTGGAGGTGCCCATCGTCGCGCTCTCGCAGCTCTCGCGTAAGGTGGAGGACCGAAAGGACGGCAAGCCCATGCT
>CAZQVZ010000390.1:0-5534 GCA_964596895.1 uncultured Myxococcaceae bacterium
AAGGCGGCGCCGGGGTACCACCAGGCGAAGCTGATCATCCGGCTCATCAACGGCATCGCCGAGGTGGTGAACTCGGACGCGGGGACCACCGGCATCCAGGTGGTGTTCCTGCCCAACTACCGGGTGTCGCTCGCCGAGCGGATCTTCCCCGCCGCGGACGTCTCCGAGCAGATCTCCACCGCGGGGATGGAGGCGTCTGGCACCGGGAACATGAAGTTCGCGCTCAACGGCGCTTTGACCATCGGGACCCTGGACGGGGCGAACATCGAGATCCGGGACGCGGTGGGGGAGGAGAACTTCTTCCTCTTCGGGCTCACCGCGGACGAGGTCATCGCGAAGCTGGGGCAGGGCTACAGCGGCCGGCAGGTCTACGAGACCGACGCGGACGTGCGCGAGGTCCTGGACCTGGTGGGCTCGGGGTTCTTCTCCCCGGAGGACCGGACCCTGTTCCAGCCGCTCATCGCGCAGCTGCTCGAAGAGGACCGGTACCTGGTGCTGGCGGACTTCCGCGCCTACGCCGACGCGCAGGAGCGGCTGGTGCGGGCGTACCGGGACACCGCGGGCTGGATGAAGAGCGCCGTGCTCAACGTGGCGCGGGTGGGCCGCTTCTCCTCGGACCGGACCATCCGGCAGTACGCGGAGGAGATCTGGCGGATCAAGCCGGTGAAGGTGGAGCTGTAGCCGCGGCCACCACGCGGTTGCCGCCCTGCGCGCCCGCCTGGGCGACGGCCCGCTCCGCGGCGGCGATGAGCGAGGCTTCGTCTTCGCCACCCGACGGGAAGAGGGCGTAGCCGGCGCGCACGGTGAAGGGCCCCGGCGCCTCCGGCCCCTTCCCCATTGCCTCCGCCTGCGCCCTCACCCCTTCTGCCCACGCGGCGGCCTGAGCGCCGTCCGCCCCCGGCAGGAGCGAGGCGAAGGTGTTGGCGCCGAAGCGGGCGGCCACCTCCGCGCCGGTGCTGCACAGGGCCGCGACCTTGCCCAGCACCAGGTCTCCCTCCGCCCAGCCCTGCTCGCCGTTGAAGGCGCGGAAGCGGTCCACGTCCACCATCACCAGGGCGAAGCCCTGCCGGGAGGCGCGGGCGCGGACCACCGCGGCGCTGAGGGCCTCCTGGAAGAAGCGGTGGGTGTACAGGCCGGTGACCCCGTCCCGGAACGCCAGCCCCAGCAGGTTCTCCGAGAGGCTCCGGTCGCGCGTCTCCACCCCCTCCAGCGCGCGGGACAGCTCGTTGTTGCGCGCCTTCAGCTCGCGGACGAGCTCGCTCTTGATCTGCGCCACCGCCGCCTCGTGGATGGCTTCGCCCACGGTGGAGAGCAACTCCGCGGCGCGGAACGGCTTGGCGAGGAAGCGGCGCACCCGCGCGAGGTTGATGGCGTCCTGCGCGGTGTCCACGCGCGAGGAGGCGGTCACCAGCACCCGCGCGGCGTCCGGCTGGAGCGTGGCCACTTCGCGCAGCAGATCCACGCCGGTCATGGCGGGGAGCATGTGGTCGCTGACCACCGCGTGGAACTTCTCGCTGCGCAGGAGCGCCAGCGCCTCTTCCGCGCTGGTGGCGGTGTGGACCTGGAAGTCCCGCCCCAGCACCTGCTTCATCAGATGCAGGATCTGCTCGTCGTCGTCGACCACCAGCACCGTTGCGGCCACCCGCGCGCCCATGACCCCAGATGCTGCTCCCGGTCTCCTCGGGCCGCAATGGCCTGCGGGCGCCCCTGTTGTCCCGGCCGCGCTAGTCAAGGTCCGCGAGCCGCTCGTCGATCTCCTCGGCGAGCGAGGGGTGCGCCTGGGCCAGCGCCAACGCCCTCGCGGTCTGGAAGGTGCGGCGCGCGTCGTCCGTCCGCCCGGCTGCCGAGTAGGCGTCCGCCAAGGAGACCATCCCCGCCGCGAAGTCCACCTGGAGCCGGTTGGCCTCCTCCAACGGCCCGATGGCCTCTGCGCCGCGGCCGTTGGCCAGGAGGTAGCGCCCCAGGGCGAAGTGCGGCAGCGGAGATGTTGGAAAGTCTTCGACCTGCTTGCGGTAACGGGCCTCTTCAGCGTCCATGGCCGCCGAGCGTAGCACCCGAGCGGGCAGGCGCCCGGCCGCCGTGGGTCTTCCGATGTGGCGCGCCGCCTCCATCTTCCGGGCATGGCCACCACACCCGGTCGCAATAGAGGGGGCCGGGTCCAGGGGGCCCCCACGCAGAAGGCGCCTCTGTCCAGGCGCACCTGGCCGCCGCGGCTGATGCAGGTCGCGTTGGGCGCGTGGCTCGTCCTCACGGTGTTCTTGTGGCCGCACAGCCGGGTGCAGGCCTTCCTCGCGCTCGGGGCCGGTGGGCTCACCGTGGGGCTGGGGCTTCTGTCCGCGAAGTTGTCCTCGCTGCGCATCCTCACCGCGCTGGTGGGGGTGTGGCTCCTGGTCGCCTCCTTCGTCAGCCCCGGCGGCCCGCTCACGCTCTTCAACAACCTCGCGGCGGCGCTGTTGATCCTGGTCCTCTCGTTCTTCCCCCTGGGCGACGAACCGCTGGTGCGCAGGCGCCGCCAGCAGGTGGGCTGAAGGTCTGGCGCCCCTCGCCGCGACTGACCTCAGAGGCGAAGGCGCGCCGCCTCCGGGTGGGAGGGGCGCGCCTCCTTCGTGAGCCGGTGGCCCAGCGGTGGTTCGCCGCCGGGGTCAGTGTGCCGGGGCAGCCGCGGGGGCCGGCCCGGCCTGAAGCGGCTCGGGCGCGCCCACCTCCTGGCTGCGCTCGTAGCCGTGGCCGTCCACCACGTTCCCCAGCCCCTCTCCATGGGCCTGTCCCTGCAACTGTGCGTCCACAGGCGGCGTGACGCCCGCTGCGCCCGAGCCGCCCTGCCCCTGCTGCGGCGTGAAGACCTGCGCCTGCTCGGCGAGGGACCCCAGTTCGAGGCGGCAGCCGGCCACACCCAGGGCCAGCCCCGCCGCGAGCGCCGCCAGCGCTCCCCTTCTCCAAAGCTTCATGCCGAATCTCCTCCCCATCAGGACGAACGTGCGGACGAGCGAAGCTCGAGGCCAGCTCGGGTCCGCCCGGCTGGCCGCTGGGCTGACCGAAGTTCTCTGGCGCGGGGGATCTTCGGGGAGGGTCGTCTCAGGACGACGGTGCTTCGGCTCAGCCCACCTCCACCACCTTGCCGCCGAAGAGCTGCTCCACCATGTGGATGAACTCGTCCGAGGGGTTCACCTTGAAGCGGTTGGCGCTGACGATGACCTCCGCTTCACCAGGGAAGATCATGGAGACGCCCAGGGGCAGTGTGCCTTCGTTCTTCCGGGCCAGGTCCAGCAGCCGGTTGAGCCGGTCCTCGGTGAAGAGGTCATGGGTGGCGCGGACCTCCACCCGGCGCGCGCGCTTTTCGCGCACCTCCTTGAGCGACTGCACGTTTTCGACGATGAGCTCCGCCACCGGGTTCTCTTCATCCCGGGTGTTGAGCTGCACGGTGCCGGTGACGAGGATGGGGTCATCCGCCTTGAGCAGGGGCTCCCAGTCCTCGAAGCCCGGTTTGGCGCTGCCCTTCGCCCAGCGGCCGTTCCTGTCCATCATGGGCCGCGAGCCGTCCTTGCCGGGGAAGCACACCAGCTCCACGTGGCCGGAGAGGTCCTCCAGGGTCACCCAGGCCATCCGCTTGCCGGTCTTGGTGGGGCGCTCGCGCAACTGCGAGACGATGCCGGCGACGGTGATCTTGTCGTCCTTGCGGCCGCGCTGGACGGCGGAGCACGGACGCGCGTAGCGGCGCAGCTCCTTCTCGTACTGGTGGAGCGGGTGGCCGGACACGTAGAAGCCGATGGCCTCCTTCTCGAAGGAGAGCCGCTCCTTCTCGCTCCACTCGTCGCAGCGGACGTAGTCATTGGCCATCCCGCCGCCGGTGCCGGGCAGCCCCGCGCCGCCGCCTCCGCCGCCCAGGAGCCCGAAGAGCGACTCCTGGCCCACCTCCTTGTCCCGCTGTGAAGACGCGCCCCGCTCGAGCGCCTTTTCGATGGTGTCGAAGAGCTGCCTTCGGTGCCGCCTGGTGAAGTCGAAGGCGCCGGCCTTCACCAGGGCCTCGATGACCTTGCGGTTGACCTTGCGGGTGTCCACGCGCTCGCAGAAGTCGAAGAGGTCCACGAAGAGGCCCGCCTTGCGCGCCTCGAGGATGGCCTCGATGGCGCCTTCGCCCACGCCCTTGATGGCGCCGAGCCCGAAGCGGATCTTTCCCTCCACCGCGGTGAATGCGAGGTCCGAGACGTTGATGTCCGGGGGGAGGACCTCGTGGCCGGAGGCGCGCGCTTCGGCGATGTGGGCCACCACCTTGTCGGTGTTGTCCTTCTCGCTGGAGAGCAGCGCGGCCATGAACTCCACGGGGTAGTGGGCCTTGAGCCACGCGGTGTGGAGGGTGATGAGGCCGTACGCGGCCGAGTGCGACTTGTTGAAGCCGTACTGCGCGAACTTCTCCATCAGGGCGAAGATGTCGCCCGCGACCTTGAGGTCCACGCCGGTCTTCTTGCAGCCCTCGAGGAAGCCCTCGCGCTCCCTGGCCATGACTTCGGCCTTCTTCTTGCCCATGGCGCGGCGAAGCAGGTCCGCGCGGCCGAGCGAGTAGCCGCCCAGGACCTGCGAGATCTGCATCACCTGCTCCTGGTAGACGATGACGCCGTAGGTGTCCTTGAGGACCGGCTCCAGGTCCGGGTGCGGATAGGTGACGGTGTCCCGCCCGTGCTTCCGGTCGATGTAGACGTCCACCATGGTCCGGCCGTCTTCGAGCTTCTGGTCCAGGGGGCCCGGCCGGTAGAGCGCGCCGGCGGCGATGACGTCCTCGAAGCAGGACGGCTTGAGCTTCATCACCATCTCGGTGAAGCCGGAGGACTCCATCTGGAAGACGCCGGCGGTGTCGCCGCGGCTGATGAGGTCGAAGGTGGGCTTGTCGTCCAGGGGGATCTGGTGCCGGAGGATCTGCTGGTCTTCGGGCCGGTGCTTGTTCACCGCGTCCAGCGCGTGCTGGATGACGGTGAGGGTCTTGAGGCCGAGGAAGTCGAACTTGACCAGGCCCGCCGCCTCCACTTCGTCCTTGGCGAACTGGGTGACCAGCACCCCGTCCCCCGGCGAATAGACGGGGACGAACTCCCACAGGGGCTTGTCGGCGATGACCACGCCGGCCGCGTGCATGCCGGCCTGGCGGTGCAGCCCTTCGAGCGACAGGGAGATGTCGAGCACGTCCTTGGAGGTGATGTCCCCGATGCCTTCGGCGTTCCCGAGCACCTGGGGGTTGTCCATCATCTCCTTGAGCCGCGGCTCCCCCGCGATGCCCTTGTCCGGGTCGCCCCAGATGGCCTGCTTGAGGGTGATGTTGAGGACCTCCGGCACCAGCTTGGCGATGCGGTCCCCTTCGGAGAAGGGCAGGCCGAAGACGCGGCAGACATCGCGCAGCACGCTCTTCGCCTTGAGCGAGCCGAAGGTGATGATCTGCCCGACGTTGTCCTTGCCGTACTTGTCGGAGACGTAGTTGATGACCTCGTCTCGCCGGTCCTGGCAGAAGTCGATGTCGAAGTCCGGCATCGACACGCGCTCGGGGTTCA
>CAZQVZ010000391.1:0-5497 GCA_964596895.1 uncultured Myxococcaceae bacterium
CATGGCAGAAGCCCACCTCTCCAATCCGGTAGGTGTACGGCAGGCTCCGCAGCCATTCGAGGTTTTCGTCCGAGACCACGTTGGCAGACCAGTCCAGGGCGTGGCGGGCGGCGTCGTAATAGAAGGAGTAGTCCATGCGCCCGGCCACCGCCGCGTCATGGTTCCCCAGGAGCGTCACCTCGGTGTGGGCGCGGACGAGATCGCAGCACTCGTTGGGAGACGCGCCGTAACCGACGATGTCCCCCAGCGACACCACCCTGTCGACTTTGTACTGCTCTGCTGTACGCAGGACCTCGGTCAGCGCCTCCACGTTGGAGTGGATGTCCGAGATGATCGCCAGCCGCATCGTGCCCCCTGAGAGTCCCCGGCGGCTAGCTGCCGGTTGCGCTCTCGGTCCGTGTCCGCTGCTCGTTCTCGATGATCCGGCGGATGACTTCAAGCGCCCGCTCGTCGATCTGCTCGAAGCGCAAACCCATGCCGGCCGGGTGACCGTTGGTGTCCGGGCGCGCCCACATCACCCGCGCCTTCGCCGAGACCTCCGCCTGCTCCCGGGTCTCGATGCGGACGGTGGTCTCGCTCCCTTCGGCCAAAGGGGTGCTGGTTCTCAGGAACAGTCCGCCCTCACTGAGGTTTCCCATCCGGGCGTAGAACGTGACGTTCTCGCCCTCGCACCAACAGCGAAGGCGGGAGAAGACCCGTTCATGCTTCCGGTTGTCGCTCAACCTGTGGCCCTCCGGGCGCCCTGTGGGCGCATCCCCCCGGGTGGCAAGACTTCAAAAGCGTACGGAGGCGGACGATTGAACGTCAAGTCACCCCCCTACCTACATGTGTCTCGCTTTACCGGCTAAGCGCTGCTTCGCCCAGCTCTTCGAAGTGGGTGAGGCCCTTGAACGCGGCGCAGCGGTCGTTGATCTCGCGCTTTTCGAGCACCCGCAGCCGCTCCAGGGAGAACTTCTCCACCGCGAAGGACGCCATCACCGTCCCCGCGACCATGGCCTGCCGCAGCCCGTGGTGATCCGTCTCGCCGCGGCGGGCGAGGTAGCCCAGAAAGCCGCCCGCGAAGGAGTCTCCCGCGCCGGTGGGATCGAACACGTCCTGCAGCGGGAACGCCGGACAGCCGAAGGTGTGGTCCCCGTCGAAGAGCAGCGCGCCGTACTCCCCGCGCTTGATGACCACGATGCGCGGCCCCAGGGCCCGGATGGCCCGCGCCGCCTTGACGATGTTGTGCTCGCCCGCCAGCTGCCGGGCCTCCCCGTCGTTCACGAAGAGCAGGTCCACGCGCGCCAGCGTCTTCTTGAGCTCGGTGGGCTCGCCCGAGATCCAGAAGTTCATGGTGTCCATGGCCACCAGCTTCGGCCGCTCCACCTGGTCCAGGACCCTGCCCTGCAGCGCAGGGTGGATGTTGCCCAAGAAGACGTGGGAGGAGTCACGGAAGGGCCCGGGCAGCTCCGGCGCGAAGTGCTGGAAGACGTTGAGCTGGGTGTCCAGCGTCTGCGCCTCGTTGAGCTGGTGGGTGTAGCGGCCCTTCCAGCGGAAGGTCTTGCCCTCTTGCCGGGTCAGCCCCGACAAGTCCACGCCGCGGCCCTTCAGGAACTCCACGTGCCGCTCGGGAAAGTCGTCACCGACGACGGCGACCAGTCGAACAGGGGTGAAGAACGACGCGGAGGTGGAGAAGAATGTCGCCGAGCCTCCGAGGACGTCCTCCTCCTGGCCAAAGGGCGTTTCCACCGAATCCAGGGCGACGGAGCCGACGACGAGCAATGACATGGCGCGGTCCAATACCAGACACCGGCGCGGCGTCAAACCCGCCCCGAGAGGTCCTCTCGTGAGCGTGCGCGCCTTCGCCGTCTGCCTGCTCTTCGCCCTCCTGCTGCCCCTGTCCGCCTCGGCGCAGAGGAAGGGCAAGCCCCCTGCCCCGCCCCCGCCGCCGCCGGGCGCACCCGAGGCGCCCGCGAACCGGCTGGATCAGTACCTCGGCCCGCAGCTCGAGTTTCTGCGCTTCGAGTCCCCGGCGCTCAAGGGCAACCTGATTGGCGATCCGCACGAGCGCGAGTTCGCGGTGCTCCTGCCGCCGTCCTACCTGACCTCTCCGGAGCGGAAGTACCCGGTGGTGTACCTCCTGCACGGCCTGGGCAAGCGGAAGGACGGCCACCTGGACTCGTTGTACGTCCTGCGCGGCGCCTACGAAGAGATGCTGCGCGGGCGGCTGGGGGAGATGGTGATCGTCGCGGTGGACGGGACCACCAGCTTCGGCGGCAGCTACTACGCCAACTCCCCCACCATCGGGAACTTCGAGACCTATGTGGTCCGCGAGATCGTCGGGCGGGTGGACACGCGCTACCGGACCTGGCCGCATGCAGGCTCACGCGGCATCGCCGGGTTCTCCATGGGCGGGCACGGGGCCATCAAGCTGGCCATGAAGTACCCGGGCACCTTCTCCAGCGTGGGCAGCCTCTCCGGCAGCCCCATGTCCATGCGGTACCGGAAGTCCCTCTACAAGACGGCGCTGCAGAAGCACGCCCGCCCCACCTCCCTGGAGGACCTGCGGGCGCGCATCGGCTTCGACAGAGACTGGAACGCGGCGGCCGCCTACGCCAAGGCGTCAGCGTTTTCGCCCAGCGCCGGCAGGCCGCCCCTGTATCTGGACCTGCCCTTCGAGCGCGGGGGCGCAGACTGGGAGGATCCCATCTGGCAGTCCTGGTGGAACGCGGATCCGCTCTCCCTGGTGGTCAAGCACCAGCGCACCTTGAGGGGGCTCAAGCTCCTGTACCTGGACAGCGGTGACAACGAGACCGCGCTGGGCACCGAGGACTTCGACCGGGAGCTCGTCCGCTACGGCATCAGCCACGTCCACTATGTCTTCCGCGGCGACCACACCGACCTGATGATCGAGCGGCACCTGCGCATGCTCCGGTACTTCAGTGTGAGCTGGGACCTGTTCTGACCGCTCCGCGCGTGCGCCGCTGGACACTCCTGCCTGCCTGCTCTTCTGATGATTTGACCTGCAATCATTGGAATTGCTAATCGCAAGACCTCACCTCGCCGCCGCCGGGCGCCGTCCCAACCTTCTGGGGCCGCTCTGGGCGCGTGGCCTTTGCGGGAGGTTGCGGGAACGTGTGTGGCATAGCGGGAGAGGTCCGGTTCGACGGGCGGCACGCCAGCGCAGCGGCGGTGGAGCGGATGGCCGAGGCCCAGGCGCGGCGGGGTCCGGACGGCGCGGGCCTCTACGCACGGCGGGGCGTGGCCTTTGGGCACCGGCGGCTGAAGATCATCGACCTGTCGGAGAGCGCCCACCAGCCCATGGTGGACTCGGAGCTGGGGCTCTCCATCGTCTTCAACGGGTGCCTGTACAACTACAAGGCGCTGCGCGCGGAGCTGTCGGAGCGGGGCTACCGCTTCTTCTCGGAAGGCGACACCGAGGTCATCCTCAAGGCGTTCCACGCCTTCGGCCCCGGGTGCGTGGAGCGCTTCCAGGGGATGTTCGCCTTCGCGCTGCACGACCGGACCACGGACCGGGTGGTGCTGGCGCGAGACCGGCTGGGCATCAAGCCTTTGTACCTCTCGGAGGTGGACGGCGCGCTGCGGTTCGCGTCCTCGCTCCCGGCGCTGCTCGCGGGCGGCGGCGTGGACACGTCCCTGGACGAGGTGGCGCTGCACCACTACCTGTCCTTCCACGCGGTGGTGCCTTCGCCCAGGACGCTCCTCAAGGGTGTGCAGAAGCTCCCGCCGGCCACGGTGATGACGCTGGAGGCGGACGGCCGCCGCACCGAACACTGCTACTGGCAGCCCACCTATGGGCCGAAGCCCGGGGACGAAGGCCGCTCGTTCGAGGACTGGAAGGCGCTCGTCCTCGACACGATGCGCAAGGCGGTTTCGCGCAGGCTGGTGGCGGACGTGCCGGTGGGGGTGTTGCTCTCCGGCGGGCTGGATTCGTCGCTCATCGTCGGGCTCATCGCCGAGCAGCGGGAGGCAGCGGGCGGCGGGCTTCGGACCTTCTCCATCGGCTTCGAGACCGTGAATGGCGAGGAGGGAGACGAGTTCCGCTACTCGGACGTGGTGGTGAAGCGCTTCGGCACCACGCACGAGAAGCTCTTCATCGACTCCACCACCGCGGTCCCGGCGGTGCAGGCGTGCATCAGGGCCATGAGCGAGCCCATGGTCAGCCACGACAACGTGGGCTTCTACCTCCTGTCCGAGGCGGTGAGCCGGCACGTGCGGGTGGTGCAGTCCGGCCAGGGCGCCGACGAGGTCTTCGGCGGCTACCACTGGTACCCGCCCCTGCTGCAGTCGCAGGACCCCGTGAACGACTACGCGAAGGTCTTCTTCGACCGGGACCAGCAGGAGATGGCGCAGGTCCTCCACCCGTCCAGGCTGGGCGCAGACTTCAGCCGGCAGTTCGTGGCGGAGCACTTCGGCAGGCCCGGCGCCGCACGGGCGGTGGACAAGGCCCTGCGGCTGGACACCACCGTGATGCTGGTGGACGACCCGGTCAAGCGCGTGGACAACATGACCATGGCGTTCGGGCTCGAGGCCCGGGTGCCGTTCCTGGACCACGAGGTGGTGGAGCTGGCAGCGCGGATCCCCGCAGAGCTGAAGCTCCGGGACGGCGGCAAGTACGTCCTCAAGGAGGCGGCGAGGCAGATCATCCCGTCGGAGGTGATTGACCGGCCGAAGGGCTACTTCCCGGTGCCGGCGCTCAAGTACCTGCGCGGGCCCTTCCTCGGATTGGTCCAGGAGGCGCTGTCCACGAAGGCCGCGCGCCAAAGGGAGTTGTTCCAGGCGGACTCCGTGGCCACCCTGCTGCGCGAGCCGGAAGCGCACATCACGCCCCTGCGCGGTTCGAAGCTCTGGCAGGTGGCGCTGCTCGAGCTGTGGCTGCAGACCCATGGGCTCTGATTCTTCGGCCAACGGAGGACGCACCGTGCGCACCACCGGCGACCCCCGCTTCGACAGAAGCACCTCCCCCACCCTGGCGAGCTGGCTGGATGCGCCCACGCCCTTCAAGGACGGCATCACCTCCAACGCGGTGGTCCAGTGCGCGTGGGGGCGGCTCATCTTCGCCCACACGTTCTCGGACCACGCGGAGCTGGCCCGGGTGCTCACCTGCGAGCGGCAGGGGCAGCGGGACATCGCCCTGTACCTGAGGGATCCGCACGTGGTGCTGTCTTTGGCGCCGCAGGACCTGTTCCTGGATCCCTCCCACACCTACCGGCTGTGGCTGGAGCGCTACCGGGTGGCGCGTCTGCGGCCGCGCGGCTTCCTCATCCGCCGGCTGGCGACGAAGGCGGACGTGGAGGCGGTCAACCGGATCTACGCCACGCGGGCCATGGTGCCGGCGGACCCGGAGGTCGTCTGGTCCGGGCACCACGGGCGGGAGGTGACCTACCTCGTGGCGGTGGACGCCGTGACCCAGGAGGTCGTGGGCTCGGTGACCGGCGTGGACCACGTGCACGCCTTTGGCGACCCGGAGCTGGGAAGCAGCCTGTGGTGCCTGGCG
>CAZQVZ010000392.1:0-5459 GCA_964596895.1 uncultured Myxococcaceae bacterium
AGAAGCGCGGCGCCACCATCCTCGCGGAGCTCGTCGGCTACGGCGCCAACTCGGACGCGCACCACGCCACCGCGCCGGCGCCGGAAGGGGAGGGCGCGGCCCGCTGCATGAAGCTGGCGCTGGCGTCCGCGAAGATGAACCCGGACGAGGTGGGCTACATCAACGCCCACGGCACCTCCACGCCGTACAACGACGCCAACGAGACCAGGGCCATCAAGACCGTCTTCGGCGACCACGCGAAGAAGGTGATGGTCAGCTCCACCAAGTCCATGACCGGCCACATGCTCGGCGCGGCGGGCGGCGCCGAAGGCGTGATCGGCGTGATGGCCATGCTCCGCAACGTCCTGCCGCCGACCATCAACCTCGAGAACCCCGACCCCGAGTGCGACCTGGACTATGTCCCCAGCCAGGCGCGCGAGGTGCGCGTGGACGCGGTGATGAGCAACTCCTTCGGCTTCGGCGGCACCAACGCGGTGCTGCTCTTCAAGCGGTTCGCTTAAGGGAGGCGTGTGAGACAGCCGGCGGGCGCCACTGAACTTCGCTCCCTCTCCCACCCGGAGACGGCGTGTTGGCTCGTCGGGGCTCTCTCGCTGCTGGCCTTCGCCGCCTCCGGCTGTGGCCCCGGCATCCCCGGGGAGGTCATCGCCCGGACGGAGGCCTTCAGCCAGGGGCTGGCCCAGACTGAAGAGGCGCTCTTCTGGTTCGCGGGGGAGCGCGTCTTCCGCCTGCCCAAGGACGGGGGGGAACCGGCCACGCTGGCTGAAGGCCAGAAGGCCCTGGCGCTCACCGTGGCTGGCGAAGAGGTCTGCTGGGTGAACCGCGCGGAGGACTACGCGCTGCGCTGCGTGCCCCAGGGGGGCGGTGAGGTCCGGACCCTGGCCACCCAGACGCTCGAGGAGTACTCGGTCCGAAGGCCCGCCTTCGACGGGACGAATCTCGTCTGGTCCACCAGCGCAGGGCGCATCCGGAAGGTGCCGCTCGCGGGCGGAGAGGTGACGGACGTGGTCACCCTGGAGTCGCTGGCGTCGTCGGTGGCCGCGGCGCCGGGCGTCATCTACGCGTCGGTGCCCGGCGGCCTCGTCCGGATTGATGAGGGCCAGGCGCCTCGCGCCATCGCCACCGGCGCGGTGGTGACGCCCACCCACGTCACCCTCGCGAACCCGCCGGACGACTTCATCTACTGGACCGAAATTGGCGCGCGCGGAGACGACGGCTTCGTCCTGCGCGGCCCGAAGAACGGCGAAGGGGAGCTTGGGCTTCTGGCCCGGCGGCAGACCCTGCCCACGCAGATTGACGTCCACGAAGGCGAGGTCTGGTGGGCCACCGGTGGCGGGACGGACCGGATCCGCCGCGTCTCCATCGACGGTGGCCGGGAAGTGGACTTCGCCAGCGGCGACGACGAAGTGGGGCCGCCGGTGGTGGACGCCGCCCACGTCTTCTGGATTGACCGCGACGGCGCCATCCACCGCGCCGCGAAGTAGGTGGCGCCCCGGTAGTCGTCCCCGCGAGGTTCGTGCTACGCCCGCTCCGTCTTCTCCCGGAGGCTGAGCGTCTATGCACCTGCGCACATGGGCCCTGTGGCTGTTGCCCGTCTCAATCCTGTGGACGTTCGGCTGCGGCGGCGGAGCCCCCTCGCAACCGGACGATGCAGGCGTGACGGACGCGGGGCACCTGCCCGCTGACGCCGGCACGGCTCCGGACGCGGGAGGCGATCCCGACGGCGGCACCGCCCCGGATGCGGGCGTGGACCCGGACGGCGGCACCCCCTGCGCCTCGCCGCAGGAGTGCCCCGGCGAAGACACCGACTGCCAGAGCCGAACCTGCCAGGCTGGCGTCTGCGGCATGGACCTCACCGCGCAGGGCACCCCCACCTCCTCGCAGACCGCGGGGGACTGTCGGGTGGAGGTGTGCGACGGCAGCGGCGGCACCGAAGTGGCCACCGACGAAGGCGACGCGCCAGACCCCGGCACCGCCTGCCGCACCACCACCTGTGACGGGGACGTGCCGGTCTCCACGTTCGGGCCCGTGGGCGCTGCCTGCAGCGACAGCGGCGGGCAGGTGTGTGACGGCAACGGCGCCTGCGTGGAGTGCCTGGTCGGTGGGGACTGCCCCAGCGGCGTCTGCGTCCAGGCGACGAACACCTGCGCCGCGCCCACCTGCTCGGACGGGATCATGAACGGCATGGAGACCGGCGTGGACTGCGGCGGCCCCGCGTGCGCGGCCTGCTCCACCCTGCTCACGCTCTCGCGGACCGCCTCGGGGCTCGCCACCTCCTCCTTCGACGGGAACACGCAGGTGTGGACCTTCGGCACCTTGAGCTCCACCGCCGTCTCGCGGCCGGTGGTGGTTTCGGTGCCGGCAGAGGACTACGCGGTGGGGCTGTGGCAGGGCACCTCCGACGCGCTGGTGTACGCGGTGTGGGAGGGCGGTGGGTGGAGCTCTCCGGGGGCCCTGGGGCCGGCCATCACCACCCGCGCTGCGCCTGCCGCGACGGCGCTGGGCGCAGACCTGGTGACCTTGTTCCACGGCCAGGACTTCAAGCACTACCTGGCCACGTGGAGCAACGGCGCCTGGCTTGCGCCGGAGCCGGTGGGCACCCCGAGTGACCACAGCTTCGGGCCCCATCCGGGCGCCGTGGCGGCGGTGGGCTCGGAGCTGGTGGTGCTGTACGCGGACGGCGGCGCCGCCAACGACCTGTACGCGCGCAGCCGCTCCGGGGGCACCTGGAGCGCGCCCTCCCTGGTCGCCACCGGCGTCGACTTCAACCTGCGCCCTGCGCTCTCTGCGGGCGGGCTCGGCGCGCTGACGGCGGCGTGGGTCCGGCAGGACGGCGTCATCCTGTACGCCGCGCGGCAGGGCGGTGTCTGGAGCGCGCCGGCGGAGCTGCCGGGGGCCAGCACCCCCGGGGACTTCGCCCTGGGCACAGACGGGATGGGGCAGGCGGCCGTCGCCTTCCGTGGGCACGACGGGCACCTGTACATCTCGGTCTACCTCGCCGGGGCCTGGCAGCCGCCGCAGCAGTTGGCGGCGGGCGTCACCGGTGAGCCCGCGCTCGCGCCGGGCGTGGGGGGCGCCGTCGCCGAGATCCTCTACGTGCAGAACGGCGACCTGCAGCACGCGCGCATCGTGGGCCTGAGCTTCGTGGCGCCCGTGGTCGCCCACCCCGGCGTGAGCGACGTGACCGCCGCGTCCATCCCCTGAAAAGAAGGAGCGAAGGAAGACATGCCCAAAGAAGAGCTGCTCGAGGCGCTGCGCCCCGTCCTCGAGACCGTGGCCGCGCTGGACCTGAAGGCGCCGGGCGCAGCCGAGGCGCTCGAGTCCCGCTTCCCTGCGGACGGGGAGGCCCTTGCCCCCATCCGGCGCCTGGTGCGCGAAGGCGTGAAGGCGGGGTGGCTGGCGGACCGGGAGTCCGGCGGCGTGCGCTTCTCCCGGCTGTGCAAGGCGGGGCCGGACACGCTCGGGCTCTCCATTGACGTGGTGCACATGCGCGCGCCGGGGCCGGGCCACACGCACCCCAACGGTGAGGTGGACCTGTGCTTCCCGGTGGAGGGGCAGCCCACCTTCGACGGGCGCAGCGCGGCGTGGACCGTGTACCCGCCGGACTCCTGGCACGTGCCGTCGGTGGCGGACGGCGTGATGGACATCCTCTACTTCCTGCCCGATGGGGCCATTCGCTTCGAGGAGAGGCCATGAAGATCGTCATCGCGTCGGACCATGCGGGGCTGCGGTTGAAGGTGGATCTCATCGAGGCCATCCGCGAGGCGGGCCACGAGGTGGAGGATCTCGGCGCCTACAGCGGCGAGTCCGTGGACTACCCGGACTTCGCCTCCCGCGCCTCGAAGCAGGTGGCCGGAGGGGAGGCGGACAGAGGCGTGCTGGTGTGCGGCACCGGCATCGGGATGAGCATCGTGGCCAACAAGCACAAGGGCGTGAGGGCGGCCCTGTGCACCAGCGAGTTCGAGGCCCGCATGGCCCGCGCGCACAATGACGCCAACATGCTCTGCCTCGGGCAGCGGGTGGTGGGGCCGGGGCTGGGCCGCGCCATCTGCGAGGCGTTCCTGGCCGAGCCCTTCGAAGGTGGGCGCCACCAGAAGCGGGTGCAGAAGATCCGCGACGTGGAGGCGGAGTGATGGTGGGGCCCGCTCTCTCCCGTGGCGCGGCGTGGGCGTCACGTCTGGCGCTGGCGGCGGCGGTGCTCGGAGCGGCGGCCACCGGGTGCAGCGCGCGGACGCTCATCCATCCTGCGCCGCAGGAGGAGGCCCCCACCGTCGCGTACACGCCGGAGGGCGGCTGCAACGTGCGGGACTTCCCGTCTGCCACCGAGGTGCCGGCGGGCTCGCGGAACCTGGGCTGGGTGAGCGTGGACCAGGAGGGCACGGACGAAGAGACCTTCCTGCGCTTGCGCCAGAAGATCTGCGAACGCGGCGGCAACGCGCAGTCGCAGGCGGCGTGGGTGAAGGGCCCGTCCGACGAGACCCCGAAGCTCACCGCCAACGCGTGGGTGCTGCCATGAGCGGCGCGGCGCCGGCGAAGCGGATGTGCCCGGGCTGCGAGAGCGCCATGCAGGTCTTCTTCGCCCAGGGCGTGGAGGTGGACCGCTGCGCGTTCTGCGGCGGTCTGTGGTTCGACGGCGGGGAGCTGGAGCAGGTCCTGGGCCACGTGGTGGGGTACGAACCCCTGGAGGGCGTGACGAAGCGCCGCTGCGCGACCTGCATGGTGACGCTGGCGCCGGTGCGCATCGGCCCGTTGCCCGCCGAGCGCTGCGGGCTGTGCCACAGCGTGTACCTGGACCATGGCGAACTGGCGGAGCTGGCCGGCGGGGAGCTGCCCCTGACCCCGGCTGCTGCCCCCAGCGCGCGCGCGGACGGCTCGGGCGCTGCGTCCGGGAGGGAGCGGATCTCGTTTCGCTGCGCCGGCTGCGGGACCGAAGGAGACCTGGATGAAGGCTTCGCCACCGGGCGGGGGATGGCCTGCTCCAGCTGCGTGGGGATGTTGGAGCAGACCCCTTCGACGCTGGGGCCCTCTCACATCCCCGGCGTGAGCTGGCGGGGCGGCACCAGCGCCTCCATGCGGGGGCTGCAGCGGGACGCGGGCGTCCGGGGCGGGTTGGACCTCGGCAGCGTCTTCGGCGCCGTCTTCGGCCTGTTCCGCAGCATCCGCTAGAGAGCGGCCGGGCGGGCCCGGGGCCACAAAGGGGCAGCCGAAGCGGGGCCCTTGGGCTAGAAGGCCGCCCATGGAAAACACGGCGCCGCTGTCCCAGGTCGACCCCGACATCCACCGCCTGATCCGCGAGGAGACGGAGCGGCAGGAGGAGGGGCTGGAGCTCATCGCGTCCGAGAACTTCGTCAGCCCCGCGGTCCTGGAGGCGCTCGGCTCCACGCTGACCAACAAGTACGCGGAAGGCTATCCCGGCCGGCGCTACTACGGCGGCTGCGAGGTGGTGGACCAGGTCGAGGACC
>CAZQVZ010000393.1:0-5457 GCA_964596895.1 uncultured Myxococcaceae bacterium
TGGGGAAGAAGCGGACGCGGTTGCCCGGGTAGATCCAGTTGGGGTTGGCGATCTCCGGGTTGTAGGACCAGACCTTGGGCCAGTACCAGGGGCTGCCCAGGTAGGACTGGGAGAGATCCCAGAGCGTGTCGCCGGGGACCACGGTGTGCACCTCACCGGGTGCCACCGCCTGGCCCTGCCCTGAGGGCGCGCGGCGCTGCATGCGCACCTGGTCTCCGCCCTCCACCACGTCCCGCTCGGTGTCGACCTCGTCCTGCACCTCGTCCCCCAATTCCAGGTCCGTGTCCTCCTCCTGGGCAAAGGCCGGACCGGTGGCTCCGAGAGCCAGGGTCAGGGACAGGGCGTGGGTGGCAATGTTGCGGGTCCGCATGGTGCGTCCTTTCTACTGCGTCAACTGCGCGAGCCGTTGTTGGGCCTGGGTCGCCGCGGCGGTCCCCGGCCAGGTCTGGATGAGCTGCTGGTAGAGCGCCTTCGCGCGGTCCTTCTGGTCCAGCTTCGCACGGCACTCGGCGAGCTTGAGCATGGCGTCCATGCGCGCATCACCGGCCGGGTAGTCGGAGAGGACGCGCTCGAACATGCCGGCGGCGCCTTCGTGGTCGCCCAGCGCCTGCAGGCCCACGCCGCTGAAGTAGAGCGCGTTGTCGGAGTTGGGGTTTCGCGGGTACTGCTCGGCGAAGTCCTGCAGCATCAGGATGCCGCCGGTGACGTTGCCGGTCTTGAGCGCGTTGAGCCCATGCCCGTAGAGCGCCTCGAGCGCCTCTGGAGGCAGCGCGGGCGCTTCGGGTTCAGCGGGAGGGGCTGCGCGGTCCAGCATCGCCGACAGGTGAGTATCCGAGGGCTCGCGGATCTCGGTGTCCACCTCGAGCTCCGGCGCAGGGACATCCACCTTCGGCTTGAGCTTCACCACGGTCAGCGACGGCACCTGGTCGCCTTCATACGGCTGCTCTTCGGCGGGCTTCGGCGGGCCCTTGCTGCGGCCATGCGAGCGCGCGGCGAGCACCACCGCCCGTTCATCCTCCAGCTCCCTCACCCGCTTCTCGAGCCGCTCGTTCGACTGCCGCAGCGCGCGCAGCTCCTCCCGCACGCCGTCCCATTCCTCCCTCTTCGCAGGGGAGGATGCGCAGCCCAGGGCGAGCGCACACAGCGCACTGGTGGTGAGGCGGAGGATGGTGAGGCCTTCCTGAGGAGAGATCCGCGTCCGAGGATACGGACCGCGTTTTCTCACGGTCAAGAATTCGGCCCAAGCCGACCGCACTGGATGAAGCTGAGGTGGCGCCCGGTGCGGCCCTTGTCCCGGCGGTGCGAATAGAAGCGCTCGGCGTCGCAGTGGGTGCAAAGGCCGAGCGGGTCGATGTTCTCGTCTTGCAGCCCCGCCTCGAGCAAGGTGGCGCGCACGGCGCGGGGCAGGTCCAGATGGGCGCGCCCGCCCCTGTGCACCACGACCTGTGCGGCCTCGCCGAAGCGCGCGTTGAACCGCTCCCCGAGCTCGTCGGAGACCTCGTAGCAGCACGGACCGATGGCGGGTCCCACCGCGGCCACGAGCTCCTGCGCGCGCGCGCCCTGGGAGACGAGCACCTCCACCGCCCGCGCGGCGATCTTCAGCGCTGTCCCGCGCCACCCGGAGTGCACCGCCGAAACGCGCCTCCCCGCCCGGTCTGCGAGCAGGATGGGCACGCAGTCCGCGGTCTTCACCGCCACCGTGACGGAGGCCTCATCTGTCCAAAGGCCGTCCGCCTCACCCTCCGGAGGCCGCAGCCCGCCCCGCCCGCTTCGGCCCGCCTTGCTCACCCGGTCGCCGTGGACCTGGGAGGTGGTGGCGAGCTCGCCCGGGTCGAGCTTCGCGGCGTCACACAGCAGCCGCAGGTTCTCCTCCACGCGCGAAGGGCTGTCCTCCACCGAGAAGCCCAGGTTCAACGACGCATGAGGCCCGTCCGACACCCCACCCTGCCGCAGGGAGAAGCCGTGACGGACGGGGAGCAGCCGAGAGGTCACGAAGAGGGCGGGCACAGCGAGAGGAACCCGCAAAGTCGGCGCGATATCAAGCGTTCGGCGTTTGACTTTGCGCGTCAGCGACGGAGAAGATCCCCCCTTGCTGCCCGGGCCGCACGGTCAGCACCCTCGCCCGCAGAATGTCCCTTCGCCCCCGCTCCCTCGCAGCCAAGCTCTTCTGGGCCCTCGGTGTGCCCGGGCTGTGCGTGGCGCTGGCGGGCGTGTGGACGCTTTCAGCCCAGGCGGACGAAGCGCTCGGACAGGCCACGCGGCACGAAGCGCTGGCGCTCGCCGAGTTCGTCGGCGACACCTTCGCGGTCCTGCCCGAAGGCGAGCACCACGCAGACGGCACCCACCGCGCGGTGGGTGACGCGCTTTTGACCCCGCGCCGGATGTACCAGCACGTGCGGACCTTGCGCGTGGTGGATGGCGAAGGGCGCGTGGGCTGGTCTCGCGAGACGCAGGAGGTGGGGCAGACGCGGCCGGGTGGCCCGCCGGACGCTTTCTCCGAAGCGGTCACCCACGACGACGGCCGCGTGAAGGTGACGCGCGCGGTGGGCGGCGCCGAATGCCAGAGCTGCCACACCCGGACCGAAGGCGCGCTGGGCTTCGTGGAGGTGGAGCTGGATCCGCCGGCGCTCCACCAGCAGGTGCAGGCGGTCTTCGCGCGCGGGCTCACCGGCGTGGTGGTCCTCTTCTCGGTGCTCCTGGGCCTGTTGGGGGTGGTGCTGCACCTGCTGCTCACCCGGCCGCTGGGACGGCTGGCAGGCGTGATGCGGCGCGCGGAGGAGGGCGACTTCCTGGTGCGCGCGGAGGTGCGCTCCCAGGACGAGTTCGGTCAGCTCGGGGACGCGTTCAACCGAATGCTCGCGAAGATCACCTCCATGCGCGCCGAAGAGCTGGAGGCCGAACGGTCCTTGCAGCTGGTCCACGACGAGCTCTCGCTCAAGCGCGCGCTCGAGGACACCAACGACGCGCTCCGGCGGCGGGTGAAGGAGCAGTCGCTCCTGTTCGACGTGGCCCGCTCGCTGACCTCCACCATCGAGCTGCCGGAGCTGTTCGGGCGGATCAGCTCCCTGCTGCACGAACGCATGGGCATCCCCCGCTTTTCGATCATGCTCTTCGAGAGCGGGAAGCTGGTGGTGAAGAGCGCGTTCCCCGCGGACGACAAGATGCTCGGGCTCACCTTCGCGCCGGGCCAGGGCGCATGCGGACGGGCGGCGCGGACGCTCACCTCGGTGTACGTGCCGGATTTGAAGAACGACGAGACCGTCTACGAGCGCCGCCCGGGTGAGCGGGTGGAGTCCGGGTCGCTGCTCACGGTGCCCATGGTGCACAAGGGCGAGCTGCTGGGCGTCCTCAACTACGAGCGCCCGGAGAAGGACGCGTTCCCGCGGGAGGAGATTGAGCTGTTGGCCGCCGTGGCGGACCTGGCGGCCATCGCCACCAAGAACGCGCTGCTCCACGAAGAGACGGTGGAGCTCTCCATCACCGACCCTTTGACCGGCGCGTCCAACCGGCGGCACCTGTTCACCCGGCTGGAATTGGAGGTGGCGCGCGCCAACCGCTTCGGAGGGCACCTGTCGCTCCTGATGGTGGACATCGATCACTTCAAGCACCTCAACGACGAGCAGGGCCACCGCGTGGGAGACCAGGTCCTGAAGAAGGTGTGTGACGTCTTGCGCAGCGCCACCCGGAAGGTGGACGTGCTCGCCCGCTACGGCGGCGAGGAGTTCATGCTGATCCTCCCGGGCGCGACCAAGGCGGAGGCCCTGGAGGTGGCGGAGAAGCTGCGGGACGCGGTGGCCGAAGCGGACATCCCGGAAGGGCGCACGCAGCCTCTGGGCGCGGTGACCGTCTCCATTGGCGTGTCGGCGCTGCACGTGGACGCGGACACGCTGGACTCGGTGGTGGACGCGGCGGACGCAGCCTTGTACGCCTCCAAGCGCAATGGCCGGAACAAGGTCACCGGATTCGAGACGGGCATGGAGTTGCACCCGGACCGCGAGCGCGGCCCGCACGCAGCCCGCCGTCGAAGGACCGGTGAGCTCGAGCAGGTCGGGAGCTGAATCCATGCACATCTCACGTCAAATGAAGGCGGCCTTGCCGCTGGTGTCGTCTCTCGCGTTGTTCGTGTTGGCCGCGGGGCCCCTGCAGGGCTGCGTGAAGAAGGACGCCCGCCCCTCCGGCGCTGCGCCCGAGGCCCTGCACGGCACCTGGCGGGCGGAAGGCGAAGAGCCGCCCAGCCTGGACGGCGCGAAGTCCGCTCGGTCCTGGGAGGTCCTCTACACCTTCGGCCCGAAGGGCTTCCGGATGGAGGGCTACCCGGTGAAGCCCAGTGAGGGCGCCGTGGAGGTGCTGCGGCACGAAGGCCAGACGTACCGGCTCCGCCTGCTGCCGAAGGGCCAGGAGGTCGAGGTCGTGCTCGACGAAGCAGGCACGTCCTTCATGCTCGGCGGGTTCCGCTACACCAAGACCGGGCCCGCGAGCGCGAACTAGGGAATCTGCAGGGCCCGGAGGTACTTGCCCTGCTCGTCCTGCACGCGCAGCAGGAGCACGCTTCCCGGCTTCGCGCCCTTGATGGCGCGCTCCAGATCCTTCGCGCTGGCCACCGCCTTTCCGCCCGCCTCCACCACCACCATCCCCGGCCGCAGCTCCGCGCGCTCCGCCAGTGAGCCCGGGCGCACCTCCCGGATCAGCGCCCCCGAAGGCGGCAGCCCCGTCCCCTGCGCGAACCTGGGGTCCATGTCCTGGAAGGCGATGCCAATCTTCTGCTGCCGCTCGTCCTGCGGCGGCGTCTTCTGCGTCTTGGCCACCACGTTGTCGTCCGGCAGCGTGCCCAGGGTGATCTTCACGTCCCGCGCCTTCTTGTCGCGCCAGACCTTGAGGGTGATCTCCGCGCCCGGCTGGTACATGGCCACCATCCGGCTGAGCGCGTGGGAGGAGTCCACGGGCTCCCCGTTGAGGTGGGTGACCACGTCATCCGGCTGCAGGACCTTCGCCGCGGGGCCGTTGGACAGCACCTCGCTGATGATGGCGCCGCGCGCGTCGGCCACGCCGAGCGCCTGCGCGAGGTTCTCGGTCAGATCCTGGATGTGCACGCCCAAATACCCGCGCGTCACCCGGCCTGCCTTCTCCAGCTGAGGCAACAGCGCCCGCGCGAGGTTGGACGGCACCGCGAAGCCGATGCCGGTGCCCGATCCGACGATGGCGGTGTTGATGCCGATGACCTCGCCCTTCATGTTGAAGAGCGGCCCGCCCGAGTTGCCGGGGTTGATGGCCGCGTCGGTCTGGATGAACTCGTCGTAGCGGGTGATGCGGACGTTGCGCGCGGTGGCGGAGATGATCCCGGCGCTGACGCTGGAGGACAGCCCGAACGGGTTGCCAATGGCCACCACCCAGTCCCCCACCTTCAAGTCGTCCGAGTTCCCGAGTCTCACCGTGGGCAAATCCTTCACTTCCCCCTTC
>CAZQVZ010000394.1:0-5449 GCA_964596895.1 uncultured Myxococcaceae bacterium
GCACCGGCGAGCCCTCCACCTGCACGGTGGTCTGTGGCGACGGCATGGTGGGCCCCGGCGAGACCTGCGACGACGGCAACACCGACCCCGGTGACGGCTGCGACGCCACCTGCGCCGCGGAGGCTGGCCACTACTTCGAGGTGGAGCCGAACGACGACGGCAGCGCGGACACCGGGGTGAACAACTTCCTCGCCTCCGCGGCCAACGTGCTTCCCGCGGGCACCCACACCATCCACGCGGCCATCGGCGCCCCGGGCGACGACGACGGGTTCGCGCTCGAGAACACCACCGCCGACCCGATGACGGTGATCATCAACCTCTGGAACCCGGACCTGGGCGTGGGCGTCTCCTGCGGCACCACCACCATCGACACCCGCATCTACATCCGCGACGACGCGGGCGCCCAGCTGGCGGTCAACGACGACCGGCCCGGCTCGGACTGGTGCTCCGGCCTCACCCACATCATCCCGGCCAACACCACGCACTACCTCCACGTGGAGGACCGGCTCGATGACGGCGGCACCTTCGAGTACCTGGTGGTGCTGGAGATTCCGGAGTGCGGCAACGGGGTCGTGGAGAGCTCGGAGGCGTGCGACGACGGCGCGCTCGTCCCCGGAGATGGCTGCAGCGCTAGCTGCACGGTGGAGCCGGGTTACAGCTGCACCGGTTCGCCGTCGGTCTGCGCGGTGCTGTGCGGGGACGGGCAGATCGGCCCTGGTGAAGCCTGTGACGACGGGAACCTGACGCCGGGAGATGGCTGCGACGCCACGTGCAACGTGGAGGCGGGCCACTACTGGGAGCAGGAGCCGAACGACGACGGCAGCGCCACGGAGGGCGTGAGCAACTTCCTGGCTTCGGCGGCGAACGGCCCGTTTTCGTCGAACGTCATCATCCACGCCGCCATCTCCCCTGCGGGTGATGACGACGGGTTCGCGCTGGACAACCCCACCGGCGCGGCGCGGACTGTGTCCATCAACCTGTGGGCGAAGTCGCTCGGGCTGGGCGTGCCCTGCGGGACCTCGGTGGATACCCGAATCTGGATTCGAGATGCCACGGGCGCAGAGCTCGCCACCAACGACGACCGCGACGGCACAACGGACTGGTGCTCCGGCCTGACGTACGCCATCCCGGCGAACACCACGGTCTACCTGCACGTGGAGGAGCGGCTGGATAACGGCGCGCTCCCCGGCTACTTCGCCGTGATCGAGTTCCCCAACTGCGGCAACGGCATTGTCGAGGGTGGCGAGCAGTGCGACGACGGCGGTACCGCTCCCAACGACGGCTGTTCGGCCACCTGCCAGTGGGAGGGGGCGTGCGGGCCATACACCGAAATCCAGGTGACCTCGACCAACGTCCCGGTGGCCATCATCGACGAGCAACTCGTCACCAGCACCCTGACAGTCCCGAACACGGGCACCGTGCAGAGGGTGATTGTGAGCCTGACCGACATCACCCATACCTACGTGTCCGACCTGGACATCGCGCTGGTCTCTCCGGCGGGTACCAGCCGCTACCTCCTCAGCGACATCGGGGGGAGCGGGGACAACTTCGTGAACACGGTGCTGGATGACCTCTGCAGTGCGTCCATCCAGTCCCAGTCGTCAACCGCTGCACCGTTCAGCGGCTGCTACAAGCCCCTGCAGCCACTCTCCTCCTTCAACGGCGAGGCGGTCAGCGGCACCTGGACCCTGGAGGTGGAGGACTTCTTCCAGGGCGATTCGGGGGACATCAACGCGTGGGGCGTGACGTTCTGCGTCCAGTAGCCGTCTCGTAGCCCTGCAGCACCGAAGCCCCTGGCCAAACGGCCGGGGGCTTCTTCTTTTGCCTACATCCAGCTAAACCCTTCGCACACATACGGCCGGACAACAGGAGCATCACTGAATGAAGGTTCATTTGAGGTGGGTCATCGCCGCGAGCGCCCTGGCGCTTTCGGCATGTGGTGGCGGAGACAAGGACTGCGCTGAAGGGCAGACGGATTGCGGCGGGACCTGCGTGGACACGCAGACCAGCGCCGCGCATTGCGGCGCATGTGACAACGCCTGCGGCGAGGGCCAGAGCTGTACCGGCGGCACCTGCGGCGGCTCGGCGGCGGTGTGTGGCAACGGCACCCAGGAGGCGGGCGAAGGCTGCGACGACGGCAACACCACGCCAGGTGACGGCTGCAACGCCACCTGCCAGGTGGAGGTGGCCGGCTGCGGCAACGGCGTCACCGAAGGGGACGAAACCTGCGACGACGGCAACACCGCCTCCGGCGACGGGTGCAGCGCGGCCTGCGCCATCGAGAACGGGTTCAAGTGCGTGGGCGCGCCGAGCGTGTGCCAGGCCACCTGCGGCGACAGCATCCTCGCCGGTGACGAGGAGTGTGACGACGGCTCCCGGGGCAACGGCGACGGCTGCTCCGCCAACTGCGAGATTGAGCCAGGCTGGGCCTGCTCGGGCTCCCCCAGCCTCTGCTACGCGGACTGCGGCGACGGCCTGGTGATGCAGGGCGAGCAGTGCGACGACGGCAACGACGACGCGGGCGACGGCTGCTCCAACGTCTGCCAGATCGAAGCCGGCTACAGCTGCACCGGCACCCCCAGCGTCTGCGCGGTGGTCTGCGGCGACGGGGTCATCCACAGCTCCGAAGAGTGCGACGACGACAACACCGTCAGCGGCGACGGCTGCAGCGCCACCTGTGAGCTGGAGAGCGGCTTCACCTGCAACGGGACGCCGAGCGCCTGTAGCGCGGTCTGCGGGGACAGCCTCATCGTCGGGAACGAGACCTGCGACGACGGGAATGCCGCATCGACCGACGGCTGCGACGCCATCTGTCAGACCGAGCCGGGCTATTCCTGTCTCGGCGAGCCCTCGGTGTGCACCGTCTCCTGCGGAGATGGCGCCGTTCACAGCTCGGAGGCCTGCGACGACGGCAACCTGACCTCCGGTGACGGATGTGACGAGAGCTGCGACGTCGAATTCGGCTACGCCTGCACCGGCTCGCCGAGCGTCTGCACCGGCATCTGCGGTGACGGCATCATCCTCGGAGACGAGACCTGCGACGACGACAACATGGCGGCGGGGGACGGCTGCTCTGCCTCGTGCCAGACCGAGCCCGGATTCACCTGCTCCGGCGAACCGAGCACCTGCGCCACCGTCTGTGGTGATGGGATCGCGGCGGGCGCCGAGACCTGCGACGACGGCAATCAGGTTCCGGGAGATGGCTGCGACGCCACCTGCCAGCCGGAGGCCGGTTACACCTGCTTCGGCGCACCCAGCGTGTGCGTCATGGCGGTGAGCGAGGTCGAACCGAACGACGATGGCATGGTAGCCATCGAAACCAACGACTTCAGCATCACCAACGTTGGCGCTCCGCTCACCTCCAGCAACATCATTCTCGGCGCGGTCAGCCCCGCCGGTGACGACGATGTATTCGCACTCGAGAACACGTCAATGCAGCCGATCGGGGTCCGGCTGGACGTCTGGGATCCTGCTCTGGGCATCGGCGTGCCATGCGGCACCGCAGGTGTGGACACGGTCATCCATATCCGCGACGCCAGCGGTACCAGCCTCGCTGCGAATGCAGACCGCGGCCTGGCCGACTACTGCACCCGGCTCGACTACGTCATTCCGCCGCAGACGATCGTCTACGTCCACCTGACCCAGTACGACGACGATACGGCCATCGCGGCTTACGCGCTGCAGGTTCAGTACTCGTCGTGCGGCAACTCAGTGGTCGAGGCGGGAGAGCAGTGCGACGATGGCAACACGACTGCCGGCGACGGGTGCGACGCGGCTTGCCAGTTTGAGGGTGCTGCCCCAACCGGCTTCCAGTGCGGCCCGAACCAGACGCTGGTGCAAGTGAGCTCCACGGACGTGCCCAAGGCGGTGCCGGACGAGGCGGAGACCACCAGCGTGGTGACCATCAATAACCCCGGCCGGGTTGCCCGCGCGATGGTTCGGATCGACGACATGCAGCACGACTACGTCTCGGACGTTGCCATCGGCCTCTTCGCGCCGAGCGGCGTCGGGGGCTGGCTGATGATCTTCGAGGGTGAAGATGGAGACGACTTCATCAACACCACGTTCGACGACAACTGCGCCACCGCGCCTGGCCTCGGCATCATCGACGGCAAGCTGGCACCGTTCACCGGTTGCTTCGCCCCCACTGCTGGCGGTGCGCTCTCTATGCAGAAGGGCGAACTCGCTGCCGGAACCTGGACGCTGATCCTCCTCGAGTACTTCGCGCCCGACCCGGGCATGCTCAACGGATGGCAGCTCGGGCTCTGCGTGCAGTAGCCACGCGGCAGCGCTGATGTGAAAAGCCCCGGTCACTCTTCGGAGTGGCCGGGGCTTCTTGTTTCCTTCACGGTCTGCGGGCCCTCGACCCCAGCCGTCTTTCAGAGGGAGAAGGGGGACACCTCTACGCGCGGACGATGGGCTTGTACTTGATGCGCCGCGGCTGCAGCGCGTCCGCGCCGAGGCGCTTCTTCTTGTCCGCCTCGTAGTCTTCGAAGTTCCCTTCGAAGAAGAAGACCCGGCTCTCGCCTTCGAAGGAGAGGATGTGCGTGGCCACCCGGTCCAGGAACCAGCGGTCGTGGCTGATGATGACCGCGCAGCCGGCGAAGTCCTCCAGCCCGGCCTCCAGTGACCGCAGCGTCTCCACGTCGAGGTCGTTGGAGGGCTCGTCGAGCAGGATGACGTTGGCGCCCTGCTTGAGCGTCTTGGCGAGGTGCACCCGGTTGCGCTCGCCGCCAGAGAGGTCCTTCACCCGCTTCTGCTGGTCCTGCCCCTTGAAGGCGAAGTTGGACAGGTAGGCGCGCGACGGCATCTTCCTGCCCTGCCCAATCTCCACGAAGTCCAGCCCGTCAGAGACCTCTTCGAACACGGTCTTCTCGCCGTCCAGGCTGGCGCGGCTCTGGTCCACGTAGGCCAGCTTCACCGACTCGCCGATGCGGAAGTCACCTTCGTCCGCCTTGTCCTTCCCGGTGATGAGGTTGAAGAGCGTGGTCTTGCCGGCGCCGTTGGGGCCGATGACGCCCACGATGCTGCCGGGGGCGAGCTTGAAGTTCAGGTCCTCGAAGAGGAGCCGGTCCCCGAACGCCTTCTTCACCCCACGCGCTTCGATGACCAGGCCGCCCAGCTTCGGCCCGGGCGGGATGTAGATCTCCCCGGTGACCTCCCGGTCCCTGGGACCTTCGGCCAGCATCTCCTCGTAGCGGGACAGCCGCGCCTTGCCCTTGGCCTGCCGCGCCTTCTGCGAGGAGTTGACCCACTCCAGCTCGCGCGCCAGCGCCTTCTGCCTGGCAGACTCCTGCTTCTCCTCCTGCTCGAGCCGCTTCTTCTTCTGCTCCATCCAGGAGGTGTAGTTGCCCTTCCAGGGCACGCCTTCGCCGCGGTCCAGCTCCAGAATCCAGCCGGCCACGTTGTCGAGGAAGTACCGGTCGTGGGTCACGCAGACGATGGTGCC
>CAZQVZ010000395.1:0-3137 GCA_964596895.1 uncultured Myxococcaceae bacterium
CCCGAGTCCCCGCGCTCCAGCTCCTGGAGGATGAGCCCGTAGCTCATGTTGTTCAGACCCGCGCAGCCGTAGCCCTGCAGGTTGGCGCCGAAGACGCCCAGCTCGGCAATCTCCGGGACCAGCTCCATCGGGAAGGTGCCCTCGTCGAAGTGCTTGCCGACGATGGGGAGGTACTTCCGGTCAATGAACTGTGCGACCGTGTCACGGGCCGCACGCTCCTCTTCGGTGAGGAGATCATCGATCCGGTAGAGGTCGGTCACTTCGGCGCGGGCCATGTTGTCTCCTCTGAAGGGCCGGGCTTGTAACTGTGGCGCGCATGAAGATCCACACTCTCCTCCTCTCCCTGCCGGCAGCCGGGCTGGCGTTCGCGCAGGCGCCGAAGCCGCAGGGTGCGGACAGCATCACGGGGCCTCGCTGACGTCATGCGGCGCCTGCTCGCCCTCCTTGCCACGGTCACCGTCCTCGCCGCAGGGCTGGCGGGCCTCTGGCTCGCGCAGCGTGGTGGAGCGGACGCGGACCTCCATCACCTCTTCGCGCACCGGGTGCCGGACCTGGGCATCGCCCTGCATCGCGGCGTGAACGCGGTGGAGGAGATGTCTCACGCCCTCGAGGTCGCGGACAGGTGGCCGGAGGTCGCGGACGCGCTGAAGCGCATCGCCGCCGCATCTCCGGATCCGGTGCAGGTCGGGGTCCACATCGACGCGTTGAACGACGCGCTCGCGAAGAATGCCCTGCCCTACTGGATAGACGGCGTGGAGATCGGCGGGCGAAGGGCGCTGCTCACCTACGAGGTGGTCCGCGTCTCGACCTGGGAGAGCGTCTCGGGACGGCTCGTCGAGGTGCGGCACGTGCGGCGGCTCGACTCCACCAACGTGGCCATGGGGCTCGTGGGCCACGCCGGCGGCGGGCGCCCGCTCGTCTTCCTCGACCGGCTCGAGCCGCTCGTCGTCTCGTCGCTGCTGGACGCCTGGGATGAAGAAACAGACGAACCCTGGCGAGCTGCGTGGCGGGCTTCGGTGGAGCGGCACCTGGACGGACCCACGCTCGCGCGGGCCGCCACGGCCCTGCGCCACCGCGAAGAGCTCTTCGCGGACATCACCTCGGGCCGAAAGGGGCTCGAACCGCCGGACGGCTTCGCCTGGAGCCCTGAGCAGCTCGCGCCGTACGGAGCGCACCTCTCCGGAAGGCACCGCGAGGCCCTGCGCGCCGCGGACCGCGGGGTGACGACGCCGGAGCTCCTCGCGGCGCTCGAAAGCCTCCTCCAGTTGGAGGCCACCCTGACGGCTGCGCACGAGGTCCACCACGTCCTCACGCCCGAGGACGCGCCCCCGGCCGAGGTGGTGATCGCGCTCGTCGGCGGAGACGACCTGCGCTTCTCTCGCATGGCAGACCGTGAGCTGCGCGCGTACCTCGGCCAGCTCCATGATGGGGGCGGCCCCGGCTGCCTGACCGTCTCGCAGCTCGCGGCACAGGCGACGCTGCCGGGCTCCCGCCGCACCGCGCATGACTACGCCTCGCGCGTGCTGCTCGAAGCGCTCGAGCCGGAAGGCGGTGAAGAGGGGCACCGCGAGCGAATCAGGCGGCTGTGCCAGCTCTCCGAAGAGGACCTGCGCGCTCGCGCGGCCGGCGCGTGGAAGGCCTTGTACGGGAGCGACTTCGTCCCTGCCCAGCCGCGGCAAGACTCACTGGCCCGGGCGGCGCCCTGAGAAGTCCGCGGTGGCGCTGGGCCTGAGTCTGGGGCAAACCGCGCGCCATGAGTCACCTCATCCCCGCCCGGCAGGCCCGCCCCGACAAGGACGTCATCTTCGCGCTCAACGGCGAGGCCAACCGTCGAAAGCAGGACGGCGAGCAGATCGTCAACGCGACCATCGGCGCCCTGATGAACGACGACGGCGGGCTCGCCATCCTCGGCACCGTCACCCGCGCGCTGCACGAGGTCCCTCCGGAGGAGTGGGCCGCCTACGCGCCCATCGCCGGGACGCCGGGCTTTGTAGACGCGGTCCTCTCGGACACCTTCGCGAACCATCCGCGCCTTCGCTCCTGCGCCACCGCGGTGGCCACACCCGGCGGCACCGGCGCGCTCCGGCACGCGTTCATGAGCTACGCGCAGGCCGGGCAGGCCATCCTCACCCCTTCCTTCTTCTGGGGCCCCTACCAGACCCTCTGCGACGAGCACGAGCGCACGCTGCAGACCTTCCGCATGTTCGACGCGGGCGGCTCCCTGGACGTCGCCGCCCTGGCGGAGGGGTTGGACCGGCAGCTCGCGGGGCAGGGCCGGGTGCTGCTCGTCCTCAATGACCCGTGCAACAACCCCACCGGCTACTCGATGACCGACGCGGAGTGGCGCGCGGTCACAAGCGCCCTGCTCTCCGTCGCGGGCAGGGGCCCGGTGACGCTGCTGGTAGACATGGCGTACTGGCTCTACGGCCCGCCGGGGGACCACCGCCGCTTTCTCTCCGCGCTCGAGCCGCTGCTCGGCAAGGTGGGGCTGCTCTTCGCCTGGAGCGCGTCCAAGTCGTTTACGCACTACGGCCTGCGCGTAGGCGCGCTCATCGCCTGCGAGCCGGACGAGACGGCGCGCAACGCCACCTTCGCGGCGTTCTCCTACGCGTGCCGGGGCACGTGGTCCAACTGCAACCGCGGCGGGCTCCACGCGGTGGGCCGGTTGCTCAGCGACGCTGCTCTTCGCAACGCCTGCGACGAGGAGCGCACGGCGCTGAAGTCACTGCTGGGCCGCCGGGTGGCCGCCTTCAACGAAGCGGCGCAGCCGAAGGGCCTTCGCTATCCGCGCTACGAAGGCGGCTTCTTCGTCACCGTCTTCCACGACGACGCCGACGCGAAGGCAGCCCGCATGCGGGACCTCGGCGTCTACGTGGTGCCGCAGAAGGGCGCGCTCCGGGTCGCGCTGTGCAGCGTGGCGGAGCGGGACGTGCCGCGCCTGGTGGACGCGCTGGCGGACTGAGCGCCGGGGAAACGTGGCCGGGTTGGGACGGACGGCGCTATGAGGGCGGGCATGCGCAACCACAGGCCCCTGACCGCCCCCCTCTCCCTGGCCGCGCTGGCGCTCGCCGCGTGCGGCAATGACCTGAACTCCGAGGATGCGGCGCGCGTCGCCTACCTCGGGTTGGACACCGCCA
>CAZQVZ010000395.1:3237-5404 GCA_964596895.1 uncultured Myxococcaceae bacterium
ACGGGCGACCTCGAAGACACGGCCACGCTGGGCCTCAGCCTCACCGGAGAGATCGAGAGCGACGGACTCGGCCAGACGCGGCGCAAGGCCGGCGCGACCCAGGTCACCGGCACCGTCACCGCCTCGGACGGCGGCGTCTACGACGTCAACCTCAGCATCTAGACGGCGCGGCCCTCACGGCAACAGCCGCAGGTTCAGGGACTGCACCTGCGCCACCCGCGCGTCCGCAGCCGCTCTGCGCTCCAGCCGCGCGAGCCGCTTCGCGTGGGCAAGGGCGCCTTCGGCCAACAGCGTGTGGCGCGCGTGGTCCAGCGCCCGCGCGAGCTGACCCGTCCGGTGCTCATGCAGCTTGGCCAGGGCCAGGTGCACCTGGGACAGAAGCGCGCCGCTGGCCACCTCGACCGCCCGCTCCAGGGAACCCACCGCGGCCTGCACGTCCCCGCTCTTGCGCGAAACCTCCGCCGCCAGGGCGAGCGCCTCCGCACATAGGGCGCGGTCCCCCGCGGCGGCCGCGGCTTCGGCGAAGGCCACGGCGCGCGCACCGTCCCCTGCCCGCGCTGCCACGTTGGCGAACCCGAGCTGGTCGCGTGGGTCGGAGCTGGCTTCGGCGTCCCGGAACTGACGCACCAGCTCTCCGAGCAGCGCCGCGAGCAGCGCCATGTCATGCACGTTGTGCTCGAGCACCGGCGCCAGCAGCGCCCCGTTCCCCGTGCGCAGGTAGCGGAAGTACAGGTCCGGAATCTCTGAACCGGGCACGTCGTCCACCCGCCGGTACCCCAGCACCTCCTCCTCGAGCTGCACGAGCCTGGCGCCGCTCATCCGCCGGCGGAACACGCGCCTGGCGCAATGCAGCAGGTCCAGGTGCGCGCCTGGCGACGGCGCGGTCATCCGGTTCATCACGAACCGCGAGCGCAACAGCGGCCAGTCGAAGGTCTTGCCGTTGTAGCTGACGAGGCAGGAGGCCTGCGCCAGCCGCTCGGCGAAGAGCTCGAGCATGGGCCGCTCCTCGCCCGGGCGCCGCAGCAGCAGCTGGGTCACCTTGAGCCGCTCGCCCTCGAACCAGCCCAGGCCAATCACGAAGGGCAAGGTCCCGGTGCCGCCCGCGAGCCCGGTGGTCTCGGTGTCCAGAAGCAGCATCCCGCGCGGATCCACGGCGCGGAGCGAGGGGTCCAGCGCCAGCGCGGAGATGAGGTGCGGTTCGGCGGTCAGCGCAGCCCGCACCGGCGCCGAGCCGTGGCAGTACGCCTCGTCGTAGAGGTGCTCGCGGGCGAAGAGCGGGCCGTGCGGCGTGGAGCGCTCCTGCGCCGGGAGCGGTGTGCGCTTGCGCGGCGCCTTGCCCGAGGTTGCCCCACCGGCGGGACCGCGCGCGGGCGGACGCAGGGTGGCGAGCCCGCGCTGCAGCCGCGCCACCTGCGCCTGCGCCTCCACCCCGCCCGGAGCTTCCGACGCAGGCTCCACAGCGGGAGGCGCCGCGCCGCGGAGCTCGTTCCCGGCAGCGGGCGCAGGTGCAGGGCCACCCGGCCTGAGCCCCGTGCCATCCAGCCGCGACAGCTTGCGCTTGAGGTCCATGCCGGAAAGCCGCTCGCCCTTCGCTACTGCACCGGCCCCACGCCGAGCGCGGAGAGCAGCTCCAGCCCGAGCCCGCGCCGGCGGACATCGACGAACGAAGACGAAGACGAAGAACCACCCGGCGCGGACGGCGGCGCAGACAGCTCCGGGCCGATGCAGGCCGGGCACCCGTCCTGGCACTCACAGCCCTCCATCAGGGCGCGCGCCCGGCGGAGCAGCTCGAGCCGCTGCTCGAAGAGGCGCGGCGACAGCCCGACGCCGCCGGGGATGTGGTCATAGAGGAAGACCGTGGGGTCGAAGCCCGGGCCTTCACCGGGCGCCTTGCGCGGCATGCCCTCCGCGTCAGACCGGCTGCCGAGCGTCCGCCCGAGATCCCTCGGGTCGATCATCAAGCCCACGCAGGCCACGGTGTGCAGCGCGCAGGAGATGCCGCGCAGGGCCTCCACCACCGCGGGCCTCGGCGCGCCCATGCTGCGGACCACGTCCTCCGGGACCGTCAGCCAGAAGGCCGTGGTGTGCATCTGCATCTCGGGGAGCGCCACGTCGCCGTAGCCCACGTTCTCGTGCGTGTGGAACTTGATCTTCTTGTAGCCGACCA
>CAZQVZ010000396.1:0-5390 GCA_964596895.1 uncultured Myxococcaceae bacterium
GACAGCCCCACCGTGTTCAGCCCCAGCAACTCCGCGCGGTCTCCCTGGGCGGTGCAGTACGGCGGCACGTCCATGGCCACCATGGCGCCGCCGGCGATGAACGCGTGCCGTCCCACCCTCGTGAACTGGTGCACCGCCGAGAGCCCGCCGAAGATCACGTGGTCCTCGACCTGCACGTGCCCCGCGAGCGCGGCGCTGTTGGCGAGGATGCAGCCGTTCCCGATCACGCAGTCGTGGGCGACGTGGCTGTAGGCCATGAACAGGTTGCCGTTGCCGATCTTCGTGAGCCCGCCGCCGCCCTCGGTGCCGATGTGGAGCGTGGTGAACTCACGCACGGTGTTCCCGTCGCCCAGCTCCAGCGCGGTGTCCTCTCCGGCGTACTTGAGATCCTGCGGCGCCGCGCCCACCGAAGCGAACTGGAAGATCCTGTTGTTCTTCCCGATGGTGGTGCGGCCTTCGATGACCGCGTGCGGCCCCACCGTGGTGCCGGCCCCCATCCGGACCTTCGCGCCAATGACGGCGTACGGCCCCACCTGCACGGTGGCGTCGAGCTTCGCTTCAGGATGGATGATCGCCGTGGGGTGGATGAGAGACATGGCCTACGGCTCCTGCTTCTCGTTCTTGTCCACCACGGTGGCGAGGAACTCCGCCTCCGCGACCTTCTGCCCGTCCACGCTGGCCACGCCCTTCGTCTTCCACACCGGGCCCTTCTGCCGGAGGACCTCCACCGTCAGCTCCAGCCGGTCCCCGGGGACCACCGGCTTGCGGAAGCGCGCGCCGTCCACGCCCATCAGGTAGGTGACCTTCTGCTCCGGATCTATCCCCGCGCTCTTGTACGCGAGCAGCGCGGATGCCTGCGCCAGCGCCTCGACGATCAGCACGCCCGGCATCACCGGGTGGCCGGGGAAGTGCCCGACGAAGAAGGGCTCGTTGATGGTGACGTTCTTGAAGCCGACCAGCTTCTGGCCCGGCGTGATCTCCGTCACCCGGTCCACCAGCAGGAACGGGTAGCGGTGCGGCAACAGCTTCTGGATCTCCAGAAGGTCCATCATGGTGTTCACCCCTCTTTTTTCGTCTGGGCCGTCTCGAGCTGCTCTACGCGCTTCCGCAGGCGCTGCAGCTCCTTCATCACGCCGGCCATCTTCCCGTAGGCAGCGGACGCGCGCAGCCACTCGCGGTGGTCGAACGCGGGCGAGCCCGACACGGTGGCGCCGTCCGGAACGTCATGCGCCACGCCGCTCTGCGCGCCGACCTTCGCCATGTCTCCCACGCGGATGTGCCCCACCACGCCCACCTGCCCCGCCAGCACCACGCCCATCCCCACCTCGGCGGAGCCGCTGATCCCCGCCTGCGCGCAGACGATGCTCAAAGGACCGATGCGGACGTTGTGCGCCACCTGCACCAGGTTGTCGATCTTGGTGCCGCGGCCAATGAGGGTCTCCCCCGTCGTCGCCCGGTCGATGCAGCTGCAGGCGCCAACCTCCACGTCGTCTTCGATGCGGACGATGCCCGCCTGCGGCACCTTGAAGTGCTCGGGCACCTCCATGTCCAGGGCGAAGCCGAAGCCGTCCGCGCCCACCACCACGCAGGGATGGAGGATGACGCGCGCCCCCACCACGCAGCGCTCCCGCACCACCACGTTCGGGTAGAGCAGCGCGCCTTCGCCCACGCTGGCCCCTTCGCCCACGAAGACGCCGGGGAAGAGCACCGCCTTCGCGGACACCTGCGCGCCCCGCTCCACCGTGGCCCCGGCCATCACCGTGGCCAACGGATGGACCGCCGCCTCGGGGTGCACGTGCGCGCCTGGCGCGACGCCGGGGGAGAAGGTGGGCCGCGGGTGGAACAGCGCCGAAATGCGCGCGAACGCCAGGTGCGGGTTGGCCACGCGCACGTAGGCGAGGTCCTTGCGGTCGGGCACGTCCGCGCCTACCAGCACCGCGGACGCCTTCGTCGCCAACGCGGCCTTGCGGTAGCGGGGGCTGCCGTAGAAGGACAGGTCTCCGGGGCCGGCCTCTTCGAGCCCACTCACCCCGCGGATCTGCACGGCGCCGTCACCCAGGACCTCACCGCCCACCGCGGCGGCGAGCTCCGAGAGGCGCCTTGCGTCTTCCGGTGAAGCCAAGGACGTGACGCCTAGTTGGCCTTGGGAGCGGGCTTGCTGCCGCCCTTCTTCGCCCCGCCGCTCTTGGCGCGGTGCTTGAGGTTGTAGCTGCGGACGAGCTCGTTGGTGAGGTCCAGGCTGGCGGGGGCGTAGACGAGCCCGGAGTCGGTCTTCTCGAAGACCATGGTCACCTCCGCCTTCTGCGCCAGCTCCGCGATGATGGGGTCCATCTTGTCGAAGATGGCCTTGAGCTCGTTGCGCTCCATGGCGGCCATCTCCTTCTGGCCGGCCTCCCACTTCTGCGCGAGCGCGAACAGCTTCTGCTGCAGCTCCGTCTGCTTCTGCAGCCGGGTCTCCTCGCTCATGGCGGACGCCTGCTTGTCGAGCAGCTCCTTCTCCTTGCGGAGCGCCTCCTGCTCGCGGTCCAGCTCCTTCTGCTTGGCCTCCAGCTTCTGCTGCAGGCGGGCCTTGGCGCGGGCGCCCTCGTCGACTTCGAGGAGCGCGCGCTGCAGGTCCACGTAGGCAGCGCGGAACTCCTGAGCCTGGACCTGCGTGGCGCCGAGCAGGCAGACGAGCGCGGCGGGAATGATGAGCGTGCGAATGGGCATGGCCGAAGAGACTCCCTCTCTCCCCTGGTTATTCCGAAGGGGGCGCACCCTAGGCGCGGCACCCTTCGAGGTCAATCGCAGGTCACTCACAGCTCGATCTGCGCGCCGAGCTCCACCACGCGGTTCGGCGGCAGGTTGAAGTACTCCGTCGCCGCGTGCGCGTTGCGGCTCATCCAGGCGAAGACCGCCTCTCGCCAGAGCGCCATCCCCGGCTTCTTCGAAGGGATGAGCGTCTCCCGGCCGAGGAAGAAGGTGGTCTCCATCATCCGCAGAGGCAGCCCCTTCTCTCCCAGGAGCCTCATCAGGGCCGGCACATCCGGGTTCTGCATGAACCCGTAGCGGGCGATGACCCGGTACACCCCGTGCTCCAAAGGCTCCACCGTCACCCGCTCCTGGAGGGGGACGTGGGGGACCTCGGCGGTGCTGATGGAGAGCAGGATGACCTTCTGATGCAGCACCTTGTTGTGCTTGAGGTTGTGCATCAGGGCCGGCGGGGTGCCCTCCGGGTTCCCGGTCATGAAGACCGCCACCCCCGGCACCCGGGTGGGCGGGTTGGAGCCCACGTTGGACAAGAAGAGCTCCAGCGGGAAGGTGGTGGCCCTCATCCGCTCCGAGAGGATGGCCCTCCCCCGCTTCCAGGTGGTCATCAGGGTGAAGACCACCCCGGCGATGACCACCGCCAACCAGGCGCCGTCCGGCACCTTGGCGAGGTTCGCCGACAGAAACGACAGGTCCACCAGCAGCACCCCGCCCAGAAGCGGCGCCGCCAGCGCGGTGCGCCAGCCCCACACCGTCCTCGCCACCAGGAAGGAGAGCAGCGTGGTGATCACCATCGTCGCGCTGACCGACAGGCCGTAGATGGACGCCAGCCGGCCGGAGGATCCGAAGCCGAAGACCAGGACCAGGACGCCCACCAGCAGCGTCCAGTTGATGGCCGGCAGGTAGATCTGCCCTTCGGCCTCCGCGGAGGTGTGGACGATCTGGAAGCGCGGCGAGTACCCCAACTGCACCGCCTGCCGCGTCAGCGAATACGCCCCGGAGATGAGCGCCTGCGAGGCGACGATGGTCGCCAGGGTCGCGAGCCCCACCAATGGCAGCAGCGCCCATTCGGGCGCGAGCCGGAAGAAGGGCTGGTCCACCGCGTCCGGGTGCCCGAGCAGGAGCGCCCCCTGCCCGAAGTAGTTGAGCAGGAGCGCCGGCAGGACGAAGAACACCCAGGCCAGCCGGATGGGCCGCCTGCCGAAGTGGCCCATGTCCATGTAGAGCGCCTCGCCGCCGGTGACCACGAGGAACACCGCGCCCAGCACCACGAAGCCCTCCGCGCCGTTCTGCACGAAGAAGCCCACCGCGTACGCGGGGTTCAAGGCCGCCAGCACGTCCGGGCGGGTGAGGATGGAGCGCACCCCCAGCACCGCGAGGGTGAGGAACCACACCAGCGTCACCGGGCCGAACAGCCGCCCCACCACGGTGGTCCCCCGGCGCTGCAGCGCGAAGAGCCCCACGAGGATCACCGCGGCGATCCAGGTGATCCACGGGTCGAACACCGGCGTGGCGGTGACGAGCTTCAGGCCCTCCACCGCGGAGAGCACCGAGATGGCGGGGGTCACCATCCCTTCGGCGAAGAGCATCGACGCGCCGAACAGCCCCAGCATCACCGCCAGCAACTTCGCCCGCGCGCCCGCCCCGGTCTTCGCCAGGCCCTGCAGCCCCAGCGCGGTCAGAGACAGGATGCCGCCCTCGCCGCGGTTGTCCGCGCGCATCACGAACGCCACGTACTTGCCGGTCATGATCAGCAGCAGCGCGTAGAGGATCAGCGACAGCACCCCGAGCACGTTCTCCCGGGTGGGGGGCACGGCGTTGGCCCCGCTGAAGCACTCGCGCAGGGCGTACAGGGGGCTGGTGCCAATGTCCCCGAAGACGACGCCGAGCGCCGCGAGGATCAGCAGCGGCAGCTTCGTGCCCGAAGGCGCGTGCGCATGCCCGGTGGGATCGGGGTGCGCCTGCACCGTGCCCTGCGAGGAGCCGAGCGGGACCCGCGGCGCGCCGGTCACCGCCTTGCGTTGTTCGGGTTCGTCTTCCGCGGCGGGGCGGGGGGGCGCGTCCCCTGCGCCCTCCTTCGGGTCCCCGCCGCCGGGTGGGTGAGGGTCAGCCATGGCGCGCGCGGAGCCTTCCGCCAAGCCGTTCGAGGTGCAACGACTTTCGCGTCAGAAGAAGTTGCCGATGGTGAACTCGAAGAGCACCGGCTGATCCGGCCCGCCCTGCGGCGTCTCGGCGCGCGGCGTCAGCGGGATGCCCCACTCGAAGCGCAAGGGACCAATGGGCGAGAACCACCGGAAGCCCACGCCCACCGAGTGGAAGAGCCCGAGCGGCACCCGGTCCTGGGTGTCCTGGAAGAAGCGTTCGTTCCTGCCCCAGGCGTTGCCGGCGTCGTAGAAGACCACGCCGCGGATGCCCACCTTCTCGAAGATGGGGAACTCCAGCTCGGTGTTGAGGATGAACTGCTTGTCACCACCGATGGGGAACTCGCGCGTGCCCGCGTCCGGCCGGGAGGACAGGCCCACCCGCGTGGTGGGGGTCACGCTGCGCAGGTAGTAGCCGCGCACGGTGTTGATGCCGCCCACGAAATACAATTCGCTGATGGGCAGGGGGTTGGACGCGTCCAATTGGGCGACGTAGCCCAC
>CAZQVZ010000397.1:0-5380 GCA_964596895.1 uncultured Myxococcaceae bacterium
CCCGTGAGCAGCGTGCCGTAGATGATGTTGGGCATGGAGGCGGCGGCGTGCTCGAGGTTGGCGCGCCGGTAGGTGAGGTCCGCGACCGCGAGGAACACCGTCTGCGCCGCGATGCCGCCCACCGCGTTGCTCACCGCCAGGTCGGCGTTGCCGGCCGCCGCCGAGGTCAGGGTGATGGCGGTCTCCGGCAGCGAGGTCACCGCGCCCAGGAGGACCCCGCCGGCGAAGGCTTCGCCCATGCCGGTGCGGTCCGCGAGCTTGTCCACCACCCCGGTGAAGACGTAGCCGAGCACGCCGACGCCCGCGCCCGCTGCGACGAAGACCGCGAGGCTGAACGGGAAGGACCACTCCATGGAGAGGTTCAGCCTGGCGGCGGCCCCGCAGGATGAGAACCCGCAGAGGCGCCAGAATGCCCGGCGGCGCACATGCAGCTTGGTGTGGCGGGGGGCCCTCCTCCGGGGTAGGCATCACGGGAGGGAGGCAGCCATCGCTGCAGAGATAGTCGTCATCCTGGTGTTGGTGCTCGCGAACGGCGTTCTCGCCGGCTCGGAGATCGCGTTGGTGTCGGTGCGCAGGACGCGGCTGCGCGAGCTCATCGACGAAGGGAAGGGCACCGCGCGGGCGGCAGAGCGGCTGCGCGCGGATCCGGAGCGGTTCCTGGCCACGGTGCAGATTGGCATCACCGTCATCGGGTCCACTGCGGGCGCCTTCGGCGGTGCGACCTTCGCCTCGCGCCTTGCGCCGTCTCTGGCTGAGGTGCCCTTCCTCGCGCCCTACGCCTCGCAGGTGGCGTTCGCGCTGGTGGTGGGGCTCATCTCCTATCTCTCTTTGGTGCTGGGCGAACTGGTGCCCAAGTCGCTCGCGCTCAGGGCCGCCGAGCCCTACGCGCTGCTCATCGCCCGGCCGCTGCTGGGGCTCTCCTGGATCGCCCGGCCGCTGGTGTGGTTCCTCACCGCCAGCTCCAACGTGGTGCTGCGGCTGTTCGGGGACCGGACGAACTTCACCGAGTCCCGGATGAGCCGCGACGAGCTGGTGCAGATGGTGGAGGACGCCGCTGCGGCGGGCAGCGTCCACCCGGATGCGGGGGAGATCGCGTCTCGGGCGTTGGACTTCCCGGATCTGACCGCGGCGGACGTGCGCATCCCGCGGAACCAGGTGGTGGCGGTGCCCAGGGACGCGACCCACGAGGATCTGCGGCGGATCCTGCTGGAGCACGCACACACGCGGCTGCCGGTGTACGAGGGGCAGCTCGACAACGTGGTGGGCTACCTCAGCGTGAAGGACGTGCTGGCGGTGGCGTGGGAGCGGCCCCTGTTCGTGCTCGAGGACCTCATCCGCCCTCCCTTCTTCGTCCCGGAGTCGAAGAAGGCGGTGGACCTGCTCAAGGAGATGCGGAGCCGGCGGCTGCCCTTCGCCATCGTGGTGGACGAGGCCGGCGGGATGAGCGGGATCGTCACGCTGGAGGATCTGATCGAAGAGCTCATCGGTGAGGTCTTCAGCGAGCACGACCGGACGGCGCCGGTGCTGATCTCTCCGCAGCCGGACGGCAGCGCGCTGGTGGCGGGGACCGCGCCGGTGCGGGACGTGAACCGGGAGCTGGACCTGGAGCTGCCCGAAGAGGGGGACTGGGTGACCGTGGCCGGGCTGTGTTTGGCGCTCGCGTCGCGGATTCCGACGGCCGGCGAGCGGCTCTTGACCGAAGACGGGATCACGCTGGAGATCATGGACGCGTCCCCCCGGCGGGTGCGGAAGGTGCGGATCATCCCGCCGAAGCCGCCGCCGGATGAGGAGGCGGACGCGTAGCGCGGAGCGCCGGGCTTGAGCGCGCGCCGCGATGCGATAGGACGCTGCCCGTGAGCCGCCTTCGCGACGCGAACCTGAGACAACTCGAGGAGGGCGTCTTCGACGTGCTGGTGGTGGGCGGCGGCATCAACGGCGCCGTGTCTGCCGCGTCCCTCTCCGCCCGGGGCGTCCGGGTGGCGCTGATCGACCGCGCGGACTTCGCGTCGGGGACGAGCCAGGAGTCGTCCAACCTCGCCTGGGGCGGCATCAAGTACATGGAGACGCTGGAGTTCCCGCTGGTGCGGAAGCTCTGCGTGTCGCGGAACCACCTCATCCGGACCTACCCGTCCACGGTGAAGGAGATCCGCTTCTTCGCGCTGCACCCCAGGGGCTTCCGGCACGGGCTGTGGAAGCTGCTTCTGGGCACCCTCCTCTACTGGCTCATTGGCGGGTTCTTCACGCGCGGGCCCAGGCTCCTGACCCGGAAGACGATTGCCCGCGAGGAGCCCATCGTGGCGCTGGAGGACGCGGACGGCGGGTTCGAATACTCCGACGCGTACCTGCACGACAACGACGCGCGGTTCGTCTGGAACTTCGTGCGCGGCGCGCTGGACCACGGGTGCATCGCCGCGAACTACGTGGACGCCACGGCCGCGCGCAAGGACCCGGACGGCCTGTGGCGGGTGTCCGCGCGGGACGTGGTGCGCGGCCGCGACCTGCAGCTCCGCGCGCGGGTGGTGATCAACGCCTGCGGCCCATGGGTGGACGAGGTGAACGGAGACTGGGGGCGCAAGAGCGGGTACCGCCATGTGTTCTCCAAGGGGATCCACCTCATCGTCCCCCGGCTGACCGCGCACCGGCGCGTCTTGACCTTCTTCGCGGACGACGGGCGGCTCTTCTTCGCCATCCCCATGGGGCCGCGCACCTGCATCGGGACCACGGACACGCGGGTGGAGCGGCCGGAGTCAGGGGTCACCGACGAAGACCGCCGCTTCGTGCTCGACAACATCAACAAGCGGCTGCGGCTCGAGAAGCCCCTGACCATGGACGACGTGATCGCCGAGCGGTGCGGCGTGCGGCCGCTCGTGGTCGAAGGCGGCGGCGTCGAGGCCGGGACGCAGTGGATGCAGCTGTCACGCAAGCACGCGGTGGAGACGGACGAAGCGGACCGGCGGGTGAGCATCTTCGGCGGCAAGCTCACCGACTGCCTCAACGTGGGCGAGGAGATCCTCGAGGCGGTGCAGCGGCTCGGCGTCGCCGTGCCCTTCCCCCACGCGCGTTGGTACGGCGAGGCGCCCGAGCAGACGCGGCGGGAGTTCTTCCACCAGGCGCGGCTGATGAGGCTCGATGAGCGGACGGCGCCCGGGTATTCGGAGCGGCTGTCCACGCGGCTGTGGCGGCGCTACGGGGCGGAGGCCCTGCGGCTGCTCGAGGAGATCCGCACCGACCCGCGCGAGGCGGAGATCCTGATCGAAGGGACCGAGTACCTCCGGTGCGAGCTTCCCTTCATCGCCCGGCGGGAGATGGTGGTGAAGCTCGAGGACTTCCTGCGGCGGCGGTCGAAGATCTCCCTGGTGATGCGGGACTCGGAGCTGCGGCAGGCGAAGGGGCTCCGCGAGGCGTGTGGGATCCTCTTCGGCGAAGAGGCGGATGCGCGGCGGGAGGAGTACTTCGGCTGAGCGGATTGCACAAACGCTCAAATAGTTTTAGCTTTCGTGCATGGGACGCCGGCCTGCAGAGGGCGAGACACCAAGCTGGGACCTGCTCTACGAGCTGGCAGCCGACCAGGCAGGCTACTTCTCCGCTTCACAGGCGCGTGAGCTGGGCTTCACCACCGCGAGGCTCCAGTACCACGTCAACACGGGGAAGCTGGTGCGGCCCCGCCGAGGCGTCTTCCGGCTGAGCCAGTACCCCTCCAGCCCGCTCGAGGAGTACGTCGTTCACTGGCTGTGGTCAGGCAAGCAGGGCGTCTTCAGTCATGAGACGGCGCTGATGCTCCACGACCTTTCAGATGCCCTGCCCGCGGTCGCGAACATGACGCTTCCAGCATCCTGGTCGAGGCGGCGACTTCGCGTACCTCCCGGTCTCAGGGTCCACTTCGCGGAGGTCGGCGAGGATGACCGGATGTGGCTGGAGCACGTCCCGCTCACCACGCCGCGGAGGACGCTCGAAGACTGCGTCCGAGAGGAAGTCTCCCCCGAGCTGATCGAGCAGGCGCTGCGAGAGGCGCGCAAGCGCGGGCTCATCACCCCTCGCTTTTCGAAGACGCTCGGGGTCAGGCTGTGACCCAGCGGCACCGGACGTACGCGACGCCGGGAGCCTTCAAGCGCGCTCTCGAGGATCGGCTCCGTCAGGAAGCACGACGCTCAGGCAGCTCCCTGCTTCGTCTGCGGCAGCTCGTCGTCTTTGACCGGCTGCTGGGCCGACTTGCACAGTCCTTCGGCTCCTCCGTGATCGCCAAGGGTGGAGTGGCGCTGGAACTTCGACTCGAGCAGGCCCGAACGACCCGGGATCTCGACCTTCGGCTGCCCCGAGCGGTAGGTGCTCCGCTGGAGCGCCTCCGGGAAGCAGCGCAGCTCAACCGGGGAGACTTCCTCTCCTATGAGATCCGGCAGACCTCGGACCTGATCGAGGGGGATGGCGCCGTCTATGAAGGCGTTCGCTTCCGCGCCGAAGCTCGGCTCGCAGGCGCGCTGTACGGAATGCCGTTCGGGCTCGACGTTGGGGTCGGTGATGTCCTCACCGGAGAAATTGAGGAGATCGACGGGACGCACCTACTCGATTTCGCCGGAGCTCCCAGGTCCCGTATCCGGCTGTACCCGAGGGAGACGCACCTCGCCGAGAAGCTGCACGCTTTCACGCTTCCGCGCGAGCGAGAGAACTCGCGCGTCAAGGATCTGCCGGACATGGCGCTGCTGGGCGTCTCAGCCACTCTGGACGCAGCGCTCCTCCGGTCCGCTTTCGAAAGGACCTTCCACTTCCGCGCCACCCATCCCCTGCCCAGGGCACTGCCGCTGCCGCCGGAGAGCTGGTCAGGACCGTACGCTCGGATGGCGGCCGAGAACTCCCTCGCATGGCCCAGCGTGGAGGCCGTTCATGCAGCCGCCAGCGCGCTCGTCGATCCAGTGCTCGCAGGACACGCCGCGAACACCTGGGACCCCATTCGCTGGACGTGGACCTAGGGGGACGGGCGGCCCTTCAGCCGGTGGCTGCGCGCGGTCTTCCCTCCCCTCACCTCGAGGATGAGCAAGGGAGGTCCACATGCCTGCGGTGACGGTGGAGGACTGGACGCGGCTCCAGAGGGTGCGCGCGGCCGAAGGGGATGATGCGCAGGAGCGCTCCGTGAAGAGCGTGACCACCGCGCCCAAAGGGTTCGAGGGCGAAGGCTTCCCCGTGCGGCGCGCCTTCGCGGGCGTGTCGCTCGAGGAATTGGACCCCTTCATCCACCTCGATCAGATAGGCGAGATCGAATACGCGCCGGGAGAACCCAAGGGGACACCGTGGCATCCGCACCGGGGCTTCGAGACGGTGACGTACATGATGGACGGCGTCCTGCAGCACCAGGACTCCAACGGCGGCGGCGGCCTCATCAGCAACG
>CAZQVZ010000398.1:0-5364 GCA_964596895.1 uncultured Myxococcaceae bacterium
TGTTGATGGACGCCTGGAAGAACAGGACGATGGTCCGCTCGATGATGATCGCCAGGGCGATCACGAGGCAGAACGCGATGGGGTACATGCCCCACTGGCCCGCCTTCCAGCGGTAGGCGAGGCCCTCGAGGAAGGTCCGCTCTGCACCAGGGCCCATCTCGAACGCGAGGACAGTGAGGTCATTCAGGAACTTCAGGTTCATTTCGGTGTAGCCTCCGGTTTGCGCCAAGTCAGATGGGCGCACCCACTTCACTTGAGGGCGGCGGACTGTAGCGTGCCCGTTTTTGGGGTGTCAAGGTTGGCTCCGGTCTGACATCCCCCTGAAATCCAAAGCGAAATCCTCCGCCCGGAGGGCAACCTGCCACGGGGGCGCTGGATCAGACCGGATCAGCATCAGGGGCTTGGACACCTTTTTGTGAGCCAGGTTCCCCTCTGGTAAAGCCCTGCGCCATGGCGCGTAAAAGGCTTGGAGAGCTGCTGCTCGAGCGGGGGCTCGTCTCCCCCGAGCAGCTCGAGCAGGGGCTCGCGCATCACCGGGCCACCCGCCAGCGGCTGGGCGTGGCCCTCATCCAGAAGGGCTTCATCAGCGAAGAGGACCTCGCGAAGGCCCTGGGCACGGCCCTGTCCATGGAGGTGGTGGATCTGCGCACCGCCCAGGTGGACTGGAGCGCGGTGCACCTGCTGCGGGCCCGGTTCTGCGAAACCCACGACCTGTTCCCCTATGCGCTCGAGCACACCCGGGGCCGCAAGCAGGTGGTGGTGGCCATGAGCGACCCGCTCAACGTCCCCGCGGTGGAGGAGATTGAATTCACCACCGGCCTCAAGGTGACGCAGAAGCTCGCGCCCCTCTCGCAGGTGCGCGCGGCCATCCTGCGCTACTACCACAAGGTCAACCCGGACGACTCCGCGGTGGGGACCATGACCCTCATCCAGCGCGGCGGAGGGGTCCGGACGGTGACCCTGGATGCGCCGGCGGACTTCTCACAGGCCACGAGCTCCGGCTCGGGCAGCGAGGACGAGGAGGTCATCGTCGGCGAAGAGGTGGGGCCCACCGAGGTCACCGCCCGCACCGCGCTGGCGGACCTCATCTCCCAGCGGGAGGCGCAGCGGGCGGAGCGGCGCAAGAAGGCCTCTGCCCAGCCGGCGGCCGCTGCGGCGCGGGACCTCGACTTCCTCTTCGGCGTCCGCGAGGACAATGACGCGGTGGAGGCCCTGGAGCGGAAGTTCTGGGCCCTGATGCGCTTGATGGCGCGCAAGGGGCTCATCACCAAGGACGAGTTCCAGAAGGAAGTGGACGAGGCCTGACCGGCCCTCACCCCAGCCCTCTCCCAGAGGCCCTCGGTTTCCCTCTCCCCTCCAGGGGGAGAGGGCCAGGGTGAGGGGGGGTCACTCCGGCGCGATGAACTGAAGCTGCCTGCGCGGGAAGGCGGGGTGAATCTTCTCCGCGTGCTCGGGCAGGGCCAGCGTCTCCGACAGCCGCAGCACCAGTTCGCTCTTCCAGCGGCGCCGCTGCCGTGCCGGGACCAGGTAGCGCACGGTCACGTCGGTCCAGGACTCGTTGAGGCCCACGAAGACCTCCGGCCGGCGCGCCACCTCCACCTGCAACCCGGAGCGGGAGAGGGCCGCCTCATACGCCACCGCGCCCGCCTCCATCTGCTCTCCCAGCCACCCGTCGGCGATGGTTTGCACCTGCAGGGCGGCGTAGCGCAGGTCGCTCTCGTTTGTGACCTGCAGCGTTGCTTCGTCCCACAGCCACTGGAAGTCGCGGGTGAGGTTCACCACCGTCCCGGTGAGCACCTCGCTGTTGGGGAAGGTGATGAGCCGCCCGGTCGGCTGCTCGGCCTTCACCACGCTGTTCTTGAACGGGGAGCCAATCTCCCAGACCGTGGTGGTGAGCAGGTCGATGCGGTGGACGTCCCCGAAGACCTCCCCCACCTCGATGCGGTCCCCCACCCGGTAATACCCGCGCAGGGAGTTGAGCACCCAGCCGGTGAAGCTCTCGATGGGGGCCTGCAGCGCCCACGACAGCGCGAGCCCGACGATGCCCAGAGACCCGATGAGCCCTCGGACATCCTGCGCGAGCACGCTCACCGACACGCCCACCGCCATCACCCAGATGGCGATGCTCGCCAGCGCGTACAGCCCGTAGCGCCGCTCCCACGAGCCCAGCGCCCGGTGGGTGAACAGGCGCACCAGCCGGGTCAGCACCCAGGCGGCCACCAGCACCCCCAGGGTCAGCAGCACCCGCGGCAACCCGGAGAGGACCGTCTCCCCCAGCCCACCCAGCGTCTGCTTCGCCGCCTCCCCGGTGCCGCGCAGCACCTCCCGCGTCGTCTCCGCCGCTTCGCCTGCGCCTGCGCTCTCCTCCTGCGCCACGGCCTCCGGCGCGACGACCATCAGGAGCAACGTGGTCAGCGCCACCGCCAGGAGCGACGCCTGCCGGAAGCGGGAGAGCGTGCCGCGGGCCGTCTGCGCCGCCCCGCCCGTCCTTGCCCCCCTCGGACTTCGTCCGCGCCCGAGCCGCCGCAAGCTCCGGGTGCCGCGGTGGGGCCTGCCCCGCGCGGGCAGCCTGCGTTGGGGGTGAGGGGGAATGCGACGGAAGGCCACGGGCCCCGTCTTAGGGACACCCGCGGCCGCTGACAGCCCACCTGCGGCCGCGAGCGTTCAGCGGCTGACCGACTCGCGCGGCCGCAGGCTCTCCAGCCGGGAGCGGCGCTGGGCGCGGCGGTGCTGGTAGCGCACCACGATGGCGTGGGTGACCTTGTAGCCGGCGAGGGCAATGGGGATGCCGAGGATGACCCCGCCCACCACCAGCCCCACCACCAGCTCCAGGGCGAAGGGCGTGGTGGAGTGGACCACCGCCTCGCCGGTCTCCGTCAATGGGACCGTCAACTCCGCGGCTTCGGGCGAGTGCTCGGTGCGCGGCAGCACCCAGCGGGCGAAGGGCCGGCCAAGGAGGAAGGCGACCCAGTAGATGGGGCCGGCGGTGACCGGGTTGGTCAGCCAGACCCCCGCCGCCGCGGCGATGCGGGAGAGCCGCCAGCCGAAGAGGCGCCGCAGGATCTCCGCCACCACCACCGCCACGGGCATCTGCGCGCCCATGATGGGCATCATCGCGATGAACAGGCCCAACGCCATGCCACCGGCGACCTCGCCGGGTGCGCCGGGGCTGCGCAGAAGGCGCACGTAGCCCTGCCGGTAGCGCTTCTTGAGCGACCGCCAGAGGGAACCACGCTTGCTGCCAACGCTCTCGTTCGCCATGGACGGTCGGTCGCGGGCGGATCCTTTAGCGCGTTCGGGGCCTTCGCGCTCGGCCTGTTTCGCCCGGCAGACCCCTCAGGGAGCGGGCGGCAGCCGGATGGTGAACACGGTCCCCTGGCCGGGCTCGCTGTCCACGGAGATCTCCCCGCCGTGGTTCTCCACGATGCTCTGGACGATGGAGAGCCCGAGCCCGGTGCCCTTGCCGTCCGGCTTGGTGGTGAAGAAGGGTTCGAAGATGCGGGGCAGGTCTTCGGGCTTGATGCCGGCGCCGGAATCTCGCACGTGGACGAGCACCTCGCCCCCGGACAGCTCCGTCTGGATGCGCACCTTCCCGCCCGGCCCCATGGCGTGGCAGGCGTTGGTGATGAGGTTCACGAACACCTGCACCAGGTTCCCCTTCACCGCGGCGATCTTCGGCAGGGGCCCGAAGGCGCGCTCCACGGTGACCCCGTGTCCGCCCAGCACGTGGTCACAGAAGCTCACCGCGGTGTCGAGCAGCCCGTGCAGGTCCACCACCTCCGGCCGGTCCTGCGCGGGCCGGGCGTAGCTGACGAGGTCCCGGGTGAACTTCAGGATGCGCTCCGAGGATTCGAGGATCTTCCGCAGCTTCTCCTGGTCCGCGGGGTCCGCCTTCGGGTTGCCCAGCTGCCGGGCCAACAGCGCGTGCGCGTAGGTGGCCACCGCGGTCATCGGGTTGTTGATCTCATGCACCACCGACGCCGCGAGCTGCCCCAGCGTGGCCAGCTTCTCCGCGTGGATGACCCGCTTCTCGAGATCCCGCACCACCGTCAGGTCCTGCCCGATGGCGATGACGCCCTCCACCTCGCCCTCCGCGGTGACCACGGACGAGGTGGCGAAGGACACCCGCACCTCCTTGCCGGCGTGGCCCGCGAGCCGGGTCTCGAAGTTGCTCACCGGCTCGCCCTTGAGCGCGGAGGCCATCACCCGCATCACCCGCATCCGCTCCCCTTCGGCGACGAAGGAGAGGAACTCGCGGCCGAGCACCTCTTCGCGCCGCAGGCCGGTGAGCCGGGCGAGCTGCCGGTTGAACACCACGATGCGGCCGCCCGGATCCACCACCACGATGAGCGCGTTGGCGTGCTCGAGCAGCTCCTCGAGGTACTTCCGGACGAAGACCAGCTCGTCGATGAGCTTGGCGTTCCGGATGGCCACCGCCACCTGGTTCACGAGCTGGTGGAGCAGCCGTTCGTCGGTGACGAGGTCCGCGACGGTGCCGGGCAGATACTCCACGTTGATGACGCCGAAGAGCTGCCCGGAGGCGACCAGCGGCGCGCTGATGCCGCGGTGGGCGCCCTCGAACAGGAGCGGCACGTCCCCGTCCACCAGCTTCACCCTGTCGGTGGGGACCTTCGCCAGCTCCAGGTGCACCTTCTTGAGCGCGCTCTTCTTGAGGACCAGCACGTCGCGGTCCATGTCCCGCAGGCGCCCCTCCGCGTAGAGGGAGGTGAGGCCGGTGGTCCGGCTGTCCGCGATCCGGATGCAGAACATCCGCATGGGGAAGAGCTGCTTCACCGCGCGGGCCACCACCGCCACCAGCTCCTCTTCGCTGGTGGCAGAGGCCACCTGGCGGCCGAGCTCCAGCAGCATCTGGTCGTGCCGCTCCTGGTAGGCCTGCGCCGCGAGCAGCGCCTCCACCGCCTGGGGGCCCAGATCCCGCGCCAGCACCGCCACCGTGGCGCCGCGGCGGGAGACGGTGAGGGTGAGCGCGTGACCGCCCCGCGCCTCCACCGGGAGCTCCACCGTGCCGCCGTCCGGCGGGAGGGCTGCGGCCGCGCCCTGGAGGAGGTCACCCAGCGCCCTGCCCTGAATCTGGTGTTCGCCCACCAGCGCGGTGAAGGCCTGGTTGGCGGCCACCAGGCGCAGCCCCTCGTCGCACACCGCGGCCGGGCTCCTGAGCGTGTCGAAGAACGCCTGGAAGGGCTCCGCCGGGGGCTCGGTGGGACCGGGGGACTCAGTCTTCATGCGAGGACGCCTTGTCGAGGTCGAGGATGCGGGCCTGGCCCACGTAGGACTTGGTCTCGTAGCGCGTGATCTTCCCGATCTTCCGGACGATCTCCGCCATGCGCTCCGCCTCGCGGTAGA
>CAZQVZ010000399.1:0-5362 GCA_964596895.1 uncultured Myxococcaceae bacterium
GGGGGGGGGGCCTCGCCAATCTCGAGGGGCCGCTACTCCCTCTCCGCCCGGACCACCGCGTCCTGTGGCCACGCCGCGCGCAGCCGCGAGAGGGCCGCCTCCACGCGCGCAGGCGAAGGCCCCTCCACCGTGACCTTCACCCGGTGGTCGAGCCCGTCCTCGAACTGCGGATAGGAGCCGAAGGCGACGTCCGGCATGTCCAGCGCCACCTCGTCGAGCACGTGCGCCAACTCCGGCTCGGTGAGCCGCAGGTAGAGCACATGCGTCTCCACCGGTTCGCACGGCAGCCGCTGCAGGACGGTCTCCAGTTGAAGCCGGAAGAGCCTGGGGACGCCCGGCAACAGGAACACGTCCGCGCAGGAGAGCACCGGGTACCAGACGCCCTCGCGGGTGAAGAGCTCCGCGCCCTCGGGCGCCTCCGCCAGCCGCATCGCCTCCACGGTGGCGTGCTCTCCGTAGTGGCGGCGAACCTCCGCGGCCAGTTCGGGCACCTGCACCACCTTGCGGCCGAGCGCCAGCGCCACCGCGCGGACGGTGACGTCGTCATGCGTGGGGCCAATGCCGCCGGAGGTCAGCACCCACCTCGCCGCGCGCCGCGCGAGCTGCAGCGACTCGACGATGGCGTCGATCTCGTCGGGCACGAACAGCATCCGCCGCAGCGGCAGCCCGCGCTTGCGCAACTCCCGGACGAGGTGCGCGCCGTTCTGCTCGACGACCTTCGCGGAGAGGACCTCGTTGCCGATGATCACCGCCGCCACGCCGTCGTGCGCGCTCACCGCCTGCGCCCTCCCGCGCGCCGGCCCAGGCCCAGCGTCTGCCGGAGCACCTCCAGCGCCGCCTGGGTGACCGCCTCCACCGGCTTCGATCCATCCAGCCGGACGATGCGCTCCTTGCCCGAGCGCCTGCGGATGGCGGCCGTGTACTGCCGGGCGATCTTCGCCTGCCGCGCGTCCGCCTCGAAGAGCTCCGCGTCCGCGCCCCGCGCCTTCCGCCTGTCCGCGGCCACCTTCACCGGGACCTCGAGGAACAAGGTCAGGTCCGGGCGCCGCGCCCGCGCGTTCACCGTCTCCACCCAGGCCATGGGCAGAGCAGACCCCTGGTACGCGAGCGAGGAGAGGACATAGCGGTCACACAGGACGATCTCCCCGCGCGCCACCGCCGGATCCACCACTGCGTTCACGTGGTCCAGCCTGTCCGCGGCGAAGAGCAGCGCCAGCGCGTCTTCGGACAGGGGACCTGCGCCGTTGGGCAGCCCCACCCTCCCCGTCAGCGCGAGCCGCAGCAGCGAGCCCACCGGGCCATCCGAGGGCTGCCTCGTGACGCGGACCTTGTGGCCGTCCGCTCGCAGCGCCGCCGCCAGCCGGTCTGCCTGCGTGGTGGTGCCCGCACCGTCCAGCCCTTCGAGGACGATGAAGCGGCCTGCGACCGAAGCCTGACCGCGCTTCATCTGCCGGGCAGGAGCTGCGAGGCGTCATCCAGGCCGAGCGCGCGGCGCAGATCCAGCATCCGCTCGAAGCGTTCGAGCTCTCCGCGCAGGAGCGCACGGCCGCGGCCGTAGCGGAGGACCGCGTACACGGCGAGCACCACGGACGCCGCGGCGAAGGCCACGCCCAGGTAGGGGGTGCGCAGGGAGTCCCAGAAGAGCTTCCCGGCAGCGCCGGAGAGGATCAACGCCACGACGAGCGCGATGGCGGCCTGGGCGAAACAGGTGGTGCTTTGGCGGGTGGCGAGCTGGGCCTGCAGGGCTTCCAGCTCCGCGCGGGGATCATTCGTGTTCAAGGCCGCGGCAATCTAGCGGAAGCCTCAGGGGCGGTCGAGAAGCCGCTCGAGCGTCCTTTGCACCTCGGGCACCCCGGAGGAGACCTCCACCGGAGCGTTGGCAAGCTTCGACGCCACGCCCTCCAGCTTTGAGGCGTGGTAGCCGCTCTTGAACTCGGCGAACTTCAGCCCGTGCGCGGTGGAGACCACTGAGACCCGGCTGCCCTTCTGGATGGTGCCGTGGGCGACCAGCTTCTCCAAGGCCGCCAGCGCCACGCCGGTGTGCGGGTCCGCGAAGGCGCCCTCCAGGTCCGCCCGCGCGGCGGCGTTCGCCAACTCCTCTTCGGTGGCGTCCATCACCACGCCGTCGAACTGCTGCAGCGTGCGGACCGCGCGGCGGAAGGAGACCGGGTTGCCAATCTGGATGGCGGACGCGAGGGTCCGCTCCGCGGTCATCGAAGCCAGGGCGCGGAAGCCGTCCTTGAAGGCGCGGTAGAGCGGGTTCGCCCGCTGCGCTTGCGCCACGGCGATTCGCGGGAGGGAGTCGATGACGCCGTGGGCGTGCAGTTCGCGCAGCCCCTTCCCCAGGGCGGTCACGTTCCCGAGGTTCCCTCCGGGGATGACGATCCAGTCCGGCGCTCGCCACCCGAGCTGCTGGCAGATCTCCATCCCCACCGTCTTCTGCCCCTCCAGCCGCAGCGCGTTCATGGAGTTGGCGAGGTAGAGCGTCCTGTCCGCCGAGAGCGCCTGCACCACCTTCATGCAGCCGTCGAAGTCCGTCTCCAAAGACAGCACGTGCGCCCCGTGCGAGAGCGGCTGCACCAGCTGCGCGAGCGTCACTTTCGCCTTCGGGAGGAGGACCACGGAGGGAATCCCGGCCGCCGCGCAATACGCCGCGAGCGCCGCGCTGGTGTCCCCGGTGGACGCGCAGACCACCGCGCGGATCGGCACCCCCTCCGCCCTCATGTGCGCCACCTGGGAGACCAGCACCGTCATCCCGAGATCCTTGAAGCTCCCGGTCGCGGTGATTCCGCACTGCTTGAGGTGCACCTCCCCAAGGCCCAGCGCCTTCGCCATGCGCGGCAGCGGCAACAGCGGCGAACGCCCCTCGCCCAGGGTGACGATGCGCTCCTTCGGAAGGTTCGGGAGAACCCACCGCCGCTTCGCCCAGACCCCGGACGCATAGGGCCCCCGGATCGCGCCCCAGCGCTCGTCGAAGTACGCACGCCAGGAGGCGCCGTCTCCCCCAAAGGGGGCGTGACGGACCTCGAGCAGCCCGTCACAGCGCTGGCACCGGTAGAGCACCTCCGAGAGCTGCGCCTCGAAGCCACACCCTTCGCTGCAGACGAAGTGGCTCATTCCGGCATGGGGACGAAGCCGCCGCACGAGGTGCAGCGGGCGTTGGCGCGCGTCTTCACGCCGCAGGCGTGCATCACCACGGGGCCGGGTTCGGCGGACGGTCGGGGCGCATCGGGGGGCTGCGCCGACGCGGCCGCGGCGCCTACGCGTTGCAAGCGCATCCCGCAGCGGTCGCAGAAGGCCCCGGTCGCCTGCTGGTTCCGGCAGTAGCGACAGACCGTCACGGCTGGGAGCTGGGTGCGCTCGGTGGGATTCGCCTCCACCCGGTGGTGCTCCACGTCCGGAAGACGCGCCACGGGAACTGGCCCCACTTCCTGGCGGGCGGAGTCCAGGTCCGGCACCCTCTGCACGGGGAGATCGGGTCCGGCACGAAGCCGCGTGCCCTCCAGCTCCGGCACCGGCTCCACCGGCACCGAGACACTTCGCGCTCCTTCCAACTCCGTGAGCTCCAGCCCCGGCACCCGCTCCACCGGGAGCTCCCGCGCTACTCCCGGCGCGAACTTCCTTCCGCATACCTCGCACTCGGAGCCCTGCGCCTGCTGGTGCTCGCACAACGGACACACGATCATGAGGAGCGGGACAATAGCAGGCACCCGGGAGATGGCGGGGGACCCACGGCCCCGCGGCAACGCCACGCGACGGGAGGCGCGGGGTCGACCGACGCGACGACCGACGCGACGGGGCTCTTATGGGAGCAGTTGGGTTTGGCAGGGCAAGTGCGGGCAGGGCTTCAGGTCTCGCGGCTCCGCGGCTCTGGGTTACCCGAGCCCTCACAGCCCCTTGCGCCGGGCTCGCCGGCTTCGAGCCCTTCCAGCACCGGGCAAGCGCCCCACATGTTGGCCCATTTCCCCGTTCATGGCTTTCCGGCCTCTGGAGGGCCCGAAATGGCTAAACGGGGAAATGGGCCAACATCTTTGCGTCAGGGACGCCTGCTACAGGGGGGGCGGGGTGGAGGTGGGTGATGGTGAAGGTGGCGCTGAGGGAGCAGCTTCGGTCAGCGCGCACGCTGGCGACGCAACAGGCGGGGTTACTGAGTCGTGCCCAGTTGATGGGCTTTGGGATCAACGACTCGGGCATCTGCCGCATGCTCAAACGCGGCAACCTGGTGAAGCTGCTGCACGGCGTCTACCGACTGCCAGATGTACGCCAGGATCCCCTTCGCGCAGCCACTGCGATCTGCCTCTGGGCGGAAGACGTGGTGGTCAGCCACCGCAGCGCAGCCCTCATTCAGGGGCTCGAACTCGGCGCCGTCCTGACCAACGGGCCAGTGCACGTCATCCGCCAGTCGAGCGGCTACGTCCCGTTGGGATACACGGCGCGGCGCACCGACTTTCTGGAGCCCGTCGACATCCTTCGGCGAGGCGGCGTACGGATGACCCAGCCCTTCCGCACCCTGCTCGACCTCGCGCATGAGGAGTCGGAGGAGATCCTGGGCTGTGCGTTCGAATCCGCGTGGCACCGGGGACTTGCTTCGCCGCAGCGGGTGCGCCGGTACCTCGAGCGCCTCACGCTGGCCTGCGGCCGCCTCCCGAATGGCGCGCAGGCCCTTCACGCGTGGTGCGACGGCGCAGCACGGCGACAACGCGCCATGCAGAGCCCGTTCGAGGTCGGGTTCTGGCTCGCCGTCCGTGAACGCCAACTCTCAACGCCCCAGGTGCAGCTCCGGTTTGACGACGGCAGGGGGCCTTCGCTGTATCCGGATTTCACGTGGGTACGCGAACGCTTGATCGTGGAGACCCGCGGTGCAGAAGCCCACGCGTCCGCGCAGAAGCTGCGTCAGAACGCCCAGCGGGATGCCCGCCTGGCTGCGGCAGGCTGGACCGTCGTCGTGGTGACGTGGAACATGCTGCAGCCGTCCCTGCGAAGGAAGACCATGACCATGATCGAGGCTGCGCTCGAAGGGCGGCGACGAAGCCTTCTCCGGAGCGCTTGAACACGCCGGTCTGCGCCGGGGCCCAGACCAGCGCGCCCCGCCGTCACGGCCACCTCCATTCAGGCCATGACCGCTGATGACCTGCACTGGCCGCGGCGGGGGCTTGGATGACCTGGGCCCGCCGAAGTGACGGGTCCTGCGGTCTGCCCGCATCAGGCGCTGACCCAGCCCAATTGCACCCCTATCTGAGCTGTCGTCGTGCCGGACGTGTCGGGCGCGTCGGACGTGTCGGGCGCGTCGGACGGGTCCGGGCGCGTCGGACGTGTCGGGCGCGTCGGACGTGTCGGGCGCGTCGGACGGGTCCGGGCGCGT
>CAZQVZ010000400.1:0-1571 GCA_964596895.1 uncultured Myxococcaceae bacterium
GCGCGTCGGTCGAGGTCGTGACGGGATCGGAGTTCAGCGGCATGTCGACGATCGTGGCGATACCGCCTGCGGCCGCGGCGCGCGTCGCGGTCTCGAAGCCCTCCCACTCGGTGCGGCCGGGCTCGTTGATGTGGGCGTGGGTGTCGACCAATGCGGGCAGCAGCGCGACGTCGCCCAGGTCGCTCACCCCTTCGTCTCCGCCTTCGCCGTGCGAGCAGACGCCGGTGATGACGCCGTCTTCGATGACCACGTCGCCTGGCCGCTCGCCTTCTGGGGTGACGACGCGGGTGCTGCGGATGACCTGTCGGTCCATGCGCGCAACATACTCTGCGCGGCGCGGCTGCGACCTGCGGTCAGGTGGGCACGGGCTCGCGCGGACCCAAACCTGCGATCCGGTCCGCCCGGACCTTTTCCCCCGCAGTGGAGGTTCCCCCCTATGTCGTTCTTCGGTGTTGGTCGGTGGCGGCTGCCAGGAGGGCAGCTCGTTCTCTTCGCGTCGTTGGCAATGGCTGGATGCAATTGCCACGACCCGGTGCTGCTCCCTGTGGATGACCCAGAGAGGGAGGGGCCAGACATGAGCGCGCGCGGTACCCCGGACGAGACGGTGACTCGTCCCCCCCACCTCACGCCCCCGGATCGGCAGGAGCTGATCCTCGACTGTCGCGACGACGACGGCGATGGGCTCGGCGAAGGACCGGACTGCGCCGCACCGGACTGCGACGACACCGATCCGGACGTGGGGCTGACGCACGCGCGGAGCTGCTACTCGGGTCACCCCAACACCGAAGGGGTGGGTACCTGCACCAGCGGCGAACAGGTCTGTGAAGAGGGCGTCTGGCTCTCGGCGTGCCACGGAGAGGTCACCCCCTCGAAGGAGCGCTGCGATGGCGTGGACAACAACTGCGACGGCCAGGTGGACGAGAACCTCACTCGCGCCTGCTACGGCGGCCCGTTCGGGACCGTCGGGGTCGGGAGCTGCACCGCTGGAACGCAGACCTGTGTGGAGGGCGACTGGACCGAAGCCTGCACAGGTGAGGTCTTGCCCGAAGCCGAGACCTGCGACGGCGTGGACAACAACTGCGATGGCCAGGTGGACGAAGCGCTGGTGCGAAGCTGCTACGACGGTCCCTCCGGCACCGAAGGCGTGGGCGTGTGTTCAGCCGGCAGTCAGGCGTGCACGGCCGGCGCCTGGGGCACCTGCCTCAACGCCGTGACGCCGGTTGCAGAGACCTGTGACGGCTTCGACAACAACTGCGATGGCCAGGTCGACGAGGCGCTGGTCCGCACCTGCTTCTCCGGTGCGCCCGAACAGCTGGGCGTGGGCGTGTGCGCCGCGGGCGCGCAGATCTGCTCCGCGGGGACGTGGCTTGCGTGCAGCGGCGAGACCCTGCCTTCGGCGGAGACCTGCGACGGTCTCGATAACAACTGCGATGGCCAGGTGGACGAAGCGCTGGTGCGAAGCTGCTACGGCGGCCCGGCCGGAACCGAAGGCGTGGGTGCGTGCGCGGGCGGTCAGCAGACCTGCAACGCGGGCGACTGGGGCACCTGCGCCGGTGAGGTCACGCCTGCCG
>CAZQVZ010000400.1:1671-5343 GCA_964596895.1 uncultured Myxococcaceae bacterium
GCAGGACAACAACTGCGATGGCCAGGTGGACGAAGCGCTGACCCGCGCCTGCTACTCCGGGCCGGCTGGCACCGAAGGGGTGGGCGTGTGCAGCGGCGGCACCCAGACCTGCAACGCGGGCGACTGGGGCACCTGCGCCGGTGAGGTCACGCCTGCCGCGGAGACCTGCGACGCGCAGGACAACAACTGCGATGGCCAGGTGGACGAAGCGCTGACCCGCGCCTGCTACGACGGTCCAGGCGGGACCGAAGGGGTGGGGGTGTGCCTGGGCGGCTCGCAGACCTGCGCCGTTGGGAGTTGGGGCACGTGCAGCGGCCAGACGCTGCCGGAACTCGAGTTCTGCGACGGGTCGGACAACAACTGCAACGGCAGCGCCGACGAGAACGTGACCCGCTACTCCCAGAACGGGAACAACCAACCCACGACGCCGGTCTACCGCCCGGTGGACATCATCTTCGTCGTCGACAACTCGGGGAGCATGACGGACGAGATCGTCGCGGTGCAGAACAACATCAACCAGAGCTTCGCGCAGATCATCGATCAGAGCGGGTTGGACTACCGGGTGATCATGCTCTCCAAACATGGAAAGGCGTCCACCGACCAGTCCATCTGCGTGTCGCAGCCGCTCAGCGGGAACGCGCAGTGCGTCAACCCGACGACGTGTCCCACCAACGGCCCGCGGTTCTTCCACTACAGCACCGAGATCGGCAGCCGCGACTCGTTCGAGAAGATCATCGCCACCTGGGACCAGACGGACGGCTGCGGTAAGGCGCCGGGAGGCTGGCGGCACTGGCTGCGCAATGATTCGGTGAAGGTCTTCATCGAGATCACCGACGATCAGCCCCGGACCTCCTGGCCGTTCAACGGGATGAACGCCTCCCAGTTCGACACGGCGTTGCGAGCAAAGTCGCCGCTGCACTTCGGAACCGCCCAGCAGCGCAACTACATCTTCCACAGCATCGTGGGGCTCAAGGAGAACAGCCCGACGGTCGAGCCCTGGCTGCCCACCCAACCGCTGGTCACGGCCCAGTGCACCGGCAACGGCGGCAGGGTGGAGAACGCAGGGACCGAATACCAGAAGGTGAGCCAGTGGACCGGCGGCCTGCGCTTCCCCATCTGCCAGTACCAGAGCTTCGACGCCATCTTCGAAGCGGTGGCAGAGGGCGTCATCGCCGGCGCGCAGATGTCGTGCGCCTTCCAGGCCCCACCGGTGCCGGCGGACAGCAGCCTCCAGAACGCCTACCTGGAGCTCATCCCCACCAACGGCGGCGCCACCGTGCCGCTGCTGCAGGTGGCGAGCGAGAGCGCGTGCACCTCAAACAGCTTCTACGTGGTGGGGACGCAGATCCACCTGTGCGAAGCCGCGTGCACGCTCTGGCGGGATGATCCCACGGCGCTTTTGGACGTGCTCTACACCTGCCAGAGCCAGGTCCAGCCGTAACGGGGTTGTCGGTTGGGCGACCGCGGGCACCGGAAGGTGTTCCGCGGTCGCTCTTTGCGTCACAGCATGGCGGCATGCCGCTCTCCACCGCCGACCTGTGTGACGAACATCCTGACGTGAGAGTCATCCCCCTGCCCCTGCGAGATCTCGGCGCGCGCGTCGCCTTCCACGGGCCGGTGCGCACGGTGAAGGCGCCGGAGGACAACTCGCTGGTTCGCCAGGCGCTCGAAGAGCCGGGCGACGGCGCCGTGCTGGTGGTGGATGGCGCAGGCTCGTCGCGGGTCGCGCTGCTCGGCGACAACCTGGCGATGCTGGCGGTGCGCCATCACTGGGCAGGCATCGTGGTCAACGGCTGCGTGCGGGACGCCGCGGCGCTGGCGCAGATGGAGGTGGCGGTGAAGGCGCTCGGCACCTGTCCCCGGAAGAGCGAGAAGCAGGGCAAGGGTGAACGCGACGTCGCCGTGGACCTCGGCGGGGTGAAGGTCTCCCCCGGGGACTTCCTCTACGCGGACGCGGACGGCGTCATCGTCTCGTCGCGCAAGCTCGGGTAGCCCCCGCTCCGTCACAATTGCCGCAACGCCCACTGCGCCGCCTCGCGCACCAGCGGGCTGGGATCTTCCGAGAGCCGCACGAGCAGCGGCCTCGCGTTGGCATCTCGCCTCGCCCCCAGGGCGTAGACCGCGTTGCGCCTCACCCCGTCGTACTTCGCGCGGGCGAGCGGCGTGCCCGGCGCGAGCTGCGCAAACTGCTCCTCTGTGAGCGCGGCCAGCTCCAGGACTCCGAGCGCCGCCACCGCGCGGGGCGTGAAGCGGGCGTCCGCCTCCACCGGGCGCGCGTTGAGCGGACACACCTCCTGGCACACGTCGCAGCCGAAGACGCGGCCCTCGAAGGCGTCTCGCAGTTCGGGCGGCACCGGGCCCGCGTTTTCGATGGTCTGGTACGAGAGGCACAGCCGCGCGTCGACCACGCCGTCCGAGACGATGGCCTCGGTGGGACAGGCGCTGATGCAGAGCGTGCACGCCCCGCACACGTCCACCTGCTTCGGCGCGTCGTAGACGTCCACGTCCGCGTTGATGACGAAGACGGCCAGGAACACCCAGGACCCGAAGCGGTCGGTGATGAGGCAGCCGTTCTTGCCGACGACGCCGAGCCCCGCGCGCACCGCCCACACCCGCTCCATCACCGCGCCCGTGTCCACCGACGCGTAGTCGTCGAGCCCCGGCCACTTCGCCTCCAGGAGGCGCCGGAAGGTGCGGATGCGGTCCCGCAAGGTCGCGTGGTAGTCGCGACCGCGCGCATAGCGGCTGATGGGTGAGGACTCCAACTCCGGCGTCCACCGGTAGTAGTTGCACGCGAGCGCGATGACCGTGCGTGCGCCGGGGCGCACCTTGCGGATGTCGAGCCGCTCCGCAGCGCGCTCCGCCACCCAGTCCATGTCCGCGCACATCCCCGCGGCGAGCCAGTCTCCCAGGACCTCCGGCGGAATCGGCTCCGGGCGCGCGAAGCCGCAGAGATCGAAGCCGGCCTCCTGCGCGAGCGCGCGGACCTCCGCGGAGGCGACTACCCTTTGGGCGGGTTCCACGGCACGTCCTTCACCCCCGCCCGGTGGTTCGCCAGACGCGCCAGCGTGAAGAGCAGGTCCGACAGGCGATTGAGCCAGGTGACGACGATGGGCTCCACCTCTTTGGACTCCACCAGCGCCACCGCGCGCCGCTCCGCGCGCCGGCACACCGTGCGCGCCAGGTGCAGCTGCGCCGCGACCTGTGAGCCGCCCGGGAGGATGAAGGACGTCAGCGCCGGCAATTCCGCGTCCGCAGCATCGATGAGCTTCTCCATCGCCTCCACGTGAGCGCTGTGGACCCTGGGGATGTGGCCGTAGGCCTTCTCCGTCATCGGCGTGGCCAACATGGAGCCGAGCGAGAACAGCTCGTCCTGAAGCTTGCCGAGCACCACGTCCAGCTCCGCCTCCGGCCCCAGCGCGCGGACCACGCCGAGCAGCGCGTTGAGTTCGTCCACTTCGCCGTAGGCGTCCACGCGCACGTGGTCCTTGCGGACGCGGCCGCCGCCAAAGAGTCCCGTCTGCCCCGCGTCGCCGGTCTTCGTGTAGATGCGCGTCATGGTGGGAGGTCCCTAGATGAGCCGCTTCATCTGGTCCAGCTCCAGCTTCCACACCGGAACGCCGCAGTAGCGCGGGCCTTCCGGGCAGAAGGGCGTGATCTTCGCCTGCATGC
>CAZQVZ010000401.1:0-5340 GCA_964596895.1 uncultured Myxococcaceae bacterium
CGAAGGTGCGCCGTCTGGCCACCTCGCGCTGGAGCTGCGCTGCGTCGGTCATGGAATGGGGCGGGTTAGCACAGAGGAACCGAGGGACGAAGACGGTCCATTCCTCGGCTGGCCGGCGGGGGCCAAAACCGCCCGGTCGTCCCCGCTGGCGTCGCCCCCGCACGCCGGGGTGGCCCAGCGCCAGGACGCCGCCGGCGAGTCCTCATACCGATCCCCTCAACTGCTGGCCGACGTGTACTTGCCAATGGACCGCAGCCAGATGGCGCGCGAGAGCACGAAGAACACGCCCGCCCCTGCCACCGGCAAGAGGGTCTCCGCGAGCGTCAGCGTCCCCAACATCGCCTTCGACGGGAAGGTGGTGAGCAGGGCCAGCGGCAGCACGAAGGTGAAGATGATGCGGAGCAGCCCCGGGAACACGGAGGACGGCCAGCGGGCCGCGTCGAACACGGAGCTGAACAGGTAGGTGAGGTTGTCCACCTTCACCACGTAGAAGGCCGCGCTCACGGTGAGGATCCACAGGGCGTAGAGCAGGAGCACCGCGGTCACGAAGAGCCCGGCCGCCACCGCGAGGTCTCCCAGGGCCGGCGGCCGCCCAATCTCCCGGAAGGCGATGACGAAGATGAGCAGCGCCGCCAGCACGCTGGTGATTCGCCAGGGGAGGAACTTCGCGGTGGAGACGAGGAACTGCGCGTCCGCCGGCTTGAGCAGGACGAAGTCCAGGGTGCCCTTGCGGATGTGCTCCACCACCGAGGACAGCGAAGGGTTGATGGCCCCCTCGAGCACGCCCTGCAGGAGCGTGAACCAGCCCACCACCAGGAGCGCCTCGCCAAAGCTCCACCCGGCGACCTGGGGCCGGTCGTCGAAGATGACGAACAGGGGCACCAGCGCGGTGGCAATCCAGAAGAGCGACAGGAGCCCTTCGATGAGGAAGTCGTACCGGTACTGCACGCCGAGCAACAGCGACGTGCGCAACTGCACGCCGAAGAGCTTGAGGTAGCGCCCGGGCCGCATCGTCGTCCGCTCCTCTCAGCCGCCGTACGCCGCGAAGCGCTTGAGGCCGCTGCGCCACAGCGCCCACGCCAGCGCCGCGAAGCCGAAGACCAGCCCCCACTGCCGAAGGAGCATCCCCGCCGCCTCGCCGACCTCATGGCGGGACGTGAGCAGCTCCACCGGGAGGCCAATCTGGTAGCGGAACGGCAGCCAGTCCACGAGCTCTCGCAGCGCGCCGGGGAAGAGCTCCACCGGGATGAGGTACCCGGAGAAGACGAAGTACAGGGCGAGCCACACGTCCATGATCTTCAGGCTCTGCTCCATGAAGAAGCTCAAGCAGCCGATGCAGATGCCCACGAGGAACGTGATGGCCCACCCGCCCATCACCGCGGCCACCCACATCAACCAGCCCAGCGCCGTGGACGGCAGCTGCCCGCCACCGACCGTGGCCAACATGATGACGGCGATGGGGATGGCGACGACCAGCCGCAGGGGAATGGCCGCCAGGTGCTCCACCGCCCACGCGACGATGGGGCTGAGCGGCCGCAACAGCCGCATGGACAAGGTCCCCTGCCGGATCTCGAAGTTCATCTGCCACGCCGCCCAGCTCCCGGTGAGCTGCCGGACGATGAAGGTGGCGAGGAAGTAGGCGATGAACTCCCCCTCCCCGAACCGGCCGATGGGGGCGTCCCGGGCCACCGCGGTCCACAGGGCCATCATCACCAGCGGCATGGTGGTGGCGAGCACCCAGACCAGCATCTCCGCCCGGTACGCCACCGCCTCCGAGAACCCCACCTTCATCAGGGTCGGGAACGCCTTCGCGGTGCTGCGCAGGCTGCTGCTGCTCATGGCGTGGTCGCTCCGTTCGAAGCGCGCGCCTGCCGGCTCTGCGCGAACAGCTCGCTCATCACCTCTTCGAGCGGCGCGTTCTCCACCGTGAGGTCCTTCACCGGCAGGGACGACAGCGCGCGAGACACCGCTGCGTTCACCCCGTCCTGGGGGATCTGCAAGACGGCCTGGTTCGCCACCTGCGACACCACCCGCCCAATGGGCTCGAGCGCGACCTGCGGGACGTCCCTGTCGAAGGTGAGCACCAGCCGCTTCTCCGGGCGCACCCGCCGGACCAATTCGTCCAGGCCGCCGTCATAGGAGAGCCGCCCATGGTCGATGACGATGATGCGCGGGCACAGCGCCACCACGTCATCCATGTAGTGGCTGGTGAGGATGAGCGTGGCGTCGTAGCGCTCGTTGTAGCCCTTGATGAACGCGCGGATGGTGGTCTGCATCGACACGTCGAGGCCGATGGTGGGCTCGTCGAGGAAGAGCACCCGCGGCCGGTGGATGAGCGCCGCGGCCAGCTCGCACTTCATCCGCTCGCCCAGGGAGAGCTGGCGGGTGGGCTTGACGATGAGCTCCTCCAGCTCCAGGAGCGTCACCAGCTCGTCCACCGTGTCTTTGAACTGCTGGCGGGGCACGTCGTAGATGGCGCGGTTGAGCTCGAACGTCTCCGACGGCGGCAGGTCCCACAGAAGCTGCTGCTTCTGGCCCATCACCAGCATGATCTTCTTGAGGAAGGCCTCGTCGCGCTGGTGCGGCAGGTGCCCGTCCACCCGCGCCTCCCCGCTGCTGGCGTGGAGCAATCCGGAGAGGACCTTGAGGGTGGTGGTCTTGCCGGCGCCGTTGGGGCCCAGAAAGCCCACCCGCTCCCCGGCGGCGATCTCGAAGGAGATGCCGTCCACCGCCTTCACGTCCGTGTACGTCCGCTTGAAGAGCGAGCGCGCCGCCGCGGCGAGCCCCGGCGGCCGCTTGTGGACCCGGTAATGCTTGCGAAGCTCCCTCACCGAGATCATGGGCCGGCGGGAATTAACGCGTCCCGGCCCCGCTTGCGATGGATTAAACGGAGCGAGAGGACACGTGGCCGGCGGATACGACAAAGACCTGGCGAAGTGGATGCCGCGGCTCATCGCCGTGTGGCGCAAGGCGCGCAAAGGCCCCCCGGGGCCCCCGGACCGGCTGACGCCTCCGGAGCTGCGTGAGGTGGGCGCGGCGGTGAAGCGGCTGTCACATGGCCTCACCCGGGAACGGGAGCTGGCCGGCGCCCGCTACATGGACGACGCGAAGCTGCTCGGCGCCTACCTCCTCTTCTACTGGCCGGTGTCCTACGCGCAGGGCCGGCAGGTGCTGGGCGAGTTGCAGAACCGCCCGCGGCAGGTGCTGGATCTGGGCAGCGGCCCGGGCCCCCTCGCCTTCGCCGCGCTGGACGCAGGCGCCTCGGAGGTCACCGCCGCAGACCGCAGCCGGCCTGCCCTGGATCTGGCGACGAAGCTCGCCGCCGAAGCCGAGGAGGCGTTGAGCGTCCGGCAGTGGGATCCGCAGGCGAAGGGCGCCCTGCCGGACGGGAAGTACGACCTCATCACCTTCGGCCACGTGCTCAACGAGCTGTTCGGCAAGGACGAACGGGCGCTGAAGCAGCGGGCAGACCTGGTCGAAGCGGCCCTGGGCAAGCTCAAGCCGCGGGGCACCGTCCTCATCGTCGAGCCGGCGCTGCGGGAGACCTCTCGCAACCTGCTCGAGGTCCGGGACCTCCTGGTGGACCGCGGCTTTGCGGTGAGGGCGCCCTGCCTGTTCCGCGGCCACTGCCCGGCGCTGGTGAAGGCGTCCGACTGGTGCCACGCCGAGCGCACCTGGCAGATGCCGGCCGTGGTGGAGGACCTCGCGCGCGCGGCGAGCCTGCACAAAGAGGCGCTCAAGATGAGCTACCTCGCGCTGGCGCCGAAGGGCGAGGCCTGGCCCATGCCGCCTCCGGGGCGGCTCTTCCGCATCGTCTCCGAGCCGCTGGAGGGCAAGGGCCGCCACCGCTTCATGGGCTGCGGCGCCGAAGGCCGCGTGGGGCTCGCGCTGCAGGAGAAGCACCGCACCGACGCCAACGCCCGCTTCTTCCGGCTGCAGCGCGGAGACGTCATCCGCGTGGACGAGACCGAAGAGAAGGGTGACGGCTACGCGCTCACCGACCGCTCGAAGGTGGACGTGGTCGCCCACGCCGGGCAGGCGGTCCTGCCGGAAGAGTCCGGCTGACCGAGCTCACCGCTTCGGAGCACGCCCGCGGTGCACCGCGCTCGAGAGGTTGATGGCGGTCCCCACGCCGTCCTCTTCGAGCAGCTTCGCGGGAGACCCTCAGCGGGTCCACGCTCTGTGCGCCCTTCGAAACGGTGTCCATCGAGTAGTCGAGCCGCTTGGGGATGACCCGGAGCGGCACGTCCAGCGCCCGTCCGGCAGCGCTCCCGGTAGTCCGTGCCGTCCACGGGCGTCAGGTCCACCTGCACCGCATGAGCGGCCCTCCGGAGCGCGCCTGCCAACGCCCCCAGCGGCCGCTGGTCTCCTTCTGAACCCCACCCTTGAATGCCGACGCGCATGAGGCCCCTCCACCTCCTTCAGCTATCTTCCGCCCATGGACAACGCAGTGGCCCCCCCGTCGGCTCGACCGTGACGGGCGCCGTCGGAATCGCGGGCGTGCTCGCCGCCCCCTTGCTGTTCCTGCGGCCGGGCATCCCCGGAAAGCTCCTGTCTGGGGTCTCGCTGGCTGCTGCGGGCGTCGCGCTCTTTCTCAACAGCATCACCCACCTTTGTTTCTGAGCGCCGCGCGGATCCGGCACCCGTCTTCGTAACTTTGCAGCGAGAGGGAAGCAGGCGAGCCAGACACGCGTGCACCGGATGGAGCGCGCCTGTCGCAGGTGGTCAAAGCTGCGCCGCGAGTGGTTCTCGCCGGTTGCGCGCTGGACCGCCGGATGCAGTCGGTGTTGGCCATGAGGTACGCCATGAACCGACTGCTCTTTGCCCTGATTTTCGCGTGGGCGGGCGCCGCAGTTGCGGAAGCCCGCGTGGCCATCCTTCCCTTCTCTGGTCCCAAGGCCTCGCAGGTTCGCGCGCAGCTCGCCGAGCGGCTGTGCCAGGAGGCGCAGTGCGTGAAGCGCGGCACCCGCGGCAAGGAGGTCCGCGTGGACGGCGTGGTGCAGGGCCGCGTCCTCCGCCAGGGCCGGAGGCTGGCGCTGGAGCTCAAGGTCTACAACGCCGGCGACGAGAAGCCGACGGTGGTCACCATGCCCATCTCCCGCACGGGGAAGATGAGCCCGGCCGCCGTCGCCAGCGCGGTGGCGAGCGTGCACGGCGCGGTCACCACCGACGGCTGAGCCTCCGCGCGCGCGGACTACGGATGCTGCGGCACCTCCCCGTCGGGATGCGCCTCCAGCCAGTCGTGCAGGAAGGCCCGGACCGCCGGATGCGCCGACCGCACGAACCCCTCCGGCGGTGCGGTCTGCACGATGCGGCCTTCGTGCAGCAGCGCCAAAAGGT
>CAZQVZ010000402.1:0-5326 GCA_964596895.1 uncultured Myxococcaceae bacterium
GCGCACCCGGTTCACCTGGGGATGGAATTTTTTGCCGAAGACCTCGCCCGGCGAAATGTCGAAGGTGAGCCCGGACACCGCCACCCGGTCCCCGAAGCTGCGGCCCAGGCCCTGCGCGCGGATGCCGGCGGGCCCGGGAGCTCTCGCCGTCACTCGATGCTGACCAGCACGAACTTGTTGTTGGTTTCGGCGGTGGTGTGGGTGGTGACGGTGCGGGAGGGGCCGGCGGTGTTCTTGAGCATCCCCAGCCGGTTGTGCTCCACCAGCGCCCACTTCCTGCCCGGCTGCGCCACGTAGTGGGACATCCGGGTGTTGTCCTTGATCTGCTTCACCCGGTTCTTCGAATAGAAGGTCTCGCCGCGCCAATTCATCATGTACGCGGTGATGGGCTCGTCCGGGCCGCCGCGCAGCGCGTGGTACTTCCAGAACAGGTCCCGCTGCGTCCAGTGGTGGGACAGGTCCGGCCAGTGGCTCCAGTTGAACCAGCCGGCGAAGCCCAGGGCGAGCACGAGGAACGTGGCGAACATCGCCGTGCGCGCGCGGAGCATGGCGGCCACCAGCAGGCACGCCCCGGCGAGGAAGAAGGCGTGGCCCAGCACCCGCTTGAGGTTGGCCTCCTGCAGGACGACGGGGATGAGCCGGTCTCGCCCGCCCACGCCGGAGGACAGGAGCACCAGGCCGACCAGGGCGAGCAGGACGGTCACCGCCCACATGCCGCCGGGGTGCTTCTTCTCCTTCGACGCCTCCCAGCCGAGGTACAGGGCGGTGAAGAGCGTGCCCAGGCCCAGAAACAGCCCCGGAGAGCCGCGCCCGCGCAGCCACACCGTGAGCAGGAAGGCGACGCCGGTGAGCAGCAGCCCCATCCCCAGCGTGCGGCCCCACGCCGTCGCCTTCTTGTCGGTGAAGCGCTCCCAGGTGAGGAAGCCGCCCACGGAGAGGAAGAACGCGGCGTACACGTCCCCTATCCACAGGGCGCGCACGTTGAACAGGGAGAGGGTCTTGTTCACCAGGTCCTGCGGGTACGGCCGGTCGTAGTTGTAGACGAACAGGTCGGTGAAGTTCTTGGGGTTGGTGGCGAGGTCCTTGCCCACCAGGATGAACAGCGCCAGCCCTGCCAGCAGCACCACCGCGTGCCGGGCGACGCCCTCCTGCCACAGCTTGTCGATGAACAGCGCCATCAGGATGGCGAGCCCCGGCAGCACCGGGAACACGTAGTGGTGGAACTTGGTCTGCGACGCGCCCAGGAGCGCGAAGGTGAAGACCACCCAGATGGCGGCGATGACGCCCACGTGGTCCGCAGGCGCTCCTCCGCGGACGCGCAGCCTGGCGACCACGGCCAGCGCCCCGGGCACCAGCGCCACCCACGGGAAGATGCCGAAGCCCGCCTGCTCGATGAAGTAGGTGAAGGTGCCGCCCGGCGTGGTGGTGTGAACGCCCGCGGCGAGACGGTTGAGGTGGTCGTGCACGAAGAAGCGCAGCCAGAAGACCTTGCTCTCGTCGTCCACCCCCGCGAACAGCGACATCACCGCGTACCACGGACCGGCGATGGCGAAGAACACGGCGATGCCGGAGGAAAGCCGCATCCTGAAGAACTGCGCCCACAACGCGGGCATCTGCCCGGCCCGCCTGGCCACCCCGCCCAACATCACCGCCGCGGTGACCAGGCCCGCGGTGAAGGCGATGAAGCCTGCCACCACCGTCACCACGGTCCGGTGCGCGGGCAGATCCGCGGTGCTCACCGCGCGCAGCACCCCCACCGACAGGCCCCCCACCAGGACCGCCACGCCCAGGGAGACGAGCGCCGGCACCACCGCGTGCTTCGCCAGCCACTGCGCGTGCTTGCGGACCTCCTCGCCCGTCCAGGGGATGACGCACAGGACCGCGTAGAGAAAGAGGATGACCGCCGCCAGCCCCACGCCCAGAAGGCCCTTGGCCAGGGTGGCGATGGCGCAGAAGACGTAGAACGCGTACCACCAGCCCGCCCGGTGCTTCGTGGTGGTGTCCAGCTGCCCGATGATCGCGCAGGCCATGGCGCAGACGAACGCGGTCACGAACGGCGTGTCCGTCACCGCCTGCCGGCTGAGCAGGAAGTACATGGGCATGGTGACCATCACCAACGCGGTGGCGAAGCCCGCGCGCCGGCTCACCACCCGCCCCACCGCCAGCGCCATCAGCGCCACCGCGGCGATGGAGAGCGCCACGAATGGCAGCCGCATGCCCCACTCGGTGTACAGCCCCATGGTGCCGTCACCCGAGTTGGCGCCCACGAGGTTCATGCCCAGCGCCATCAGCCACAGGGTCATGGCCGGCTTGGAGAAGAACCACGCGTTCTCCCAGTACGGGAAGACGTAGTCGCTCCGCTGGATCATGGAGCGGGCCACTTCGCCGTAGTGGGTCTCCCAGGGGTCCCAAAGCCCCACCGCGCCGAGGTACGGCACCAGCACCAGCGCCGCCAACAAGGCCGCGCCACCTGCCAGCCGCAGCGTGGGGGACAGGCCGAAAAGGCGCTGCATGGGCGCGGACTGGTACAGCCCGGGCCCCAGAAGCGAGGCCATCAACGTGCTGGGGGACTCCTGCTCCTGCTTCAAAGAAACCTCCGGCATTCGGGTGCGGGAGCGGCGGCTTATAGCAGAGGGATGCAGGTCCAAAGCCCGGCAGGCGCGCAGCAGGCTTCGCACCTCGCGTGGTGACCAGCCTTCCTGCCGTGCGCCGTCCCGTGCGCCCGCCCGCGGCACGTCCCTTGTATGGTGGCGCCGCGTGCATGCCCTGCTCCTGACCTGCGCCCTCCTCTCGGCCTCCGCGCTGCCAGCGCAGGACGAGGCGGCCGTCCATTCCGAGGCCGAAGCGGAAGCGGAAGCCGAAGCCGAAGCCCTGGCCCCCGCGTCCGAGGCGCCCGCGCCCGAAGCCCCCGGGACGCCGCCTGCTGCGCCTCGAGGCCTGAGCGTCCCGCTCGAGCCGCCCCCATCGCCCCTGCCACACCTGCGGTGGGAGGAGCCGGTCCTGTGCGCGGAGCTGGGGGGAACGGACAAGGTGCCCTCCGGCCACTGGCGCGCGCAGTGCGACGACGACCGGCGGGTGTGCCTGCTGGTCCCCGCGAACGAGCTGGACGCAGACGGCGCGGAGACCGGGCGGAAGCTGGCGCGGGTGCGCCCCTGCAGCGCCACCGGCATGGACCTGCAGGCGCGGGCCACGCGCGGCTGGCGGTTCCTCCCGGCCATTGCCGAGGCGCCCCCGGGGTGGCTTCGGGACGAGCGCGGCCGGGTGATGCAGCTCAGCTTCGACCTGAACCGCCGCGTGTACCTGGGCGGCGCGTGGAGCCCCCTGTGGCCGCGCGGGTCGCCGGATCCGGAGTACGGCCGCTACCGCGCGGAGTTCGGCATCGAGGTGGAATTGCCGGACAGGGACGACGACAGGATGTTCCGCCTCGCGCTCCTCGAAGGCGAATTCTTCCTCGGGGAGAGCTCGGGGACGGTGACCGCGCTGCGCTACGACTGGAGCCGCTCGCACTCCCGCCCGGTGGCGCGGGTCACCACCTTCGTCGGCAAGCCTGCGCGCTTCGACGTCGTCCTCAACATCGGCGGCTACCTGGAGGCCTTCACCTTCGAGTCCTTCCGGCGCGAGGCGACCACCGAGAACCGGCTGTTGCTCGCCACCGGCCAGCCCACCTTCGACCTCTGGCACTCGAAGGATCTGGTCTCCTACCTGCGCGTGCGCGCCGGGCCCGCGGGGGTGCTGGACACGCGGAGGCGGACCCTGCACCTCGCCGCCGAGGCCGCGCTGGAGGGTGACGTGACGCTGGACGAGGACGGCTTCCACCACCTGCGGCTCGCTGTGGAGGCGGACAAGCTCTTCTTCACCGAAGCGGTGGGTGACCCGCTGGCCACGAGGCCCGCGGACCCGATGCGGCTGGGGCTGCGCGCCGAATACGAGCTCATCCTCCTCGCCCTCAACGACCAGCCCCTGTCCCTGGTGGTGGATGGCCGCGGCGGCTGGCGGGACGACGTCGCCGGGTGGGGTCCAAGCTGGGAGTGGAGCGCGGGCGCGGGGCTCCGCTTCAGCCTCTGGGCGCCAGCGCGGCGAAGGGCGCCTGTGGACCCGGACGGGCTGCCCGTCCTCTACCAATGACCACGACCACGACCACGACCTGCCCATGATCTCCGGGCCGCTCTTCACCCTCCTCACGGCGCTCACCGTGGCCGCTACCGCCCCGCCGGGGGCGCTGCCGGGGGACTGCCTCGAGCGAGACGACGAAGGACGCCCCTTCCCCACCTGCTTCGATCCGGGGCGCGGGCTGGAGTTCGGTGTCGGCTTCGGGCACCGGAGCGTCCTCACCGAAGGGCGCGCAGGTGACGGGCTCGTGCCGGAGCTTCGCGTGGGCCTGCTCTGGCGCACCGCCCGCGAGAGCCGCAGCCGCCACGGCAGCCTGTGGATGATGGAGCACCGCTTCCTCTCCGCGCGCGCCGTCCCCACCGCCGCGCTCCGGGAGGCGCAGCTCACGCTCTGGGAGGGGACCTTCCGAAGGCACGTCCCCGACGGGTTCATCCTCGTCCCCACCCAGAGCCCGCTGCGGCTCCCCTTCCCCTTCGACGTGGCGCTCCACGCGCGCGCAGGCACCTGGGAGCGGCGCGTCTTCGACGGACCGGGCGCGCGCCTCGAGGTGCTCCGGGCGGCGCTGCTCCTGGACCCGGTGCGCGCCTCCTCCGGCCGCTTCCGGCTGGGGCTTGGGCCCGCCCTGGGCTACGCGCTCCGGACGCACGGGGGGCCGTGGGCGCATGAGGTGGTGCCGTTCACGAGCGCCGCGCTGGAGGTGGCCGCGGAGAGCGCGGACGGCTGGTGGAGCTTCCGGCTTTCGGCCGTGGCCGGCTGGGTGACGGTGCCGGGGGTGGAGACCTTCTTCCGGGCGAGCGGGCAGGCGCACCTGGAGCGGCTTCTCGTCGCGGTGAACGACGAGCCCCTCTGGCTGCGCGCCTTCGTCCGGGCAGCCGAGCGCGACGCGGGCGTCCTCCGCGCCACAGAGGTGGCAGGCGGGCTGGGGCTGGTGCTTCGCCTTTGGAATTAGGCCGCCTATAGAAAGGCTAATTGGACCGCGCGGGGCTTCTTGTTGCAGTCTGCGCGGCCTCTGGAGGCCGTATCCGTATGCTTCGTTACCGCGCCGACGTCCGCACCCTCGCCTATCTCTCCGTCACCGTGGCCCTCTCGGTGGTCCAGTGGAACCTGGGCTACATCCACCCGGTGCTCTTCCCGCTCAGCCTGTTCATGGGCGTCACCACCGCGGTGATCAGCCACAACCACAACCACCTGAGCATCTGGAAGAACCGGACGGCGA
>CAZQVZ010000403.1:0-5303 GCA_964596895.1 uncultured Myxococcaceae bacterium
TGGTGCTGGTGCTCGGCGCCAACGACGTGGTGAACCCGGCGGCGCGCACCGACGAGCAGAGCCCCATCTATGGGATGCCCATCCTCGAAGTGCACCACGCCAAGACCGTGTTCGTGGTGAAGCGCTCTTTGGGCTCCGGCTACGCGGGCGTGAAGAACGAGCTGTTCGAGTACCCGAACACGATGATGATCTTCGGGGACGCGAAGAAGGTGCTGCAGTCCCTGGTGACTGAGGTGAAGCAGCTCTAGCTGGGGCGCTGTCGCCTCCTCGTCAGGAAATTTCGGCCGCCGCGTCTGTCACCGCAACAGAGCGTCCGGCCGAGGAGGCCAGACAAGCGCATGGGATCTCGCGGCCGCCGGTTCGACTCCGGCCTCCCCGATTCGACCGGGGAGTCGCTCAGTGGCAGAGCACGAGACCGAAAACAGGGCTTCTTCACTCGGGCGCGGAGCACTTTCAGGTAGCACCCCCATGCGTACGATTGTCATCGGCGATCTCCACGGCTGCTTCGACGAAGCGGTGGAGCTGCTCGACGCCTGCGCGGTCACCTCAGCTGACCGCGTCATCTTCCTCGGCGACCTCGTGGACCGCGGCCCAAAGCCGCGCGAGTGCGTGGAGCTCGCCATGCAGCACGCGTGCATCCTCGGCAACCACGAGGAGAAGCACCTGCAGCAGCGCCGCCGCGCGGACGAGAAGCTCCTGCCGGACCACCTCCGCACACGGCGCCTGCTCGAGCCGCATCACCTCGACTGGTTCGCCACCCTCCCCACCTTCATCCGCCTGCCGGAGTACGCCGCCGCCGTGGTCCACGCGGGCGCCATGCCGGACGTCCCCCTCGAAGCGCAGGACCCCTACCACCTGCTCCACGCCCAGTGTCTTCTCCCGCCGGAGACGAAGAGCGACTGGCCGTCGAAGGCGCGCCCGGGGGCCAGGTTCTGGACCCAGCTGTGGCAGGGCCCGGAGCGGCTCATCTTCGGCCACACCGTCTTCGAATCACCGCTGGTGACAGAACACGCGGTGGGCATCGACACCGGCTGCGTGCACGGCCGCAGCCTCACCGCGGTGGTGCTCCCGGAGTGGCGCCTGATTCAGGTGCCGGCGCGGCAGCAGTATGTGGCGAAGAAGGGCGTGGGCACCTTCCCCGTCCACGGTGACGCGCGCGCGTTCTCGTGAGCTGACGCACGCTCCCTCCCGCCGCAGCGCGACGTCAAGCGCATCACCCGTCAGCGTATGCAGCCCGTCCGCGTCCGGCGCGCGAGCCGCATATGCTTCGCGGCCGGAGCGAACATGGCCCACACCACCCAGCGCCCACTGCCGGAGTCCCAGATGGGACCGGCGGAGAAGCGCCTCGCCCTCGTGCTCGGGTCCTCCGCGCACCTGTGGCACAACCGCCCCGGGCTCGACCTGCGCGGCGTCTGGCAGCCGCGTCCCAAGCGGGGCGTGGCGCTGCCGCGCGGCGCGCGTGAAGTGAAGCCGGGCCTGCACGCGCCGGCCGCGGTGGCGCTCTACGAGCGGCTCCTGGAGATCTACACGCTCAACAGCGACCTGATGGCGCACTTCGCGTCCTACGCGCTGACCCAGGCCGACTGGCGGGACCTCAAGGTGGCCTGCTGAGCGCCGCGACGCGTGGTCGAGCCGCCGCGCGCGGCAGGCTCACCGTTCGTACGGGCCCACCGAGTGACGGCTGGCGTCCCGGAGCGGCCCTGTGGGCGCGAGGAACCCCGCCTCCAGACGACCGAGTGACCGGGTGGGCTGCTGGCCTACGTCCCCGGCGTTGAGCGCCGGAGAGGTCGCAGACGGGATGAACTCCAGGGTCTGGTCGTGACCTGGGGTGAAGCTGACGGGGTCAGCGAAGAACCCGGACTCGAACAGCGTGGGGTGATTCGCGAAGGTGCAGGTGGCCACCGTCGTCTCCGGTCCGCCGTCACAGGTGAAGGTCCCGTCCCGGCTGAGCGCCCAGAGGATGTTGTGGTGCTCGTCCACCTCCGCGGCGATGAAGGCGGCTCCCACCATCACGTTGTTGTAGAGGGAGAGGCCCGAGGCGTCGTACCCCGGTGCGGGTTCGTGGAGCATGAACGCCGCGTTGTACCGGTACCTCCCGTCCGGGGTGTTCTCGCCGGTGTCGGTCAGGCGGTGCTTGCCCACCAGCAGGTTGTTGCGGACCACGACGTTCTCGGCCAACCCGTAGATGCGCAGCGGGTAGTTGTTGTTGATGTCGTAGACGGCGTTGTTCTCGAAGAGGACGTTGCTGTAGCTGGCGATTGCTCCGTTGTCCCCGTCGTAGAGCATGACCCCCGGCGTGTCGTGGAACATGGAGTTGCGCACGGTCAGGTCTCCGCTGCGGATGGAGACCGCGCTGCCGTGCGGATTGTTGCCGTCGCGGGGGCAGTAGTCGTCGTCTTCGTCCCAGTTGAAGTCGTGGCAGCGCACCGAGTCCACCAGCAGCCCGACGTTGCCGGGCTGAATCCGGATGCAGGAGGCGACGCCCTCGTGGAAGAGGCTTCGGGAGACCGTCATCCCGGTGTTGCCAGTCATGAAGATGCCGTGGGTGGTGCGGCGGGCGTGGACCCCGGAGACGAGGACGTCCTCGGAGGCGGTGATCCGCGCCGCGGCGACGGTGAGGTACTTGTTGGTCCCGGTCAGCGCGCTCCGGAGCAGGCGCAGGTGCCGGACCCGCTCCAGCGAGAAGGGCTCGGCGGACTTCACGTAGGTGCTGGAGTTTGCGCCGGGCTGCTGCGGATCCGCCCCCGGGTCCACCCACTCCGGCTCCACGCGCAGGCCGTCGAAGCGCAGCCAGGCGTCAGCCAGGTCGGGGTAGCGGACGGAGATCCGGGTGAGGACGGGGGAAGCGCCTTCGGCCGCCATCACGGTGACGTAGCCGGTCCGGCCGCGCGGCTGGGTCTCCACCAGCGCGCCGTGGTTTCCGTCCATCAGCAGCGCCGCGTCCCCTTCCTCCAGGGTGGCCAGCGCATGGTCCAGGGTGGCCCAGGCGGTGGCGGGGCCGAGGCCGTCCCGCGCGTCGTCGCCGTTGACGGGGTCCACGAAGTAGCGCGTCCCGGTGACGGTGTAGGGCTCGTCCGGCTCGGGGAGGGTCGTCCCGGCATCCACGCCGGCGTCGAGCTCTGGCCCTGCGTCCAGGCCCCCGTCAGCGAGCACCGCGCCTCCGTCCGGGACCGCCGTTCCGGGCGCGGCAGGACACCCCAGCAGGACAGACGTCAGGACACTCGTCAGCACGCACGACAGCAGCCCACGGCACGCCGGGTTCGTCTCCATGCCGTGCAGCGTAGCCGCCCGGCACGAACGGGGCGAAGAGCCTGCCCGGGGGCGCGGGGTCAGAAGGTGATCTTCACCGACGGCGCCGAGCGGTTGGCGGGCCCATGAAAGACGGCCTCGAGGTTGTTCCCGTCGGGGTCGAGCACGAAGGCGGCGAAGTACCCGGGGTGGTACTGCGGACGCAGGCCGGGCCCGCCATTGTCGGTGCCGCCGGCGGCGAGCGCTGCCTGGTGGAAGCGCTCCACCATCTGCTGGTCGCGGGCCTGAAACGCGATGTGGTTCCGTCCGGTCCGAACGCCCGCGGCGGCGGGGCTGTCCGCACTGGAGACGACGAGCTCGTCCGCCCAGAAGAAGCCCGGGCCTTCACCGCCAATGGGAACCCCGAGGACGCCGAGCACGGCCTCGTAGAAGCGCCGGCTGCGTTCGAGGTCCGTGACCACGAGCTGCACGTGGTCGATGAGGCGTCCGCGGAACAGCTCCTGGGTCTCCATGAAGCCGCACGGTAGCCAACGCCATGGAACCGCCAGGTCGGTACCGGCGGAGCCATCGGATTCGGGACACTCGTCACCGGGGGGGCGCGGCGATAGGCTCCCCCGCCGTGCCTCGACGTTCCAAGACCGATGCCGCCAAGGTGGGCGAAGTGGTGGCTCTCTTCCTCGACGGCGCGGAGGGGATCGCCGCCTCTCCCGAGGAGCTGGTCTCCGCGGTCGGGTTCGGCGTCGACCGGGTGTTCGACCAGTTGGTCCGCCAGGCCTGCCGCGAGGTCGGCATCCCCGCCGAGGCCTTCTCCGAGGCGCTGGACAAAGACGAAGCGTTGCAGGCCCGCGTGCAGGCCCGGCTGGGAGAGCTCTTCAGCGCCGAGGCCATCGATGCGGCGCGCGCGAAGACGGCCCTGCGCGAGGCGGCCCGGCAGCTCCACATCCTCCGCTACGCGCTGTCCGGCCAGGAGCCCTCGGCCTGGGTCTGGGATGAAATGGACCGCCAGGAGCGCGCGCGGCTCCGCGCCTTCCGGGAGGCCGGCGGAGATGAAGACGACGCGCTGCTCGCGAAGGTGACGAAGGCGCTCGCACGCCTGGAGGCAGGGGAGGACGGCGGGTACGGACGCTGCGACGCCTGCGAGGGACCCATCAGCGCCGAACGGCTCGCCCTGCTCCCCTATGCAGAGCGCTGCACGCAGTGCCAGCGCACAGCGGATGGGGAGGCCCCCGGCGACGGTTCGAGCCATCCGAAGGTCTCGGTGCGGATGTTCTTCGAGGGCGGCAAGCCGGTCCCGAAGGACCAGCAGCTGCGCTGACGGCCCCCGCGCCCCCTGCGGTGCCCCCTTCCCCGCGCGGAGGAAAGAAGACTCCTCGAGAGTTGGGGGGCGGGCCGAACCGGACGGCTGCGTCCTGAACGAACACCCGCGGCCCCGCGGCTGTGCGAAAACGCCCTCATGTTCGCCTCGTTCGTCACGCTCGCCCTCGTCACCACGACCCTGGCCCAGACCCCCGCGCCCGCTGCGCAGAAGCCGGACGCGGACGCCGCGTTCAAGGCGGGCGTCGCCGCGCTCAAGAACAAGGACGCCGCGGAGGCGGTGAAGCAGCTCACCACCTGCACCGAAGCGTTGCCCTCGCGCACTGACTGTCTGTGGGAGCTGGGCTGGGCGCACTACCTGCTGGGCGACTGGGAGAAGGTGGTGGGCGCGTGGGAGGGGGTGAAGAAGCTCGACCCTGCCCACAAGGAGGTCGACGCGCGGCTGTCCGAGGCGCGGGGGCAGCGGGAGCTGCGCAAGAAGCTCGACGCGGTGGCGAAGGATGCGCCCGCCGTGGAGCGCGTGCCGCGGCCGGACGTGTCGGTGCGGCTGCGCGCGGTGGGGGACGTGATGATTGGTACGGACTTCCCGGAGGGCTACCTGCCGCCAGAGGACGGCGCCACCGTGCTCGCGGGCGTGTACGACTGGCTGAAGGACGCGGACGTCACGTTCATCAACCTCGAGGGTCCGCTCTGCGACAACCCGGCGCCCTCCGGCAAGTGCCGCCCCAACTCCAACGTCT
>CAZQVZ010000404.1:0-5236 GCA_964596895.1 uncultured Myxococcaceae bacterium
GGAGCCGAGCTGCTTGCGCCCATGGTCGGTGGCGATGGGGAGCATGGCGCCGGCCCACCCGAGGATCATCCCCGAGGCGCCCACGGTGAGCGCGTCATAGGACAGCGCCAGCGCGAACGCCGAGGACCCCAGCGCGGTGACCAGCGAGATCAGCGCGAAGCGCCACGACGCGATGCCGCGCTCGAAGGTGAGTCCCAAAGACCAGAGCACCATCATGTTGAAGCCGATGTGCATGAGGCTGCCGTGGGTGACGACCGTGGTGAGCACCCGGTGCCACTGCCCCCCTTCGGCCACCGACGGGCCGTGCAGGCCCAGGTAGGCAGGGAGCGGCACGCCCATGAACATCTCCGCGCCGAAGACGAGCACCGACAGTCCCAGGACCGCGTAGCTGACGAAGGGGATCCGCTCCGGCACCACCGTGCGCGCGGGCGGCGGGTGGCCATGCGGGTCCAGTACGCGTCTTTCACCCAGCGCCATGAGTCAAGGCTCCCGCGAGACGACCGTGTCTCGCAGCCAGTTGTGATCGTCTCTGTTCGGGTAGTCGATGGTGAAGTGCAGCCCGCGGCTCTCCTTGCGGCGGGACGCGCATTCGACGATCAGGTGGGCCACGTCCGCGATGTTGCGAAGCTCGATGACGTCGCGGGTCACCTTGAACCGCCAGTAGTACTCGCGGATCTCCTCGCGCAGCAGGTCCAGCCGGCGCCGGGCGCGGGCGAGCCGCTTGGACGAGCGGACGATGCCCACGTAGTTCCACATCATCCTGCGGACCTCGTCCCAGTTGTGGGTGACGACGACGGTCTCGTCGGACTCTACGGCCGAGCCCGGGTCCCAGGGCGGAGGTTCGTCGGACTGGGAGGAGACGTTGCGGATCTCCTCCGCCAGCGCCAGCGCCGCGCGGTGGCCGAAGACCAGGCCCTCCAGGAGCGAATTGGACGCCAGCCGGTTCGCGCCGTGCAGCCCCGTCTGGGCGACCTCTCCAATGGCGTAGAGCCCCGGCAGCGAGGTGCGCCCGTGAAGGTCCGTCACCACGCCGCCGCATTGGTAGTGCGCCGCCGGCACCACCGGGATGGGCTGGACCGCCATGTCGATGCCGAAGGCGCGGCAGGTGGCGTAGATGTTGGGGAACCTGTCGGCGACGAAGCCGCGGCCCAGGTGGCTCATGTCCAATTGCACGTATTCGTCACCCGTGCGCTTGAGCTCCGCGTCGATGGCGCGGGCCACGATGTCGCGCGGGGCCAATTCCGCCAGCGGGTGGTAGCGGTCCATGAAGCGGTCGCCGTTCTTCAGCCGCAGGCGGCCGCCCTCTCCGCGCAGGGCTTCGGAGATGAGGAAGCTCTTGGCCTCGGGGTGGAACAGGCAGGTGGGGTGGAACTGGTAGAACTCCATGTTCGCCACGGAAGCGCCCGCCCGGTAGGCCATGGCCACGCCGTCGCCCGTCGCCACATCTGGATTCGACGTGTACAGGTAGACCTTCCCCGCGCCGCCGGTGGCGAGCACCGTGGCCTTGCCGAGGAAGGTGTCGATGTCCCCGGACGGCATCAGCGCGTACAGGCCGATGACGCGCCCGCCGTTGCTGCCGCGCGAGCCGTGACCTCGGATGAGGTCCACCGCCGCCGCGTCCGCGAAGAACTGGATGTTCCCGCGCGCGTCACACGAGGCGAGCATGGCCCGTTCGACCTCTCGGCCGGTGATGTCGCCCGCGTGGATGACGCGGCGCTGGGAGTGGCCGCCTTCGCGGGTGAGGTCGAAGCCGCCGTCCGGCTTGCGGTCGAAGTCCGCGCCCCAGGTGACCAGTTGCTGGATGCGCGAAGGGCCCTCGCGGACCGTGACCTCCACCGCGTCCCGCTTGCAGAGGCCCGCGCCCGCGGTGAGCGTGTCCTCGACGTGGGCCTCGAAGGAGTCCACAGGGGAGAGGACGGAGGCGATGCCGCCTTGTGCGTAGTGGGTGTTGCTCTCGTGGCGCGCGCGCTTGGTGAGCACGGCGACGGACCCATGGCGGGACGCCTCCAGGGCGAACGAGAGGCCCGCCACGCCGCCGCCGAGCACGAGGAAGTCGAACCGGTGGACGGTGGCCATGGGCGGCGGGCTTAGCCGTCGAAACTCCGCGAAACAAGGCGGATTTCCGCTCTGGCCGATTCCTTGAGGACTACTTTGCCCGCGTATAGGGTTCGTGCGTTCACGATGCGTCGCCCAGCGTCCAGCCTGGTGCTCCTGGCCTGCCTGCTTGCCCTGCCGCTGACCGCGCAGGCGGGGGAGATCTACCGGTACGAAGAGGCGGACGGGACCATCGTCTACACGAACGTCCCGCCCAAGGGCGCAGCGAAGAAGAAGGCGAAGGGGACGAAGAAGGTCTCCGGGAGCTTCCAGCCCGCGCCCAGGCCTACGAGCAGCAGCGCGAAGGTGACGCCGCGGACCCGGCGCATCGACCGGGCGGAGTACGAGACGTACATCAAGCGCGCGTCCACGCGGTACCGCATCCCCGAAGCGCTGGTGTGGGCGGTGATGCACACCGAGAGCGCGTTTGATCCGCACGCCGTGTCGCGGGTGGGGGCCAGCGGGCTGATGCAGCTGATGCCTGCGACCGCCGAAGAGATGTACGTGTCGGACATCTTCGACGTGGAGGAGAACATCAACGGCGGCACCCGTTATCTGCGGGTGCTCGCGAACATGTTCGACGGGGACATGGTGAAGATGGTGGCGGCGTACAACGCCGGGCCCAATGCGGTGAAGAAGTACGGCGGGAAGGTGCCGCCGTACGCCGAGACGCAGGCCTACGTGAAGAAGGTCATCGCGCGGTATTGGCAGTACAAGAAGCAGACCGAGTGAACATGTCATCCAGAGGCGGGGCCCCGAGCGCGGGTGTGGACGAAGAGTTCCTGACGAACCTGTACCGGGGCGGAGAGCTGCTCGCGGCGGGGAAGGTGATCGAGGCGAAGGACTACCTCGAGCGCGCCCATGCGCTGCAGCCCAAGAACGAGAAGGGGCAGAACCTGCTCGGGCTGACGTACTTCAAGCTCGGGCTGTTCGACCGGGCCGCGGAGATCTACGAGGCCCTGGTCCGGGAGAACCCCGTGGATCCCACGCTGAGGGTGAACCTCGGGCTCGTGTACCTGAAGACGAGCGCCCTGCCGCGTGCGGTGAGGGAGTTCGAGACCGCGGTGGATCTGTCGCCCGAGCACAAGAAGGCGCACAACTACCTCGGGCTCGCGCTGGCGCAGTTGGGCAACTACGCCGAGGCGAAGGATCACTTCATCGAGGCCGGCTCGGACGCGATGGCGCAGAAGATGGAGCGCGCCCTGTCCGGGGAGTCCACCGGCCTGCACCGGATGCCCGCGCCGCTCGAGCAGCAGCACGACGACCGGTTCGCGGAGATCGAAGGCAGCGAGGTCGTGGCAGAGCAGGGCGGACAGCCCGTGCTCGAAAGACCCCCTCTCCCTCTCGGAGAGGGCCGCCGTGAGGGCGCGTCTCCAAGGTCCCCTCTCCCCCCGGGAGAGGGCCAGGGTGAGGGCGCCTTCGCCGAGACCGACTGGGGCGCGCAGGCCGCCTCCGCGTACGAAGAGGACGAGCAGCCCGTCCCCCCCTCGGACCTGCCGCCGGAACTCGAGGTCCAGGTCGAGGAGAGCACGCCGTCCGGTCTGCCCCTGCAAGCGGGCGTTTCGGGCGTCTCTGCCGGCGACGACGACATGCGCTTCGCCGAGGACGAAGGCCCCGGCGCGTACGCCGAACCCCCTGCCCGCAGCGGGCGCGAGTCCTTCGCCGTGATGACCCCAGAGGAGTTGGGGGCGCAGCCCGAGGCCGAGTCAGAGGCCGAGTCAGAGGAAGAGGAAGAGGAGAGCCCCCTGGCCGCCGCCATGGACTCGCTGACCCTGCCCCAGAGCGACCCGCCAGAAGCCCCCCTCTCCCCCCGGGAGAGGGCCGGGGTGAGGGCCCCGGTTGCCCCCGAGCAGTGGCAGACAACCCCTCTGAGCGAATCCCGCACCGCCGAAGTGGTGGGCATCCCCCTGGCAGATCTCGCGCCCACGCTGGAGGTCCTGAAGCTCCCGCCTTTAGCTCCGTTCGACGCGCGCCCTGAAGGCGTCTCCATCACCGTCGCCGGCGAGATGCTCACCCGGGTGGACGGGCTGGTCTTCACGTCCGGGGAGGTGACCTTCGCGCCGGAGTTGAAGCGCTTCCGCGGGCGGACCACGGATCAGCCGTTCGGGCTCGAGCGGACGCGGATGATGCGGGCCACCGGGCGGGCCGTGCTCGTGGTGGGGGTGGAGAAGGGGGCCATGTTCCAGGCCGTGGATCTGGCGGACGAGAGCGCCTACTTCCGCGAGGACCGGGTCTACGCGTTCGAGGAGCCCGTGATGTTCGAGAACGGGCGGGTCCCGTCCGAGCAGACCGGGGATCTGGACCTCGTGCACCTTCGCGGGAAGGGGAAGGTGCTGTTGAAGCTGGACGGCGCGCTGCGGACGCAGAGGGTGCGGATGGAGGAGCCGGTGACGGTGCCCCTGGAGCGGCTCGTCGGCTGGTTTGGGAACGTGAGCCCGAGGCTGACCGCCGTGGCGTCGGAAGAGAGCGGCCAGGTGGTGCACGCCGGGGCCGAGCTGTCGGGCGAAGGATTCGTGCTGGTGGCGGTGCCTTTGGGCTAGAAGGCCCGCGTGGACCGGGCGAGCCGAAAGAAGCAGAAGAAGGAAGAGCGCCAGAGGCGCCGCGGGCAGCGGAAGCCGAGCGTCTTGATCCAGGAGTTCTGGAACCTCCCCAACATGCTGACGGTGGGGCGGATCCTCCTCATCCCCCTGTTCGTGTGGTTCACCTACGACGCGGACCCCTGGTTCAGCGCCTGGGCGGCGATCATCTTCACGGTGGCCTCCATCACGGACGTGGTGGACGGGTGGCTGGCGAGGCGGTGGAACCTGATCACCGTGGTGGGGAAGTTCCTGGACCCCCTCGCGGACAAGCTGCTGGTGACCGCCGCGTTGATCATGATGGTGCGGCTCGGGCGGATCGCCGCGTGGGTGGTCATTCTCCTGCTGGCGCGGGAGTTCATCATCAGCGGGCTTCGGACCATCGCCGCGAACGAGGGGATCGTGATTGCGGCCGGGCAGGAGGGGAAGTGGAAGACCAGCTTCCAGCTCGTGGGGATCGTGGCGTTGTGCATCCACTACGTGCACCCCACGTGGTTCGGGTTCGTGACCGTGCCGGTGGACTACAACGTCGTCGGGCAGACCCTGATCTACGTGGCCACGTTCCT
>CAZQVZ010000405.1:0-5225 GCA_964596895.1 uncultured Myxococcaceae bacterium
GCCTCCCTGGCCGCCTCGATCATGTTGGTCCCCGGCTTCACCGCGATCTCCTTGCCGTCCACGGTCAGGGTGACGAGGCCCGGGTTCCTGGGCGCGGGCTTCTGCGGAGGGCCGGGCGGCGGCGGCGGGACGCCGGGCTTCGTCTCCTGCTGGGTGCTGCCGGAGGGGGCGCCGGGGACGGGCTTGCCGCCTTCGCCGGTGGGGCCGCCTGGGGTCTTGGGGTCAGTCACTGCTCCACCTCGCCGCCGATCATGTTGATGGTGTCGAAGGTCGGGACCAGGTCCGCGAGCATCTTGCCTTCGATCATCCGGGGCACACCCGAAAGGATGGGGAAGCCCGGGGCGCGCACGTGCACCTTGTAGGGCCTGCCGCCGCCGTCCGAGACGATGTACCAGCCCAGCTCGCCGTTGGCGGACTCGGTGGCCGAATAGACCTCGCCGGCGGGGACCTGGATGCCCTCCATCACCAGCTTGAAGTGGCTGATGACGCCTTCGATGGTCCCGTAGACCTCCGGCTTGGGCGGCAGCGCCACCTGCCAGTCATCCACCATCACCGGGCCTTCGGGCATCTTCTCCAGGCACTGGCGGATGATCCGGTCCGACTGCTCGAGCTCCACCAGGCGGACGAGGTACCGGTCGTAGTTGTCGCCGTTCTGGCCGATGGCCACCTCGAAGTCGAGCTGGTCATAGACCCAGTAGGGCTTCGCCTTGCGCAGGTCGTAGTCCACGCCGTTGGCGCGCAGGCAGGGGCCGGTGAACCCGAAGTCCAGCGCGTCCTCCCGGGAGATGACGCCGGTGCCGTACATCCGGTCCACGAAGATGCGGTTCCTGGTGAGCAGCCCGTCCACCTCCACCCGGAGCTCGCGCACCTTGTCCAGCGTCCGCAGACACTTGTCCTTCCAGCCCTCCGGCAGGTCGCGGTTCATCCCGCCGATGCGGCCGAAGGTGGTGGTGAGGCGGGCGCCGGTGAGCTCGGCCACCCGGTCCATCACCAGCTCCCGCGCCTCGATGCCGTAGAGGAACGGCGCGAACCCGCCCAGCTCGAGGCCGATGGCGCCCACGCAGGTGAGGTGGTCCTGGATGCGGTGCAATTCCGCGCCGATGACGCGCAACCACTTCGCCCGCTCCGGGATCTCGAGGCCCATCAGCGTCTCGACGGCGGTCAAGAACCCGAAGTTGTTCTGGATGGCGGAGACGTAGTTGAGCCGGTCGGTGTACGGCAGGCACTGCGTCCAGGTGACGTTTTCGCAGCTCTTCTGGAAGCCGCGGTGCAGAAAGCCAATCTCCGGGTCCGCGGTGACGATGGTCTCGCCCTCGAGCTCCACCTTCATCCGCACCGTGCCGTGCATGGCCGGGTGGGACGGACCGAGGTTGATCACCATCCGCTTCGTCTGCAGATGTGACTCGAGCTCGTCCGCCTCAGGCGCGTTCGGATCGTATTCGTCCATCGTGTCCTCTCGAAGTCTCTGGGGGCAGAAGGGCGCTAGACGCCGCTGGTGCCGGGGCCGCGGTAGAGGTCCTGTACGGGCCGTTCGGGGATGAGCGGCTGGCGCGCGCGCAGGGGGTAGTCCTTGCGCAGGGGGTGTCCCTTGAACTCCTCGTACAGGAGCACCCGCCGCAGGTCCGGGTGGCCTTCGAACTTCACGCCGTAGAAGTCCCAGACGAACCGCTCCCACCAGTTGGCGCCCTGGTAGACGGACGTGATGGAGGGGACCTCGGGCGCGTCGCCACCCGCGCGGACCTTGAAGCGGACCACGTCGTTCAGCGTGAGTGAGCGGATGAAGTAGACGACCTCGAAGCGCGGGTCACTCTGGGGTAGGTGGAGCCGGTCCACCGCGTCCACGGAGAGGAAGAGCTTGAAGTCCAGCTCCGGGTCATTCTTCAGGAAGCTGGCGACTTCGCGCAGGTGCACAGGCTTCAGCACCAGCCACTCGCTGCCGGTCCTGTCCTCGTACCTCTCCGCGATGGCGTCCGGATACCGGGCCGCCACCTTGTCGAACGCGAACTTGCTCACGGGAACCCTGGGGTAGGAGTCGGCGCGCGTTATAGGGACGGGGGGTAGGGCAGTCAACGCGAAAACCTTGGCAAGTTGGGGACTTGCGTGGCCCTACGCCGCGGTGGGCTGCGGCGCGTAGACCTGCACCTGTTCGTCCCGGCCGCGCACGGTGACCGCCAGGGGCGGGGCAAAGCCAAAGGCCTCCCCACAGCGGGCCTTCGTCTGGGCCGAAACCAGAAGCGGCGTCCCCAATTCCTTGGTGAGGGATTCCAGCCTCGCCGCTACGTTCACCGTGTCACCCACCGCGGTGTACTCCAGGCGCCGCGCCGGCGCGCCGATGTTCCCGACGATGGCGGAGCCGGAGTGGATGCCCACGCCAATCTTCAGGGGGGCCTCCCCCCGGGCCGTCCGCTCCACGTTCAGCGCTTCGAGCTCCCGGAGCATCTCCAGGCCGCAGAGGACCGCGTTGTTTGCGTGCTGGGCGTCCGGCAGGGGCGCGCCGAACCAGGCCATCAGCCCGTCGCCGATGAACTTGTCGAGCGTGCCGCCATGGCGGAAGACCACCTCCACCATCCGCCCGTGGTACTCGTTGAGCAGTTCGACCACCGCGCGCGCTGGCAGCTTCTCGCTGAGCGCGGTGAAGCCGCGGATGTCGCTGAACAGGACGGTGACCTCGCGCTGGTCGCCCACCCCATCCGAGACGTCCGCCTGGAGCTTCTCGGCCACCGCGGGGGAGAAGTAGCGCCCCAGGCGCGCGCGCCGCAGGCTCTCCCGCACCACCGAGGCGATGAGCTCGCGCATCCGCCACACCAGGAGGCTGCAGGCAGCGCAGGTGAGGCCCAGGACCACCCCGGTGGTGATCTGCGCGCCGCCAGACGCATTCGCCATCCGCATCAGGCCCAGTTGCAGGCCCAGCGCCACCGCCGAGCTGCCGATGAGCAGCCCCACGTGGAGGTTGAAGGCCACCATCACGATGAGCGCGCAGTAGATGCCGAGCGTGAACGCGGCCACCCCCTCCGCCGACGCGGAGAGGGGCAGGGTGGTGGCCTGGAGCCAGAACACCAGCGGCATGTCCAGAAGCGGCCCGAACGCGCCCGCCCAGGTCTGCAGCGCGCGCACCTGGAGGGAGATCACCGCCAGCAGCAGCGCCGCTCCCACGTACAGCCCGAGGATGGGGACGTAGACGCGCCAGTCCGCCTGGTCCTGGCCGTAGCCCAACGCCACGGCGGTCGCCAGCACCGGCACCAGCGCCAGCGCCCGCAGCCGCAGGACCCAGCGGCCGTTGAAGGCGCGATGGGAGGAGAGCTCCTCGGAGATGGTGGGGTCAGGCTGCATGAGGGCCCGGCGCTACCCGCCGTACGCGCCGATGTGCGCCTTCCCGCCGTGCGCCAGCGGATGGCCGAGCGGATCGGTCAGGCCGCCGGGCGTGGCCGCCGCATCCCCGGCGTTGAGGGCGGGGCTGGTGGGGGACAGCGCGAGCCGGTGCTGACCTTGCGGCATGAACTCCGGCGAGGCGAAGAGGTTGTTCGCGCCGGCGGGGGCGTGCGCCTTCGCCGCAGGCGGGAACAGGCAATGGTGGGCGGAGACCTCGCCCGCGTATTGGCCGAAGGTGGCCACAGGCGGCGTGTGGGACTGCGCCGGGGCCACGAGGGAGTTCTTCAGGGTCAAGGAGGGCGTGCGGGACAGGGTGCCGGTGATGGCAATTTCGTCCCCCAGAGGGCTCTGGCCGCCGGCGCGGTTGTCCGCGAAGGTGCAGTGGACCGCCAGGACCTTCGCGCCCTCCTTGATGCGCAGCGCGCCGCCCTGGGTCGCGGTGTTCCCCGTGAGCACGCAGCCTGAGAGCTCGACCTCGCACAGCTCGTCCGCGAGCAGCCCGCCGCCCTGCTGCCCCTGGCACTGGTGGATGCGGGTGCGGCGAAGCCGGGCGCGCTTTCCGGCGAGCCTCGCGCCGCCGCCGCCGTAGCTCATCGCCTGGCCGTCTTCGAGGACGCAGTCTTCGACGTCGAGCAGCTCCCCCTGCCGGAACGCCACACAGCCGCCTTCCGGAGAGGCGCCGCGCCGCAGCGTCAGGCCCGCGAGCCGTACCCGTACGCCGTCTGCGTTGACCAGCACGCAGGCGCCTTTGCCTTCGGCGTCGAGCACCGACTTGCCTGGACCTTCGCCCTGCAGCGTGAGGGATTTTTCGATGATGAGGACGCCTGTGTGCACGCCCTTCGGCACGGGGATGGTCGCCCCGTCCTTCGCCTCGTTGATGGCCTGCTGCAGTTCCATGCGGCCAGGGACGCTACCACCGCGCCCTCTTCGCCAGAGCGTCCGATGCGCCCGCTCTGCCCCGGGGAGAGGCGGGGGGAGGGCGTCTTCAGCTCGAGCGCGGGTCGTGCGCGGGCGCCGAAGCTGGCGTGGGCGCCTTCCGGTCGGTCCGGTCGCTCTCGGCGAGCGGCTCGCGCCGGGTGGGGGTCTGCGCCTCGTTCTCGCTGATGGCCTCGCGGTCTTTGTGGATGCCCGCCTCGTCCTCGGTGCTGGGGGAGGGGCGTGTCGGGTTCTTCGGATCGTTGGGTGCCATGGCCTTGCAAGGTGCGCATGGCCGCAGTGAAGGGCCACCGAAGGCCGCTTGCCTGCCGGCTCGGGCGGGGAGATGGTCCTCGCCATGAGCCTCTCGGACCCGAAGAGCCTTCAGGAGACCTTCGCGCCCCACAACGCGTGCTTCGGCTGTGGGCCCGCGAACGCCAAAGGCCTCGGCATCCGCAGCTTCGTGGCCGAAGACGGCCTGCGCGTGGTCGCAGAGTGGACGCCGGAGCCGCACCACGAGGCGTTCCCCGGCGTGCTCAACGGCGGGATCATCGGCTCTTTGTTGGACTGCCACCTGAACTGGACGGCCGCCTGGCACCTGATGACCCGCGCAGGCGCCGCATCACCGCCCTGCACCGTCACCGCCGAGTACGCAGTGAAGCTGCTCCGGCCCACGCCCACGGACGGCCCGGTGTCGCTGGAGGCCCGCATCGTCGAGTCCACGGATGACCGCGCGACCGTCGAGGGCACCCTGTTCGCGAAGGGGAAGGCCTGCGCCACCTGCCGCGGCCTGTTCGTCGCGGTGAAGGAAGGGCATCCGGCGTATCACCGCTGGTAGGGCGCGCAGCGCCGGGTACGGCGCTGAGGTGGCCTCACTCCCTGCGCACGACCGCCCGAAGTCTTGAAGACTCGAGGACTCAGTCTCCAGGTCCTCAAGAGTT
>CAZQVZ010000406.1:0-5167 GCA_964596895.1 uncultured Myxococcaceae bacterium
GCCGTTCTTCGTGGCGGAGGTCTTCACCGGCAAGCCGGGCCGCTACGTGAAGCTCCAGGACACCATCCAGGGCTTCAAGGAGATCGCGGACGGCAAGCACGACGACATCCCCGAGTCGGCCTTCTACATGGCCGGCGGCATCGACGAGGTGCTGGAGAACGCGCGCAAGCTGGCCGCGGCGTAGGCCCGGCTGGCAGGATGGCCGCATGCGGACCTGCCCTCTCACCCTCGCCGCTGCCCTGGCGCTGCTGACGGGCGTCCAGGTCGCAGGGGCGGCAGGTGAAGAGGAGCGCAAGGGCCGCCTGCGGCTGTCCCACAGCGGCAAGTTCTCCATCCGGATGGTGCAGGACCCCCAGGGGGAGGCCTGCCGGGTGGAGGTGATGGCGCACGGCGCGCCTCACTGGACGCTGGAGAAGTGCGTCGGGACGGTGGACGACCTGTTCTTCGTCTCCGACGGGGGCGGGTCCTTCTGGGTGCTCCTGACGGTGCCCGAAAAGGGAAAGGCCCCGGGGAGGGTGAAGGGGCAGAAGCGAAGGCCGCGGTACCCGGGCTGGAGCTTTGCGGACGTCGCGGTGCAGTACGACCGCGCGGGCGAGGTGGTGGGGCGGCGGAGGCTGTACGAGTTCGTGAAGACGGCGAACGGGCTGTCGCGGGTGCGCCAGCTCACGAAGCACTTCAAGTGGCTGGCGGGCGTGGCGGGGGTGCCGGGGAAGCCGCCGTTCCTCGACGACGAGGGCCGGGTGGTGCTCGAGACGGTCGAGCAGAAGTCGTTCAAGTTGGAGTTCAAGGAGTAGGACATGGCCAGGCTGACCGTGGAGATCGTCACCCCCGAGAAGCGGATGCTGCAGGCGAGCGCCGACGAGGCGATCGTGCCCGGCTTCAAGGGGCTGTTCGGCGTGCGTCCCGGACACGCGCCGTTCTTCTCGGTGGTGGAGCCGGGCGCCCTGACGGTGCGCGAAGGCGGCCGGGACCAGGTGTGGTTCGTGGCCGGCGGGTTCGTTCAGGTCGCCGCAGACCACGTCCGGGTGCTGGCGGACTACGCGGAGCCGGCGGCGAACATCGACGCCGCGGACGCGAAGAAGCGGCTGGATGAGGCCCAGGGCCGGATGCGCGGCATGAACGCCGAGGACGCGCGCTACCAGGTCGAGGCCGCCACCGTGAAGCGCGAGACCGCGCGGATGATGCTGGCCCGGCGGTAGCAGCAGTTCGCCGCTCTCTTGGGAGAGAGGCCCGCCCGTCGTGAGGGGAGTCGGTGGCCGTCAGCTCGCGCTGAGCCCGAGCCGCTCTTCGATGCGACGGACGCGAGCCTCGAGGTCACCGACGGGCTGCTTGTCGGCCTTGAGTTCGAGCACCTCCTCGATGCGCTCGACGCGTCGGGTGAGGGCGCGGATCTCGTCGCGGAGCTCATCGACGCTGCCCCTCAACGAGCGGATGTCGTCGGAGTTCTGGCAGATGTCGGCTGAGTTCTTGCGGATGTCGTCGGAGTTCTTGCGGATGTCCTCGGAGTTCTTGCGAATGTCGTCGGAGTTCTTGCGGATGTCCTCCGAGTTCTTGCGAATGTCGTCGGAGTTCTTGCGGATGTCCTCGGAGTTCTGCCGCACCCCATCCGCCAGGATCCGAACGGCGGCCTCGAGAGACTCAAACCGCCGCTCGTTGCGTTCGTCGGTCTCGTCCATCCGGCGAAGCAGTTCCTGCTTGGACGACTGCACCGCTTCAAGGGTGGCCCGGTTCTGCTCGAGCACCTGTTCCATCAGGATGCTGAAGCGGCCCTCAGCCGTGCCAGACGGGGGCACGTCATTCTTGCGCGTGGTCTTCTTCTTTGCCGCCATCGGATGACCCGCTTGTAGCCCGCGGGAGCGGCGCCCAGCAATGGGCCAGGCTCCGAGTCTCCCTGTGCGCCTGAGGTCTCCAGACGACCGGGCATCGCTCACACGAGCCCGAACCACACAGTCCCCACTCTCACAATTACCGCCGGAACCAGCGTCTGGCCTACGGTCGTGCGGATGAACGCGCTCCTGCTCAGCCTCGCCCTCGCGTCTGCCCCCGCTGCGGAGGTGGCGCGCATCCAGCAGCACCTGGACGGCGCCCTGACCCACGCCGGTGCCCGGGACCTGTCCACGCTCTCGGAGGCCCAGCGGGAGCGCCGCCAGCTTCACCTGGAGCGGCTCGTGACCTACCGGGACGAAGGCCGCTTCCCGCGCAACCGTGACTTCCCCCACCAGCGCGTGCCGTACTTCCGCGACGCGGACGGGACCCTGTGCGCCATGGCGTACCTGCTCTGGGAGTCCGGCGAAGAGGCGCTGGTGGAGAGCGTGGTCCACACGCGCAACAACGCCACCGTGCACCAGCTCGCGGACGAGCCGGGGCTCGCTGCCTGGCTGGAGGCCAATGGCCTGACCCTGGAGGAGGCCGCGCGCATCCAGCCCGGCTACGACTTCTACGAGGTGGACCTCCTCCCGCCGACGCAGGCCGTGACCCCGGGCGCCTGTTCGCCGGAGGTGGCGGTGCAGGTGGCCTGGAGACACAACGGCGAGCCCGCGGACGACCAGGGCTCCGTCTTCGCCGACAGCGAGACGGTCACCTTCTTCTCGGACGCCGCGTGCGAGACGGACCTCGGCACCGTGGACTGGCAGGGCGGGCGGCGCGCGAACGTCGAGGCCACGGGCGGCGAGGCGCGCTTTCACTTCCTCGAGACCGCGCCCGGGGCGCTGACCCTGACCCTGCGGTTTGGTGACTCCACCGCCGAGCACACGTTCGCGGTGGGCACCTCGCCGGACACGCCGGGGACCGAACCTGAACCTGACCCCGGCGCGAAGCCCCTGGACCCGACCCTGGGAGAAGAGGACCGCTCCGGCGGGTGCGCGGGTGTGCCCGGGCCCTTCGTGTTGGCAGGGGCGCTGTCGGCGCTGCCGCTTTGGCGACGGCGCCGGGCGGCCTAGAGCGGCCGGCGCGGGTTCACCAGCTCGCTGGAGACGATGAGCCCCGCGACCAGGGCCACGGCGACCAGCGCCATGGTGAACGCGGTCTGCACGCCGCTGACCACGTCGTGCGCCATCAGGGATGACAGGCTGCGGAAGCCAATGCTCCCGGGCACCAGCAGCATGATGCCGGGGAAGAGCGGCACCACCGCCGGCCGGTTCTTGAGGCGGGCGAACGCGTTGGACGAGGCGCCCACGACCAGCGCGCCCACGAACACGCCCAGCTCCGGCCCAAAGAGCGCCGAGCCCAGCCGCGCGCCCCAGAAGCCGACGAAGGCGACGCCAATCACCCACACCAGGTCCCGGCGGCTGACCGCGAAGAGGATGGCGAAGGTGGCGGTGGCCACGGCCAACGCCACGAGGATCGCCCACAGGGGCAAAGGCGCCGTGGGCAGCGCCACGGGCACGGGCCCCAGCGCCATGTCCACCACCCGGGTCCCCAGCGCCACGCCGAAGGCGAGGGTGAAGAAGGCCATCATCGCGGAGGTGATGCGGGCGGAGCCGGAGGCCAGGTGCCCGGTGGCAATTTCGTTGATGGAGACGGTGAGCGAGTAGCCGGGCAAGAGCGCGATGAGCCCGGCGATGATGGCCACCGGCACGGCGACAGGTCCCACCAGGTGCGCGGCGACCGAGGCGATGGCCGCGGCGCAGAAGGCGGCGGTGGGTTCGAAGGCGCGCCAGGGCTTCCCGTCCCTGGCGGTGAAGAGCGCGAGCAGACCGGTGGACAGGCCAATGGCCAGGGCCACGCCCATCTCGCGCAGGCCGCCACCGAAGAAGGCGGTCGCCGCCGCGGAGTTGATGGCAAAGGCCAGGGCCACGAGCCACCGCGGGTAGCGCGCCGGCGCCTTCTCGATGGCCTCCACCCGCGCCAGGCCTTCGGCGGGGGAGATGGCGGCCTCTGCGACCTGGGTGGAGACCTCGTCCAATTCGGAGAGGCTGCCGAGATCCACGTTGGTGGCGCCCACGCGGATGAGGTGCACGTCCGGCCGCTTGCCGTCGCTGAAGGACGCGAACATCGCCGTGGGGGTGGAGAAGAAGGTGCCATCCAGTCCCAGCCGCCTGGACAGCCCCTGCATCGCCTCTTCGAGCCGGTGGGAGGGGATGCCGCGCGTGTGCAGGGCCCGCCCCAGGCGCAGCACGAACGCCTCGGCGTCCGAGCCGGAGGGCGTGAGCGTGCGCGGAGGCAGCGGGGTGACGTTCTTCAAGGCGGCGGTGGACGGCTGGGGCGACATGGCGGGGCGCGGCAGATATCCCGCTCAACTCCCGGGCGCCACCCGGACTTCTTCGTTGGCTGTGGGAGACGCTCGGCCGGTCGGTTGCCCTTCGCGCGGGTGGACTGGGGTACGGTCCCGCTGGTGAGCATCCTGATTCTGAAGGAGCGGCTTCGCACCGCGACCTCGGACGAGCGCATTACCCTCGCGGAGGTGGAGTCGCTGGTCAGGGCCGCGCAGGCGGACGGGTCCACCAACGAGATGGAGGAGTTCTTCCTCACCGCCGCGCTCGAGGCCCACGCGCACCTGTTTGACGCGGACGCCTACGCCGCGCTGCAGCGGTTCCTCCAGGAGCACCCGCCGAAGCCGCGGTGAGCGCCTGGGCGTTCGAGCTCTTCCACGAGATTGCCCACCCGCCGTCGGCAAAGGCGCGGCGGTTCGTGGTGGACCACTACCTCGAGGACTCGGTGCGCTTCCGGAACGTGTTCTACGAGGAGGTGCAGCAGGACCTCTCAGCGCGCGGCGGGCACACGCTTCCGGCGCTGTGGGATGGAGCCGTCCTGCACCAGGGCGCCGAGGCGGTCATCGCGCGCCTTCAGGTCCTGACCAACATTGGCCGGGCGCCGTAGGCCCGCGCTCGTCGCAGGCGCCGTGCCGCGAGAGCGGTGCAAGAGAAGCGGTGGGCCCCGCGCCGCGTGCACCTCTTCGACACCACCGCGCGCTGGCCAGCCCCGCTACGCCACGGCGAACTGCCGCTCCACCAGCCGCCGGTACAGGCCGTCCTGCTCCACGAGCCGCGCGTGCGGCCCCACCTGCACCACCTTGCCGCCGTCCAGCACCACCACCCGGTGCGCGTCTTTCACCGTGGAGAGGCGATGGGCGATGACCAGCGTGGTGCGCCCCTCCATCAGCCGCTCGAGCGCCTCCTGCACCTGGAACTCGCTCTCCGCGTCCAGCGCGCTGGTGGCTTCATCCAGC
>CAZQVZ010000407.1:0-5157 GCA_964596895.1 uncultured Myxococcaceae bacterium
CCCGGGGCGTAGAACCGCCAGCGGCCCGCCACGTCCACCACGAAGGCGTCGGTGGCGCGCTCGTCGGGGTCCGCGCCGTTGGCTGCGCGCTGGCGGCGGTAGACCGCATAGACGCCGAAGTTGCGGTCTTCGCCGGCGTTGAAGCGCAAGGCGAGCACGCCCTGCATGGCGCGGTCGCCGTCCGTCCACACGGCAGTGTCGTCCCGGGCGATCATGTCCACCGCCAGGATGGGCTCCACCGCGCGCCAGGCGCCGCCGAGTCCATACAACGGCCGGCCGGCCACTGCGGCGCGCCAGGTCAAGTCGCCGTGCCGCGCGTCGCCGAAGTCCCCGGGCGCAGCGTCCTGTCCGCCGCCGTTGGCCACCAGCCCCAGCCCCCAGTGCGACGCCTGCTGCCCCGCGCGAAGCACCCAGGTCTCCGCCCGGTACTCGAGGTAGAGCTGCCGCAGCTCCACCGGCTGCATCGAAGGATGCGGAGTGGCGCCCAGCCGCAGGTCCGAACCGGGCACGCCGGTCAGGGCGCCGGACACCAGGTCCGCCTCGGCGATGAGCCCCAGCCTTGCGTAGCGAAGCTGCGGCGCGAGGCGAATGCGGGTCTCGAAGGGCGACGGGGAGAGCAGCGTCTGGTCCCTGTCGGTGGCGAAGCCCTGCATGCCGAGCAGGCTCGCGCGCAAGCTGCCGGTGAGCTGCGCCTGGAACCCACCCTCTTCACCGAAGGAGAGCGCAGGCCGAGCAGCAGATGGCGCGGACGCGGACGGGGCCGCGGTGGGGCGAGCGGGCGCGGCCTTGCGCACCGGCTCGCCGAGCACACCCGGCGCCGGGACCGGCCGGGGAACCGGGGCGGGCGCGGGTGGGGCCTCCGCCGCGGTCGACAAGCCTTCGGGCGACTCGGCGTCGGTCGTCGGGGAGTTGGCCGATTCGGCTTCGGTCGATTCGGCTTCGGTCCCCGAGGCTTCGGCCTGGGCGACCTGTGCGGTGGCCTGGGGCGCACCTTCCGCCGCGGCCAGGCACGCCATCACGAGCAACTCCGCGAGCATGTGTCCTCCCCTTCCCGGCGGCTTTCGGACAGCCTCGGTGTCACGCCGGGGTGACGCGGCCACCTAGCAGGTGAGCAGGCTGGCGGTCAAAACGCAGCCCACCTCGGAGCTTGACTGGCCGGACCCTGGACCCTAGGGTCCCGCGCCCAATGGCTCGCGTAACCGTCGAAGATTGCCTCCCCCTCGTGGACAACCGCTTCGCGCTGGTGCTGCTCGGCGCCAAGCGCGCTCGCCAGCTCATGGCCGGCGCCCGCCCCATCATCGAGACCTCGAAGAACAAGCCGCCGGTGCTGTCCCTGCGCGAAGTCGCCACCGGGAAGGTCCGCTTCGACCGCGACGTGCGCGAAGCCCTCTCCGGCAAGTTCGACCCGCCGAAGACCACCCCGTAGCGCTCGCTGTTCGGACCGCGGCGCCGTCAGGCCTCGCGGCTCTCCTCACCTCCAGGTGGAGCTGAAGGCGCGTCGTCCTCGAGGAGGGCCCGCGCCCTTGCCATCATCTCCTTCTCACCGCGGTAGGCCAGCAGCGCCTCCGCCTCGGACAGAGGCACCCACTTCGCCTCGTCCACCTCCACGCGCATGGACGGGTCGAGCTGGTCAATCTCCCCGCCCGTCTGCCGGAAGAGGAAGAAGCGCACGCTCTTGAAGATGCGCTGTCCTCTGAACTGATAGAAGTAGCGGATTTCTCCGATGGGGCGGTCCAGCCGCGCCGTCAGACCGGTCTCTTCGTGGACCTCGCGCTGCGCGGCCTCGGCGGGGGTCTCCTGGCCGTCCACGTGGCCCTTGGGCAGCGCCCAAAGCTTCTTGCCCCGGGGGCGGATGACCGCCACCTCCAGCACGCCACCGCGCTCCCGCACCACCACGCCACCGGCCGACTGCTCTCGCGGCATGGTCGTTCCCATATCACGCGGCCTACGGGCGCCAAGGAGTGGACGCGGAGCGCACCTTGCCCGGAGCACCAGGACGCCCGCGGCGCGGTTCAGTAGCAGGTGTAGAAGTTCCCCGGCGCGTTGTAGCTGCAGGCGCCACCCGGGCAGAGCGACGCGCAGCCCTGCCCGGTATCGTACTGGCAGGCGCCACATAGGCAGCTGGTCTGATGGCCGAAGGCGGTCACGAAGGTCGAGCAGTGTCCCTGCCCCGACCCGGTCTTGGCCACGCAGTTGTCGGCCATGAGGATGCCGAGCCCGGTGACACAGTACAGGTGTACGGCGTTGCCGTTGGAGCCGTCGGCGTTCATGCACAGGCCGTTCGAGTCGATGGAGCCACAGGCGCAGGCGCCATCCCCCTGGGCGGTGACGGTCTTGCAGTTCCCAGCACCGCAGCCCAGGACCACCAGGCCCGCGTGCGGATCGCACCGGACCCAGGTGTCTCCGCTGCAGTAGCCATACTGCGACACGCCTGCGCACGCGCCGCCAACCTGCAAACACCCCGTGCCCTGGGGGTTGGGGACGAAGCCGGGGCCGCAGACGCAATGTGTGCCGCTCGAAGCGCAAGTGGAGTTCGACGGGCACGAGCCGCACTGGCCGCCGCAGCCGTCCGGGCCGCAGGACTTGCCGTTGCACTGGGGGACGCACACGCACTGCCCGGTGGCGCTGTTGCACGCCTGGTTCGCGCCGCACCCCCCACAGCTTCCGCCGCAGCCGTCCGAGCCGCACTGCCGGCCCTGGCAGTTGGGAACGCACTGGCACGCGCCGTAGGCGTTGCAGGCCTGGCTGGGTCCGCAGGTGCCGCACTGGCCTCCGCACCCGTCCGGCCCGCACACCTTCCCGTTGCACTGAGGCACGCAGGCGCACTGGCCGTTGGCTGAACATTGCTGGTTGAAGGCGCAGGTACCGCAGGTGCCACCGCAGCCGTCCGGGCCGCAGGTTCTCCCTGCACACTGAGGGACGCAGACCCCGCCTCCCGCGTCCTGGGTGCCGGCGTCATGCATCCCGGCGTCCGTCCCGCCATCCCGGGTGCCCGGGTCTTTCGGACCGCCGGACCCGCTCCCAGAGCCGGGGCCTGGGGAATACATCCAGGCATAGGGGTCGCCCGCGTCGGGGGGCCCGTCGTTGCCTGAGCCACAGGCGGTGGAGAAGAGGAGCAGCAGCGCGGCGGGCAGGGAGCGGGACATCGAATGGCCTCCGAATGGGGTTGTTCGGAGGCGTCTGGTGCACCGCGTATGCAGCCGCAGCCGCAATCAACTCGCGCGGTTGGCCGGCGGGGGTGGCCAGACCTGGACACCCGGGTCCGCCGGCATGGACGGGCAGACTATGCGGGCTGGGCGAAGTGGCGGAGCTTGGCCTCGGCGCCGAGCCGGTAGGCGTAGCGCAGGTCACCCAGGAACCGCTCCATGCGCCCCTGCTCGACGTGCCGCAGGAGTCTCCGGCAGAAGTTCTGCCCGAGCCGGTTGGCCTCTTCGTAGCGGAAGCGCGCCTCATTCGAGAGGTGCGGCCTGTAGCTGACCCAGGAGAACAGCCGCTGCAGAAGCTCCTCCGCCCACTTCGCGCCCTTGCGCCAACCATAGAGGACGCAGGTGGCGAACTTGTCCACCTCCGCCTGCGCCTCCAACTCCAGCAACGACACCTGCCGGTCCTGCTGCGCGGTGTGCGCCATGTAGAGGAAATGCGAGACGCCTTCGGCCACCTGGCAGTAGCCGTCCAACGCCTCGGTCACCACCTGGTCACCCGGCGCGTCGTCCAGGGCGCGCAGGCGTTCGAGCAGCCTGGGGCACAGGTAGAGGGCCAACTCCAACTCATCCCCCTGCTGGAGGATGAGGAGCTCTTCGGTGGTGTGGCCGGAGGCGCCCAAGAGCTGCGCGTCCTTCGGGTTCACGAGGAAGTCGTCCGCGGACAACCCGGTCTCGAGCGCGTAGATGTTCTCGAGGTGGTCCTGGACGCGGCGGATCAATTGGGCAGCCCCTTCGGCCCCAGAAGGCCCGCGTCCACCAGCACCTGCTCCAGCCTCTCGCTGCCGGTCCTCACCCACGACTCGTAGACGCGCAGCGCCCCGGACGGTCCGGTGGCAGCGAGCCCCCGGGCGGCGATTTCTTCCAGCACCGCCACCAGCGCTCGGAACTTCTCCTGCAGCTCCCGGTAGACCTGGGCGAAGCCGCTCTGCGGCGAGAGGCTCGCCACCTGGCCGTAGGAGGCCGCGCCCATCTGGATGTAGTAGTCCGGGCCCACCGCGCCGCCGCGCAGGGCGTCCGAGAAGAACCCGGCCTTGTACAAGGACACGTCCCCCAGCCGGCGCAGGGTCCGAATCTGCGCGTCACGGTCCTGCTGCAGCGCCTGGTGGTAGAGGACGGCCAAGGGCTCGTGGTCCCGGCCTCCTTCAGTTTGCTGCGTGAAGAGCCGGTCCGACGCGGCGAACTCCGACAGGAGGTTCACCAGGTAGAACTCCGTGTGCTCCGCCACCTCCACCGGGTGGCGACGGATGGCGTCGTCGAGGAGCGCCTTGAAGAATTCCTTCAGCGACGCAGTGGCGACCAGTCCGCTCATCTAAAGTCCTCCTTATGCGGCCTAGCAGTTACTCGCCTGAAGGATACTCATCGGGGAAGCGGGGCGCCAACCGCAAGCCCAGTTATTTCAACGGCTTGCGCTAGCAGTCCTCCCCGGCGACTGCCAGGAGCCGAGCGACTGTCAGGTGCGGGATAAATGAGCCTGCCTGCTGATCATCCAGGCACGAAACCCGAGTCTTTTCGATTACTTAGGCGCCAGAAACCCTCGTCACCGGGTCGCCTTGACGGGTCGATCGCGGTGGCTATAGTGCCCCCGCTCCGCGGTTAGCACTCCAGAGGTAGGAGTGCCAAAGCCGCGGCCCTTCAACCAACCCAAGCCGTACGGAGAAAACCCATGAAGATTCGTCCCCTGCAGGATCGCCTGATCGTCAAGCGCGTCGCCGAGGAGAACAAGACCAAGGGCGGCATCATCATCCCGGACTCCGCCAAGGAGAAGCCCCTGGAGGGCGAGGTCATCGCCGCCGGCAACGGCAAGGTGCTCGAGGACGGCAAGGTCCGCCCCCTGGACGTGAAGGCGGGTGACCGGGTGCTCTTCAGCAAGTACGCGGGCACCGAGGTCAAGATCGAAGGCGAGGACCACCTGATCCTCCGCGAAGAGGACGTCCTCGGCGTCATCGAGAAGTAA
>CAZQVZ010000408.1:0-5143 GCA_964596895.1 uncultured Myxococcaceae bacterium
CTGGAGGAGGTGGCGCGGTTTCTGGGTGGGCCAGGGCCGGTGAGCATCGTGGACGCGGGCGCGCGCAAGTCACTGGAGCTGCGCATCGAGGTCCCGGTGGAGGACATGGCGGAGCTCGGCAAGCCGGTGGACCTCCCCAGCGGGCCGGCGTCCCAGGGACCGCAGCGCGCGTCCATCTGGACGGCGATTCATCCCCGGCTGCTGGCGCTGATTCGAGAGCACACCTCCACGCTCATCTTCGTGAACAGCCGGCGGGTGGCGGAGCGGCTGGCGGGGGCGCTCAACGAGCTCGCGGGCGAGACGCTGGTGCAGGCGCACCACGGCAGCATCGCGCGTGAGCAGCGGCTGGAGATTGAAGACAACCTCAAGCTGGGCCGCGTCCGGGGGCTGGTGGCGACGTCGTCGCTGGAGCTCGGCATCGACATGGGGGCCATCGATCTGGTGGTGCAGATTGAGGCGCCCCCCACGGTGGCCAGCGGGATGCAGCGCATCGGCAGAGCCGGCCACCAGGTGGACGCGCCGAGCCGCGGCGTCATCTTCCCCAGGTACCGAGGAGACCTCGTGGCGTGCGCGGCGCTGGCGCAGGCCATGCGCGAAGGCGAGGTGGAGCAGATCCACTACCCGCGCAACCCGCTGGATGTGCTCGCGCAGCAGGTGGTGGCCACCGTCTCCATGGACGAGCTCACCGTGGACGCGCTGTACGAGGTGGTGCGCCGCGCCGCGCCGTACGCCGAGCTCACCCGCGGGATGTTCGAGTCGGTGCTGGACATGCTCGCGGGGCGCTACGTGTCTGAAACCTTCGCGGAGCTGAAGCCGCGGCTCACCTGGGACCGGACGCTGGGGACCTTGAAGCCGCGTGAGGGCGCGAAGCGGGTGGCGGTGGCCAACGCCGGCACCATCCCGGACCGCGGGCTCTACGGCGTGTTCCTCGCGGGGGCGCAGGCGGGGAAGGCGCGGGTGGGAGAGCTCGACGAGGAGATGGTCTTCGAGAGCCGGGTGGGGGAGACCTTCGTGCTCGGCGCATCCACCTGGCGCATCGAGGAGATAACGCACGACCGGGTGCTGGTGTCCCCCGCGCCCGGTGAGCCGGGGAAGATGCCCTTCTGGCACGGCGACGCGGGCGGCCGCAGCCTGGAGCTGGGGCGCCGCATGGGGGAGCTGCTCCGCGGGCTGCGCGCGCTCCCACCGCAGACGGCGACGGACCTCCTGGTGGACGGCCACGGGCTGCAGCGGGGGGCGGCCCAGAACCTCGTCCGCTACATCGAAGAGCAGGCGGCGGCGGGGCCGGGCGCGGTGCCGGATGACCGCACCCTCGTCGTCGAGCGCACGCGGGACGAGCTGGGCGACTGGCGGATCTGCGTGCTCAGCCCCTTCGGCGGCCAGGTGCTGGCTCCGTGGGCCATGGCGGTGATGGCCAGGGCGCAGGCGCACCTCGGGCAGGAGGTGGAGACGATGTGGACCAACGACGGGTTCGTGGTCCGGGTCCCCGAGAGCGACACGCCGCCGGACACCGCGTTCCTCTTCCCCGAGGCGTCGGAGGTGGAGGGGCTCGTCATCGAGCAGCTCGGGCAGAGCGCGCTCTTCGCCGCGAAGTTCCGCGAGGCCTCGGCGCGGGCGCTGCTCCTGCCGCGCAGGCGCCCCGGACGAAGGACGCCCCTGTGGCAGCAGCGGCGGCGCGCCGCTGACCTCCTGGCCACCGCCTCGAAGTACGCGTCGTTCCCGATGATGCTGGAGGCGTACCGCGAGTGCCTCCGGGACGTCTTCGACCTGCCGGCGCTGGCGGCCACCCTGCGCGACGTGCAGCGCCGCGCCATCCGCGTGGTGACCCTGGATTCGCGCACCCCGTCGCCCTTCGCGTCCTCCATCCTCTTCGGCTTCGTGGCCAACTACATCTACGACGGAGACGCGCCGCTGGCGGAGCGGCGGGCGCAGGCGCTCGCCATTGACCAGGCGCAGCTTCGGGACCTCCTGGGCGAAGTGGAGCTGCGCGAGCTTCTGGACGCGGACGCGCTGGACGAGCTCGAGCGGCAGCTTCAGCACCTGCCGGAGCGGCTCTTCGCCCGCTCACCCGACGCGCTGCACGACCTCTTCTTGCGGCTGGGAGACCTCGGCCGTGACGAAGTGGCCGCGCGCATCACTGACCCTGGGCAAGCAGACGCGTGGTTGCAGACCCTGCAGAAGGAGCGGCGGGTGGTGCCGCTGCGCATCGCCGGCGCCGAGCGCTTCATCGCGGTGGAGGACGCCGCGCGCTACCGGGACGCGTTCGGCGCGGTGATGCCGCCGGGCTTGCCGCAGGCGTTCCTGGCGGACGTCCCGGATGCGCTGGCGCAGCTCACCTTGCGCTACGCGCGCACGCACGGCCCGTTCACCGCGCAGGCGCTCGCGGCGCGCTACGGCCTGCAGCTCGCCGAGGTCGAAGGACAGCTCGAGCACCTGCGCGTCGCCGGGCGCCTTCTGGAGGGCGCCTTCCGGCCCGGGGGCGCGCACCGGGAGTGGTGTGACGAGGACGTGTTGCGGAGCCTTCGCCGGCGCTCGCTGGCGAAGCTGCGCAAGGAGATTGAGCCGGTCGAGCCGCACACGCTCGGCCGCTTCGCCACCACCTGGCATGGGCTTCTGCGCCGCCGCAAGGGGCTCGACGCGCTTTTGGACGCGGTCGAGAAGCTGCAGGGGTATCCGATGCCCGCGTCCCGCTTCGAGGCGGACATCCTCGCCGCGCGGGTGGACGGCTATTCACCCGGAGACCTGGACGCGCTCGCGGCGGCGGGGGAGGTGGTCTGGGTGGGCGTGGAGCCCCTGGGCGACAGGGACGGCCGCATCGCCCTCTACCTCACCGACCAGCTCGCGCGGCTGCGGCTGGCGCCGGAGGACACCTCGGCGCTGACGCCGCTCGAGGGCCAGCTGTTGGAGGTCCTGCGCGAAGGCGGCGCTTCCTTCTTCTACGACCTGCAGGCGCGGGTGGGCGGCTTCCCTGCGGACCTCGTGGACGCGCTCTGGGGACTGGTCTGGAAGGGCGTGGCCACCAACGACACCTTCCACGCGCTGCGGGCCTACACGCGGCCCAAAGAGCGGGACCGGCGGCGGGACCGGGCGGCTTCGCGGACGTTCCGGTCCAGGCGCGCCCTGCCGCTGACCGCAGGTGGGCGCTGGTCGCTCGTCGCGGAGCGCGGCGCGCGCGCGGAGGCCGCGCACAGCCCCACCGAGTGGGCGGCGGCGGTGGCGTGGCAGCTGCTCACCCGCTACGGCATCGTCACCCGGGAGATCGCCACCTCGGAGGGGATCCGCGGCGGCTTCTCGTCCTTGCATGACGTGTTCGTGGCGCTGGAGGAGTCCGGGCGCATCCGGCGCGGCTACTTCGTGGCGGGGGTGGGCGCCATGCAGTTCGCGCTTCCTCAAGTGTTGGACGTGCTGCGCTCCTTGCGAGACGACCCGCAGCTGCCGGAGGTGGTGGTGCTCGCCGCGACCGACCCCGCCAACCCCTGGGGCGCGCTGCTCAAGTGGCCGCCTCTGGGAGACTTCCCCGGTGCAGAGAGCCTGCGGCCGGCGCGCTCGGCGGGCGCGCGCGTGGTGCTCGTCAATGGCCACCTCGCCGCGCACTTCAACCGGGGCGCGAGGCACCTGCTGCTCTGGCTGCCCGAAGACGAGCCGGACCGCACCCGGGTGGGCGACGCGGTGTCGCGGCAGCTCGCGCAGCTGGGGATGCGGGGAGAGCCGGTGCTGGTGGAGCAGTGCAACGGGAGGCCCGCCGCGGACCATCCGGTCTCTGGGTACCTCGAGCGCGCGGGCTTCACGCCGACCCGTCAGGGCATGTCCCTCTCGCGCCGCGGGCCCGTCGTCCCGCCGCCGCCGGCCACTGCCGTGGACGACGCCGGAGAGGATGAGGAGAACGACGACGCCTCATCCGACCTGGGCAGGGTCGAGCCCCTGGAGGGCGCGGATGCCTGAGGGCGACACCCTCTTCCGCGCCGCGAGGACCCTGCAGAAGGCGCTCGGCGGCGCCACCGTCCGGCGCTTCGAGACGGGCTACGCGCAGCTGGCGAACGTGGACCGGGAGGAGCCCCTGGCCGGCCGCACCATCCTGTCGGTGGAGGCGCGCGGCAAGCACCTGCTCATCTCGTTCTCCGGCGGCTGGACCTTGCGCACGCACCTGCGGATGAACGGGAGCTGGCACCTCTACCGCCCAGGCGAGGCGTGGCGCAGGGCGAAGGGCCGCGCGCGAATCATCCTGGAGACCGACGGCTTCGTGGCCGTGGGCTTCGACGTGCCGGTGGCGGAGTTCATCCGCGCGGACAAGCTGGACCGGCACCTGCCCTTGCGCCGCCTGGGGCCGGATCTGCTCGCGCCCTCGTTCGATGTGGAGGACGCCGTGGCCAGGCTGCGCGGACGGCCGGAGCTCCCCCTGGCGGACGCCTTGTTGAACCAGTCGCTGCTCTGCGGCATCGGCAACGTCTACAAGTCCGAGGTCCTCTTCGCCGCGCGGGTGCATCCGTTCACGCGCATCGGCGAGGTGGACGACGTCTGCCTGCGGCGCCTCGTGGAGATGGCCCGGACCTTCCTCACCGCCAACGTCGCGGACGACTCGCCTGCGGCCATGGTGACGTACACGGGCTTCCGCCGGACCACCCGGCGCGCGGACCCCTCCGCCCGGCTGTGGGTCTACGGACGGGTGGACGAGGCCTGCCGGGTCTGCGGGACCGGGGTCCTGCTGGAGCGACGGGGCCCGGCGGCGCGCTCCACGTACTTCTGCCCGGGCTGCCAACCGGCTCCCTCGCCCTGACGGTGGGTCAGGCCCCGTCGACCCGCCCCCGCATCGGCCGGCTAGAACGCGGCCAACTCCGCGTAGCGCAACTCCGCGCGCAGCCGCAGCCGGGACGGCCCTTCTGCGAAGAGCTCTGCGTAGACCCAGTCCAGCCCGGAGTACGGCGCGTACGGCTGCGCCACCTGCTCTTTGAGGGCGCGCGCCTCGAGCTCACTTCTCCCCGGCATCGCCGGTGGCTGCTCGAGCGCCCTGCGAAAGGCGGCCAGGTCCACCCATACCGACAGGCGGCCGTCACCGAACGCGTCCGGTCCATGCCTTCGCCGTAGGCTCTCCAGCAGATTCACCCGGGGCTCGCGCCTGGGCGCCGCGCCCCACACCGCCTCCAGC
>CAZQVZ010000409.1:0-5129 GCA_964596895.1 uncultured Myxococcaceae bacterium
CCTGCTCGATGGGCAGACCGTGGCAGTCCCAGCCGGGGACGAACTCGGTGTGGCGCCCGGACATGTTCCGGTACTTCACCACCATGTCCTTGAGGATCTTGTTGAGCGCGTGCCCCGCGTGCAGGTGCCCGTTCGCGTAGGGCGGCCCGTCGTGGAAGACGAACGGCTCCTTGTCCCGGGTGGCCGAGACCAGCGCCTGGTAGGTGCCCGCCTTCGCCCAGAAGTCGAGCATGCGCGGTTCGAGCTGCGCCAGGTTCCCCTTCATCGGGAACTCGGTGCGGGGGAGGTTCAGGGTGTCCTTGTATTCGGACATGGTGGGCGGGCGAGTAACACAGAGGAGGGGGCGCGACTACCTCCTGAGGACGCCATTCGGGGCGCGCCTCTGACGGGCGGGGCTTCAGGCAACGCCCGCCTGCCGGCCCCAGGGACGCCGCCGGGCCTTCTGGGCCCTGGCTGGCCCTACCGGGCTTCGCCGGGCGCAGGCTCGGGCGCGCCCTTCCCCACCCGGAGCATCTGGCTCAGCGACACCCTCCGCGTGCCGCCCTCCGAAACGACGCGCAGGTGGATCCGGTCGGTGCTGCTGACGAACTCGCCGGGGGCCTCCTCCGCGTAGCCCGTCTCCGAGAGCACGGTCCGGTAGTAGTCGCGGACCTCCGCCTCCTGGGCCTGGGTCTCGAAGAGCACGTGCCGCATGCCCTCCAGGTGCGTCCGGGTGGTGCTCGTGGCGCCCGGCATCACCGGCGCGAAGTCCGCCATCTGCCCCACGTTCGGGAACCTCGACACGTCCGCGGTCCCCAGGAGCACGGTGGTGCTGCCGTCTGCGTTGGGCTGGAAGATGACCGTGTAGCCCCACTTGCGGTCAGGGTCGAACGCGTTGAGCTGCGGGTAGACGCTCCCCTGCGACTGCAGGTTGGGTGGCGGCACCCACAGGCCCGCATTCTCGAAGTGGGTCATGAAGTGCTGCGCCAACCGCTCCGGGCGCCAGCGAGACACCACCGCACTCATCCGCACCGGAACCCCGTCCACCAGCGTCACCCCGTGCGCGTCCACCGTCTGGATGACCTCCGGCACGTCCCACTGGTAGGGCGCGGGGCGCTCTGCAGACGCAGGCCCAGGCGGCGCAGACGCCAAAAGCAGCGCCGCCCCCAGCGCGGTCAGGCTCACGGGCATGGCTTGCCGAGGAAGCAGTTCCCCCGCCTCGCGTACGAGACGGTGTAGACCAACGCCGCGCTGAGCCCCTTGTTGCCGCCCGGGGTGGTGGTCCAGAGGTTGTCGCCGTGCGTGGGCAGCGCCTGCGTGAAGAGCAGCTCCTCTCCGATGAAGGAGAGCCACGGGACCATCTCCCCGCCATAGATGAACCCCGGCGGCATCCGCCCCACCGTGAACTGCGCGAGCCGCGAGCCGTTCATCCCCATCCCTCCGCCGTTGGCCAGGAAGGTGCCGGCGGTCATCAGGAAGTAGGGCGTATTTCCGCTGGGAGACGGCGCGTTCGGAATCACCGGGTTCATCCCGGACTCGGACGGACCGGTGAGCCCCCAGTCGTCCACCATGGACACCAGCCGCCCCTGGCAGGCGCCGCTCCGGGCCCGGCCCACAGAGCAGGCCCGGATGGGCGTGGGCTCGTAGTTCTGCGTCTGGAAGAACCCGTCGTTCGCCTGGTCGAGGAAGCGTACGGGCAACTCCACCGCGGTGATGTCCGCCTGGGCGCGGCAGCTCATCCCGCCGTTGTCGCCGTAGGCGGCAGCGGTCTGGAGATTGGGCCCGAAGTCGAGCCCCGTCCCGCCCAGCTCGCACTGCACCTGCATCCCGCGAACGCGGGTGAACACGTGCTTCACCTGGGTGCCGTTGTTCGTGGCGCTCCGTCCGTCGAAGTCCGCGTAGCGCGCCTGCGCGGACGCCTGGGCCTGGGCCACCGCGGCGCGCGCGGGGCCGGTGTCGTTGGGCCAGTCGTGGTGGTCGTAGTGGGTGGCGTCCCACAAGGCGGAGGCGGAGGCCTCGGTCACCTTGATCTGCAGATACCCCACCTCCGCGAGGTGGATGCCCACCGTGAGGATGGTGATGAAGACGAGGATACCCAGCGCCAGCTCCACGATGGCGGCGCCGCGCGCCTGTGCCTTTCGCTTCTTCATTGCCACCCCCGGAAGCCCCGGTTGCGCAGCGCCTGGTAGGCGTCCGCCGCCCACGCCGCGCCCGCGCCATGGAGCGTCTCCACCGGGTCGCTCTCGCCCTGCTGGTCGATGTCCAGAGGCACCAGGGTGGCCCGCCAGAAGGGGTTCAGCGTGTTGGGCGGCTCCTTCCAGTGGTTCATCCGGTGGTAGTAGGTGAGCCCGGTGGACAGCGCCGTCTGCCGGCTGATGTCCATGCTCCCGAACTGCGGCGACAACTGGATGCCGCGCCCGTCGTAGCCCTCCTCGCCGTCGGCCGTGAAGCGGAAGCGAAACATCAAGTTCCAGGGGTCTGCATTGCCCGCGGCCCGCGCCCGGTAGTTCCGCTGCACCACCGCGTAGTTCTTGGGCTGGCCGTGCAGGTCGTCTCCGTCGACCACCTTGATGGGGTTGTAGTCCATGAAGAAGGGCCACACGCCAGGACAGACGACGCACCGCCCCATGGTGTGGCGTTCGCTCGGGGGCTCGTCGTCTGCGCCGGGGGTCATCGGGGACCACTGGTGCGAGTCGGTTTCGTCCTGCAGGTCGGTGGAGAAGACCCGGGCGGTGACGTTCCACGAGGACGAGACGCCGTTGGGACAAGGCGCGTTGGCTCGGGAGAAGGTCACCGTGTTGTTGCCGTGGTCCTCCGCGTAGTTGTACTTGCCGGAGACCGGGTATTTCCCGTGCGTGTTGGAGCTGGCCCAGAAGGCGTTGCCCACACCGCTCACCTGGACCGGATCGCTCACGAGCCCCGATATCTTGCCCCGGATGACCCCGTCCGCGCCGCTGCGGTTGGTGACGAAGGTCCAGCCCCGGGTGCCCATGGCCGCGGCGATGTGGTGATCATTGAAGGCGCGCACGGGCAGCAGTGCCCCGTTGAAGAAGCCGACCTCCCGCCGGGAGACCTCGTCCGCGCCGCCGGGGGCTTGCAGCTCTCCCGCGAGGACGCTGCCGTTGGACTGGCGGATGATGTCCTCTGCGAGCGACTGCCCACTCAGCTTGCCGTCCAGGCGGCCCCACTCGATGAGCTGGAGGATGTTCAGGGCACTCGCCGCTCCCTGGATGCGGCGCGCCTGGGTGCCCGCTGCCTGGTCCAGCTGGTTCCACCCGGAGGCGATGCGGCTTCCCTCCTGTTCCAGGGAGCCGATCTCCTCGGAGATCTTCGACTGGGCGTCCCGCGCGCAGCGGCACAGGCGCCGGCACCCGGAGTTGGAGGGGGCGCAGGGGCAGGCGGCGGTCACGATCCGGCCATAGGGGTTTTCGCTGATCCGCTCGTAGTTGCGCCGGGTGGCCTCGAGCTGCGCCCGGTAGAACCCGCTCCAGGAGATGAGGCTCTGCACCGCCGCCATCGACACCATCTGCGCGGTCTGGGCGCGGTTCATCAGCGAAATTTCGTTGAACACGCGCGCGGTGACCACCGCGTTGGAGTACGCCGCCGCGTCCGCGAGGTTCTGCACCTCCATCTTCTCCTTCGTCTTCACGGCGATGGAGAGGGTCATGCACACCATCAGCACCACCAACAGCATGGTGAGCGCGAAGAGCAGGAGCGTCTGACCGCGGCCATGGCGACGACGGCTCATGGGAACTCCGGCGCCGGAGCGCAGTTGCGACGGGTGAAGTAGCGCCCCTGGGCGGGGGTCATCATCCGCATGGTGTACGAGGCTCGGATGGGGAACACGTACTGCCGGGCGTTGACCCTGCGGACGAGCTCCTGGCCGATGACGTCGTCGAAGGGGGCGGCGACCTCTTCGCGCCAGTCGGCAGTCTGCGTGACCATCAGCGGGTTCTGAGCGGTGTACGGTCGCAGCCCCCACTGCGCGAGGAACATCCGCGACATCACCCAGTCCGCGAACGGAATGCGAAGCGGAAACCAGTAGACGAGGCTCACCTCCAGCCGCATGGGCGGGCCCTGGTGCTGGTCGAAGTTCACGTCCTCGCCCGGCACCTCGCCCGGCCTCGGACTCTCGCGCACCAGCCAGACGATGGCGCCGTCATGCCCACCGTCCTGCGCCGCGAAGTACTGGTTGTTCCGCCGCAGGTCCCAGGCGCGCGCGAGCCGCTGACCGGGGGAGCCTCCGCCGCCGTCGGTGCCGAGAAACCGGTGGTAGGACGGCATCAACGCGAGGATGGCCGCGTCCGTCATGGCCCGGCAGTCACCGTGGTTGACCGAACCTGCGCGCGTGGCGCGGAAGGCCGCGTATTCGGCCATCACCCGCGCCTGCATCATCATGAAGAGCTGCAACGTGCCGAGCACGAGGAAGAGGGCCAGCGGCAGGCTCAGGGCAGTCTCTACCGCCACCTGTCCACTCTGTCCCGCACGGCCCGGCATGGGGTGATGGTCCCCCGCGCTCATGGGGGCGCCCATCGGATCAGTGGCCGCTACAGCGGGCGGAGCATTTTGTAAGGGTCGTGGTGCAGCGCTCGATGCAGTCGTCTTTCGACCCACACCGGCCGATGCACTTCTCCGCCGGCTCCTCGCACTTCTCCATGCACCGCGCCTGTTTGGTGGTCGGCACATGGGAGGCAGGGGGCGGCGGCGGCGGGGCCCTGGTCGGCCTCGCACCCGCGAGCAGGAAGGTGGCGCCGACGAGCGGCAGGAGCAACAGGGCACGGCGCATCATCAGGACCTCCGGCGGCTTCCGACAAACCACGAGCGGGCGGTGTCACCCGCCCGTTTCACCGATCAGCGAGGCTTCATGGCTCGCGCGTCGAGCCCGTACTTCTTCACCAACCGCTCAATGGACTTCCGGTGCAGGCCGCTCTCGCGCGCCGCCCGGGAGATGTTCCCCTCACAGCGCTTGAGCACCGAACCAATGTACTCGCGCTCGAAGGAGTCCAGCAGCTGCTCCTTGGCGTCCTTGAACGAGAGGTGCTCGTTGAAGGGGACCGGCGCCTCCTTCTGCTGCCCCTGGACGCGGGCGGGCAGGTGGGGGACGCCGACCTCCTCCCCTTCGGAGAAGGTCAGCACGTGCGAGAGCACGT
>CAZQVZ010000410.1:0-5097 GCA_964596895.1 uncultured Myxococcaceae bacterium
CTCAGGCCGATGATCCCTGAAGGCGTCGATCTCCAGGAGCTGGCAGTCGAGCTGGCCCACACCCTCAAGCGCTACCCACCGCACGGGTATCTGCGCGGCAAGTCGCTCATGCGGGACGTGCTGGTGCACGAGCGCAACTTCTCCGAGCTCGAGGCGGAGGAGCTCATCGACACCATGGAGCTGCAGGGCTACCTGCACTTCCTGGGCGATGCGTCCGAGCGCTCCCACGCCTCGGACACGACGTGGGAGATTGAATCCGCGGACCCCTAGTCCCCGAACACCAGCCACCCGAACCGGGGCAGCGCGTGGAAGTCCCCCACGAAGAGCGGAGAGAAGGACTGTCCTTCCACGCCGCGCCTGCGGGGGTGCTCCAGCCGGTAGAGGTTCATCCGCCAGCGGTCGCCGGGCCTGGGCGGCACGTTCGGGACCTCGGCCAACGGCTCGTAGGGGATGCGCATCTCCACGGTCCAGCCTTCGTCGCGGTCAGACGGATCATCCAGCGTCCCCCGCACCTTCACCGCGGACTGCAGCTGCGAGTCCCAGGAGAGGTCCATGCCCTGCCTGCGCGCGGGGAAATACGCGTCGAAGATCACGTTGTGCGGTGAGACCTGCAGCTCGTTGTAGGTGCGTCCATCCGCGTTGGCGTCGAGGAAGATCTCCACCACCTCCTCCGTGTAGATGGGGTCATCCCGCTGGCGGAGGGTCCCCCAGATGTCCGGGTCCTCCACGTCGAACGCCACGTAGAGCGCCTCGTCGTCCCAGACCAGCCGCGCGGTGGTGCGGGTGGAGACGGTCCGCCCGTCGAAGCTGCCGCGCAAGGTGACCTCCGGCGCGCCCTTCCACGCGTCGTCCGACAGGTCCCCGTCGATGACGGGCGCCCGGCGGGCCTTCGGGGCGGTGTATTCGGGCAGGTCCTTCTGCGAGTTGGCGCGGGCCGCGGCGCCAGGGCTCTTCAAGGGCGGGCCCAGGACCCGGTTCTGCCCGTCGTGCGCGGCGGGCTGGTCCACCGCCAGCCGCGAGTCCCCCCGCCAGAAGCCCAGCACCAGGCGCGCGTTCGGGGAGGTGACGGGGACCCGGTGCTCGTCCACGACGATCTTCCCCACCGGCCACCGCTCGAGCGGCATCGCCCCGTTGGCGATCTCATGGTCGGCGTTGCTCAACATCGTCGTCGGCGCGTCCGCGTCCACCACGTGCGCGAAGAACGCGTAGCCCTGCGGCGGCGGGCGGACCGCCTCGAAGTAGTGAGTGAGGGTCACCTGCCCCCCCGGCGCGGCGTCCGGCGGCTGCACCTTCGAGCCGTGGTAGCGCACCGCGCCGCCGAGCCAGGTGGCCTCGCTGCGGTAGCTGAGGTCGGACGGGACCGCGTCCAGCACCCGAGGCTGTGCGGAGGCGGCTCCGGAGGAGGCCGCTGGCAGTGCCTGGGCGGGGGGGCGGCGCTTCGGCCCCGCCTGCTCATCCCGGCAGCCGGTGAGCGCCAGGGCGGCGGAGATGAGAACCGAGAAACAGAGCCGGGTGGTGCGCATGGGTGGGCGGCCATCCTATGCGGCTCGTCCCGCCCCGCGGACCCACTTCCGTGCGCGCGGCCTGCCAGCTGCCGTTTCTCTCGTCATTCCAGCCAGTTGGAGTCGGCACCGCGGTTGCTCTTTGCGCGCCGCATGAAGCTCGAAATCGTGCTGAACGGCGAGCGCAGCGAAGTGGAGCTCGACAATGGCTCGTACACGGTGGGCGGCAGCGCCGGAGACGGGCTGCGAATCCCGGGGTTGTGCGCGGCCCAGTTCGAGATCCGCATCGAAGGCGAGCGGCTGATGATCTGCTCCCCCGAAGCCTTCCCGGTCAACGACCTGCTCTCCCCCGGCGGCGTCCCCCGGCTGATCCTCGCGGACGAACGCATCGGCCTTGGGGAGGGCATCCTCCTCCGGGTGATCGCCGCGCGCGCCCAGGTGGACCGCCCCCAGACGGCGATGGTCCTCAAGGATCTGCTCGGAGGCCTCGCCGAGCCACAGGACGCAGGCTGCGCCGCCCTCACCTGCCTCACCGGGCTGGACGTGGGCCGCCAGTTCCCGCTCGCGGGCGACGAGGTGGTGCTCGGCCGGGGCGACACCGTGGACCTGCGCATCCGGGACCGCGCGGTCTCCCGCCGGCACGCGCGGATCCGAAGGGCTTCGGGCGGCGACTACACCATCGAAGATCTCGGCGCGCCCAACGGCCTGTTCGTGAACGGCAAGCGCGCCCGCGGCGCCGCGGCCCTGCCGGATGGCGCCATCGTCGAGATGGGCCACTCGCTCCTGCGCTTCCGCGCGCCCCCACAGGACCCTGAGCCGGAGCCTGCGCCGGAGCCCCCGCCCGCAGAACCCTCCGCGGAGGCCGGGGACCCAGACGTGGCCTTCGCGCCCGGGGACGACGCGGGAGCGGCGCCGTCAGCAGCCGCCCCACCCCCACCGCCTTCGGCGGCGGTCTTTGGCCTGGCGAAGGTGGGCCACCTGGGCCTCCGCCTCGAACACGCGCTGGTGGCGGTGGGGGTCACCCTGGCGGTGCTCGGGGCCCTGTTGACCTGGAACGTCGTCGCCGGCTGAGCGGGCTGGAAGGGCGCAGCTTCAGATTGGAGGTGGCCTCAGGCGCGCAGCCCGTTGGCGAGCCCTGCGCGCTCCACCAGCAGGTCCGCCAGGCGTCGGTGGTTGCGGAAGAAGCTCGTGAAGTGCCACAGCTTCCGGGGCGTGCGGACCGCGTACACGGTGATGGGCCCTGGCAGGACGTGCATCCTGCGGATCTCCGCCCAGCTCACCCGGCTGCGAGTCACCATGCCACGCCAGGTCACGCCCTGGTCGTCCACCAGCACCGCGGACCGCCCGTAGTAGAGCAGCGCGAGCGCAAAGAAGAGCGCGAACCCGCCCGCCGAGAGCAGCGTCTGCGTCGGGATGCCGTCGAACGTGAGCAGGTAGAGCAGCACTCCCGTCCACAGCGCGCCCGCGAGCGCCATCAGGATGGGCAAGAGGACGAAGGGGCGGAAGACCTCGCGCGGCTTCTCTTCGGTGCGGCGTGGCATGCAGACACGGTAGGCATCCGGAGCGAACCCGGACACCGGCCAGGCAGGCAGCCCCCCGTGCCCCGTTCCGCCAGGCGGACAGAAGGGCTCGCGCCAGGCGACATCTCGAGCCTGCGTGAGGCGCGGAAAGCGTTCCCGCTGCTGCAGACGGTCAGGTCGCGCGCAGCCCGGCTCAGCGGAGACGTGGCGGCGACTTGAACGCTGCCGTCCCCGGGGCGGACCTGGCTTCTAGCGGAGAAGCGCGGCCTTCTGCCGGGCCTGCTCCTGCAACTCCGGGCGGACGTCCGCGGCCTTCGAGGCGGCGTACTGCTCGTAGTACCGCCGCGCGTCGGTGTTGCGGCCGAGCGCTCGGTAGGACTCCGCCATCCCGTACAGCGGCGACGCCAGGTTCGGGTCCAGCCGCTGCGCGTACTGGTAGTCCTGGATGGCCTCGTTGAACCGGCGCAGGCCGATGAAGGCGCTCCCCCGGGCCACGTACGCCACGCCCAGGTTCGGCTCGAAGGAGATGGCAAGGGTCAGGCTCTTGAGCGCGCCTTCGTAGTTGCGGCTGTTGATGGCAGAGACACCCGCCTCGTACGCCTGCCGCGCCTGCGCCCGCGTCGCCGGGGCGATGGGCCCGGACCCCGGCTGCGCTCCCGCCGCCTGGGGAGAGGCGCCGCCCACCTCGCCGATTCGCGCCTTCGCCCGGGTGATGTTGTCCTCGGCGCTCTTGCGGATGTTTGCGTCCCCGGTGGCCTTCGCCACCTGCGTCCACCGCTCAATGGCCTGCTCGAAGTACCCGAGCACCGCGTACGCGTTCCCGAGCTTGAAGTTCGCCTCGATGTTCTCCGGCGCGGCGTTCACCGCCGCCTGGTACGCGAAGGACGCCTCCCGGTAGTTCTTCGCCTGCATGTGCGCATCGCCTTCGGCGACCTTGGTGCGGGCGAGGGGGGAGGGGGCGGCGGCCGCGGTCCCGGGCCCCGGCGCAGGCTCCTGCCGGATCTCCGCGAGCAAGGGCTGCTGGGCCGGCGCGGGCGGGGCTGACTGCGCGGGCGGAGGCTGTGCGGGGGCGGCCGGGGTCCCCTGGGCGAGCTCGCCCTTCAGCCGGGTGATGTTGTCCTTCGCCCGGTCCACCCACTTCTGCTCGGAGGGCCGCTTCTCCATGCCCACGTACTTCTCGTAGGCGATGATGGCCTTCTCCCGCTGCCCCAGCTCCCGGTAGCTCTCGCCGAGGCCGTAGAACCCGTCCGGGTCATCCGGCCGCAGCTTCGTGTACGTCTCATACGCCTGCGCGGCGCCGGCGAAGTCGCCGGTCCTGCGGGAGGCGAAGCCGAGGTTGAAGTACGCGAGCGGGAAACGCGGGTCCGCCTCCACCGCCGCGCGGAACTGCCGCAGGGCTTCGTCCCGCTGGCCCTTCTTGAAGAGCACGCTGCCGAGCCCGTTGAGCGCCTCCGCGTACTGCGGCGACGCCGCGATGGCGTCCCGGTAGGCGGCCTCGGCGTCTTCGAGCTGGTTCAGGTTCAAGGCGCGTTCAGCGCGTTCGAAGGCGGCGCGGGCCTGCGGCGACGGCGCCTGCGCGAGCGCCACCGAGAGGAGAAGGACGTGGGCAACCATCGTGTTGAGACTCCCTGGCTGTGTGCCGTGTCAGTCCGGCCGGAAGGGGTTCTGCAGGAGGATCGTCTCACCGCGATCCGCCCCCACCGAGATGCACACCACCGGCACCCCGGCCACCTCTTCCACCCGCCGAACGTATCGCAGTGCCGCCTGCGGAAGCTCGTCCAGGGTCCGCACCCCGGCCAACGGCTCGTCCCAGCCCGGCAGGGTCTCGTACACCGGCTTCACCCGCTCCAGGTCCTCGTGGTCGGTGGGCAATTCGGTGATCCGCTTCCCGTCCAGCTCGTAGCTGGTGCAGATGGACAGCTGCTTCAAGCCCGACAGCACGTCCAGCTTGGTCAGGGCCAGGCCCCACAGGCCGTTCACCCTCACCGCGTAGCGCAGCACCACGCCGTCCAACCAGCCGCAGCGACGCGGCCGCCCGGTGGTGGCGCCGAACTCGTCCCCCACCTTCCGCAGCC
>CAZQVZ010000411.1:0-5090 GCA_964596895.1 uncultured Myxococcaceae bacterium
GTAGACCTTGTAGCCGTTGTACTCGGGCGGGTTGTGGCTGGCGGTGATGACGATGCCCGCGGCCGCCCCCAGCTTCAGCGTGGCGAAGGCGACGACCGGCGTGGGGACCAGGTCTCCAAACACGTGCGCGGTGATGCCGTGCGCGCACAGGACCTGCGCCGCCTCCCGCGCGAACTCGAGGCTCATCCGGCGGCCGTCACGGCCCACCACCACGCCCCGCTTCGCCGCGTCCGGCGCTTCCTGCAGGAGGTAGCGCGCGAGCCCCGCCGTGGTCCTGCGCACCACCGCGCGGTTCATCCGGTTGGGACCTGCGCCGAGGGCGCCGCGCAGCCCCGCGGTGCCGAACGCCAACGACGCGTCCACCCGGTCTCGCAATTCGCGCTCGTCCCCGCTGTCGATGAGCCGCTGCAACTCCGCCGCGGTCTGTTCATCCGGATCCGCCGCGCGCCACTCGTTTGCCCGCTCGAGCAGGTCCGCGTCCATCACCCCTCCACCTTCCTGGGCTAGTACTTCGAGTCCGACTTCTTCCCGGTGACGATGGCCACCGAGGCCGACGCGCCGATGCGGTTGGCGCCGGCCTGGATCATGGCCATGGCGTCTTCAGCGGAGCGGATGCCACCGGAGGCCTTCACGCCCACGTCGTCCCCGACGATCCGGCGCATCAGGGCGATGTCCTCCGCGGTGGCGCCGCCGGAGGCGAAGCCGGTGGAGGTCTTCACGAACGCGGCGCCCGCGGCCTTGGAGAGCACGCAGCCGGCGATCTTCTGATCGTTGTCGAGCTGGCTCGTCTCGAGGATCACCTTCACCGGGTGCGGCTTGGACGCGTCCACCACCGCCGAGATGTCCTTGAGCACCAGCGCGTAGTCCTTCGCCTTGAGCGCGCCGATGTTGATGACCATGTCGATCTCCCGGGCGCCGCAGCGGATGGCCTCCCGCGCTTCGAAGGCCTTGGCAGAAGGGAGCCCCGCGCCGAGCGGAAAGCCGACCACGGCGATGGGCACCGTCTTCGACCCCGCGAGGACCCGCGCCGCGGTCCCCACGTGCGCGGAGTTCACGCACACGGTGGCGAACCCGTACTTGCGCGCCTCCTCCGCCAGCTTCACGACCTCGTCCCGCGAGGCCTCCGGCTTGAGCAGCGTGTGGTCGATGTACGGGGCGATGTCCGCGCTGGTCCGCACCCGGTCCGGGGAGAGGCGCGCGACGCCCTGGCGCACCGCGAGCGCAGTGCCACAGGCGTCGTAGTTTCCGCATTCCCCGCAGGCAGGCGCGCACGCGCCCTGCTCGCCGCCGCCCTCCCGGAGCCCGGACCCCTGTTCGTGCGCGGGCGCAGGCGACTTCGCCGTGCAGGGCTCCTGGGTCCCCGCGCGCAGCGCCTGGATGCGCCGCCGCACGCGCTCCGCGATCTCGTCCACCACCCCGTTCAGCTCGTCCGACTGCGCCATGGGCCGGATGTCCTAGCGCACTTCCCGGGCCGCCGGAAGGAGGCGATACTCGCAGCTCCCCATGTCGCTCCCCGCATCGCTCCTTCGGGGGCTCGTCGCGCTCGCCGCGCTCCTCTTCGCCGCGGTGGCCTCCGCCGCAGGCCCCCTGCCGCCGCCTGCGCCCGGGCAGCTCACCGTGTACTTCCTCGACGTCGGGCAGGGAGACGCGGCGCTCATCGTCTCGCCCACCGGCAAGTCGGTGCTCGTGGACGCGGGGCCGCCGGAGGCGGGCCGGGACCTGTCTCGCAGGCTCGCGGCGCTCCTCGACGGACCTGTGGACCTGGCCATCATCAGCCATCCCCACCTGGACCACCTGGGCGGACTGCCGGCCGTGCTGGACCGCCCCGGCGCGCGCCGCTACATGGACCCGGGCTTCGAGCACGCGACCTCCGCGTACCGGGAACTGCTCCGGAAGGTGGCCGCGCTGGAGGTGCCGCTGCTGGAGCCGGAGCTCGCGGAGGACGGCGGGCCGTTCACCCTGGAGCTGGGCGGGGGCGCGAAGCTCACCGTGTTGTGGCCGCGGCGCCCGAAGGAGGCGTTTCTTTCGGGCACCCGCTCGGACGCCAACGCCAACTCCATCGTCCTGCGGCTCGACCACGGGGAGGTCTCCTTCCTCTTCACCGGGGACGCGGAGGCGGACACCGAATCCCGGCTCTTGAGGTCCGGGCAGCGGCTGTCGGCCACGGTGCTCAAGGCGCCGCACCACGGCAGCCGCCACTCGAGCCAGGCGCCGTTCCTCGAGCGGGTGAAGCCGGAGGTGGTGGTGGTCTCCTGCGGGCGCAACAACGAATACCGCCACCCGCACGAACACGCGCTGCGCCGCTTTCGCGCGGTGGGCGCCCACGTCCTGCGCACGGACGTGGACGGAGACCTCGTCGCGGTCAGTGACGGCCAGTCGGTGAGCTTCGGGGAGGAGGCGGTGGCGCGCGCCCCTTCAGCGTCTGAGGCCCGGGCAGCGGAACCAGGGGACGCGGACGGGCGTTCGGAGCGCGTCGAGGTGGACACGGTGCCGGCAGTGGCCACCACCGCCGCCGGCCGCTATGGCGCCAGCCGCCGGTCAGAGGTCTTCCACCGGGCGGACTGTTCGACCCTGCAGCGCATCAAGCCCGCGAACCTCGTCTGGTTCGAGGACCGCGAGGACGCGGCGGCCAGGCTGCGCCCCTCGGCGGACTGCCAGCCATGACGCTTCGTGGGGTCCTGCTGCTCCTTGGGGGCCTGGCCGCCGCGGCCCAGATGGGGGGCTGCAAAGAAGAGGTGACGCCGCTGCCCCAGGGCGCGGTGAACGTCCCGCCCACGACCGAAGCGCCGCAGGCGCCCACGGCACCGAAGACCACCGTGCGCACCGGGCCGCTCGCCGAGGCCGACGCGGCGTCGTACTTCGGGCCCGCGCCGGACGGGAAGCTGCACGTGTGGTTCCTGGATGTGGGGCAGGGGGACGCCATCCTCATCAAGTCCCCCACCGGCCACACGGTGCTGGTGGACGGCGGACCCAGGGGTGCCGGCGCGCACCTCGCCGCACGGCTCCCGGAGCTTCTGCACGCGCCCATCGACATGGTGGTGGTCACGCACGTCCACGAAGATCACTATGGCGGGCTGTCGCAGATGCTGGAGGCAGTGGGCGTGCGGCGCTTTCTCGTCCCGCGCACCGGCGGCGGTCCGGAGAGCTTTGCGGCGCTCCTGGCCGGGGCAAAGGCGCGGCAGATTCCCCTGTTCCTCCCCGCGCCGTCTCCGGACCGGCCGCGCGAACCCCTGTCCCTCGCCCTGGGCGGTGGCGCTGAGCTGAAGGTGCTCTGGCCCAGGGCGCCGGTGGAGTCCCACCTGCCGGCGGCGGACCCGGAGGAGGTCAACTCACTGGTGATGCGGCTCGAGTACGGCCGGACCTCCCTGCTGCTCGCCGGTGACGCCACGCTGCAGACCGAGCGGCACCTCATCACCCGGCGGATGCCGCTGGCTGCCACGCTGCTGAAGGTGGCCGCCCACGGGGATGACACCGCCACCAGCGACGAGTGGCTCGCCACCGTCCAGCCGCACGCGGCGGTCATCACCACCGGCGCCGGCGCGCGCCGCGGGGTGCCGGCCCGCTCCGTCCTCACCCGGTTGTCGAACGCAGGCGTGGACGTCTTTCGCACGGACCTCGACGGCGAACTGCGCGTGGAGGGGGACGGGCAGTCGCTGGTGCTGGTGAAGGGGCGCCCTGCCGCCGGCGAAGATCCCGGCACCCCGCATGTGTACGGCAAAGCGCCGCCGCCCGCGCCTGCGCCCGCGGCCACCGCGCCGAAGAAGCCCGTCCGCAGGGCAAAGGTCCCAAGGCGAGCCCCCCCGCCGCCTGCGCCCGCAGCGCCCGCCGCCGCCGCGCAGAAGGTGCCGAAGGGGGCCTTCGTGGCCAGCCGGCACAGCGACGTGTTCCACGTCCCGGATTGCCGGAACGCGCTGCGGATCCTCGAGAAGAACCTCGTGGTCTACAAGACCCGGGACGACGCGGCGAAGGCCAAGAGGCCCGCCGGAGACTGCAACCCATGAGCGGGAGCGCGCCGCGGCGGTTCGGCAGCATCGACCGGTTCGAAGGGGACTGTGCCGTGCTCCTCGTGGACGGCCGCGAGCAGCGGCTGCCGCGGGCGGCGCTGCCACAGAGCGCACGCGAAGGCGACGTGGTGGATCTGGACACGAGGCGCGTGGACCCCGCGCAGACCGAAGAACTCCGGGCGGAGGTCAGCCGGGCGCGCGCGGGGCTGCGGCGGGCGAAGAAGCCAGACGCGCTCTAGCTAGAACGACGAGTTGGGTTCTCGCAGGAAGGCCTCCTCCTCCGGCGTGCTCTGACGGCCGAGCAGCGTGTTCCGGTGGGGGAAGCGGCCGAAGCGGCGGATGGGCGCCTCGTGCCAACGCGCGTACTTCAGCATCGACCCGGTGGTGTCCTTCAGCGCGGCGGGAGCGCGCGCATGCAGGGCCTCGTAGCGGGCCACCGCCTCCTCCTGGTCCGCGAGCGTCTCCGAGTGCTCCAGGGGCAGGTAGAGGAAGGCGGCTTCGAGCACGGTGAGCTTCCCGTCGTCCCCTTCGGCCAGGGCGCGGCGGGCGGCCTTCCGGGCGCGGGCGTCGTTTTCGAACATCCGGGCCGTGCCGCGGTGGAGGTTCCGGGTGAACTGGTCGAGCAGCACCACGTACGCCAGCCGCGCGCGGGGGCCTTCGTCCAGCCAGCCGTCCAGGTCTCCACGGGAAGCCTGCTCCAGGGTGTCTCCGAAGCGGGCGCGCAGCTCGGCATCCACCTCGTCGCTCTTGCCGAACCACAGGTCGAATTGGGGCGTGTGCCCGTCCCCGAACCAGTAGTGGAGGATGTCTTCGGATGTGCTCATGGCCCTGGCCCCAGTCCGGCCTTCTTGCGCGCCTCGAGCAGCTTCGCCGTCTCCGCCGCCGTGAGCGGTTCGATGGCGCCGAGCGACTGGGCGGCGTGGAGGATCTTCGCGTAGTGCTCGACGAGCTCCATCCGCAAGAGCGCCTGGGTGAGATCCACGCCCACGCTGAGGGCGCCGTTGCCGGAGAGGAGCATCGCGTCGAACAGGGCGGTGTACTGCTCGAGGAGGCGGATGCCGTCCGGATCCTTCGGCATCATCCGCC
>CAZQVZ010000412.1:0-5089 GCA_964596895.1 uncultured Myxococcaceae bacterium
GCCGGTGAAGGTCTCGCCCACCAGGTAGAAGGGCGTGCCGGTGACGCGGGTGATGGCGTTCAGCTCCGCGGCGAGCGTGCGCCCCGCCACGTGGTCCAGGTGCTTCACCGCGTCCAGCCGGAAGCCGTCCAGCCCGGCCTCCTTCACCCACCACAGGGCGTCGGAGATCATCTGGTCCACCAGCGCCGTGTTCCGCCAGTTGAGATCCGGCAGGTAGGGCGTGAACCAGCAGTCCAGCCTCCGCGCGTCCCAGTCGCAGCCGCCGGAGCCGCAGGTGCAGGCGTTGGCGACGTTGTACCAGCCGTGGTCCTTGTGCGCCGTGAAGTACGGGTGCTCTTCGTGGGTGTGGTTCACCACCAGGTCGGTGATGACGCGCATGCCCCGCGCGTGCGCGGCGTCGGTCAGGGCCCGGAGCTCGGCGAGCGTGCCGAAGCGGCGCTGCGTGGTCCGCGGCGCGGACGGCCAGTAGCCGTGGTAGCCGGTGTAGCGCTGCCCGTGCGAGCCGCCGAAGTCGCCGTCGGGGTTCTGGTCCACAGGCGAAATCCAGAGCGCGCGGACCCCGAGCGCGTCGAAGTACCCCTCTTCGATGGCCGCCTTGATGCCGGCGAAGTCTCCACCGCGGTAGTCCACCATGGGGCTCACCGTGCCCACCGGCTCGTCGTTGGACGGATCGCCGTTCCGGAAGCGGTCGGTGAAGGTGAAGTACAAGATCGCCTCCTGCCAGTCGAACGGCTCCTCTTCGATCCAGAAGGGGAGGTGGTGGGCCTTCGCGGCGCGGCCTTCGGCGTCGGTGGCCTCGAGGTCCAGCGCATGCTTGCCCTCCGCGAGCCCGGTGAGGCTCACGCGGATGCGCCCCGTCGAGCTGTCGAAGGCGTCCGCGACGGGCGCGCCGTCCAGGAGGACGCGGACCTCCCCGGGTCCGGCGAGCGCGTTCCCGTCGAGGAAGCGGGCCTGCAACTCGAGCGCGCCTTCGCGTGTGGCCCGGAAGGTGTCGACGGTGAGCACCGGCGTGGCGCAGTCATCCACCGTCAGCCGGGAGTACTCCTTGTTGGCCACCCAGCGCGTGTAGGGGTTCTGGGGATCCAGCCGCTCGGGGACGCCGACCAGCTCGTAGGCGTAGGATCGCGGCGCCAATTCCACGCGCAGCCGCCATTCGCCTTCGCCCACCTGCTCCATGGGCTCGGGGGAGAAGCCGCTCCACTCCCCGGCCACCTTCGGCTCGGCGCTGCTGGGGCTCTTGTAGACCAGGTCCCGGTGGCACGGACGGACCTCGTACGGATGCGGGTCGTCCGGGCAGCCGGCGAGCAGCGGGAGGGCGAGGAGCACGGGCAGGATGAGGGGACGCATGCGCCCGGCGTTCTACCTGTCACCGCCGCACCGGCGCCACCCTGCCCCGGCTTGCCGCGGCTCTGCGGTCCTTGCGCCCTGCAACAACCGGACGAAAGCGGCGGCGTCGTGCGCGGTGGTGGTCACGCGGCGGGCTGGGACGTCCGGTGCCCTCTCCAGGCGTCATCGCGCCGTCGGCTCCGGTCGCCGCCCGTCACGGCGCGGACGTCAGGTGGCCTCGCGGGGGAGGCTTCAGGTGTGGGGGCATTTGGGTTGGGTCCGAGCTTCCTGCGGGCAGGGTCGCCTGGCTCGCGGCTCCGGCGTCCCTGGTTGACACCTGCCCCTTCCACCGACCGTCCGGCACGTCCGCTTCAGCGCTCCGGCCGCACGGCTCCCGACATGGGAGGCGGGTGTGCCCACCGGCCCCCAGCCCCCCTCCGCTCGCGCAGCCGCTGGAGTTCCTCAAGAGTTGGAGACTCCCGAAGCGCCCGGGCAGCAGAAGTCTCGGAGTCGTGAGGAGTTCGCACTTCCGCGCGCGGGGAGACCCTCCCACCGGGCACGCCGCGCACCGTCGTAGCGCTTCGCGCCGAACCATCAAGCCCCCAAAGCCGCCGCCCCGAGAGCCTGTGAACCGCGACCAGGTTCGGGCGGAGCACCTGTTGCCGTGCACCACGCTGGCTCCCCACCAGGAGCCGCCGCCCCGGACGCTCGCAAACAACCACAGGGCCCGTGCGTGGCACTCGACCGCCCCGGGCCGCCACCTGCGCCCTATGCTCGGAGGCATGACGGGCCTGTCCCCCGAAGAACACGCGCGCCGGCGCCCGGTGTGGGACGCGCTCTCGGAGCTCTTCCTCGACACCGAGACGCGGTGGTTCCTGCCGCGCATCGCGCAGGTGCTCTGCGAGTCCGGCTACACAGACGCGGAGCTGGAGGGCATCTGGCGCCACGAGATGATCCCGGAGTGCGGCTGGAACCTCGCGCAGGTAGCCGGTGAGTGGGCGGCCATGCCGTATGACGAAGCGGCCCTGGCGCGCCGCGCGGCTTCGGGCCTGTCCTGGCTGGATCGCATCAAGAGCGCGTCCATCCGCCGAATGCTGGCACCGCAGTGGCGCGCGTTGCTCGAGCTGCGGCGGCGGCTCCTCACCCTGGACCAGGCACACCGCCAGGCGCGAGCGGACCTGTGGGAGGCCCTCCTCCACGCGTACCTGGAGGAGAATCTGGAGCGAATGATCGGCCAGGACCGGCACGAAGCAGCGCTGCGCGCGGGGGCCGCCAACGCAGCGGAGGCCCTGCGGCTCTTCACCGGGGAGCTGCGTCCGCTCGCCGCGCCGCTGCTGGTCTCCAACGAACGGAACGCCGAGGCCCAGAGGGCCGCGCAGGTGGAGGCGCTCATTCAAGGAGCCTTCACGCAGCCCTGACCGCGGCGAGCGTGTTCAGCGACCGACGCGGGGCGTCACAAAGGATCCCCAACCGGGAGCCAATCCGTATCTTCCCCGGCTCCTATGGTGCAGCGAACAGGCAGCGTGGTGATCGAAAACGTGCAGCCCTCCCTCGACTTCGGGCGGCACGCGGTGAAGCGGGTGGTGGGCGAAGACGTCGAGGTTTCGGCGGACATCTTCAAGGAGGGCCACGACGCCCTGGTGGCCGTCATCCGCTGGCGGCAGACCTCCCCCCAGGCCGCCGCAACCGAATGGGAAGAGGCGCCCATGAAGCACGTGGGCAACGACCGCTTCGAGGGCCGCTTCGCCGTGGACGTCAACGGCCGATACGCCTTCACCGTCGAGGCGTGGCCAGATCTCTTCGCCACCTGGGTGTCGGAGCTGCAGCGCAAGGTGGACGCGGGGCGAGACGTCCAGAGCGAGCTGCTCGAAGGCGCGCAGATCCTCGAGTCCACCGCGGCGCGCGCGAAGGAATCCTCGCCCGCTTCGGCGAAGACGCTGGCCGACGCGGCGGCGCTCCTGCGCACCGGCCAGTCGAAGGAGACGGTGGCCGCGGCTTTGGATCCCCAGCTCGGGGCCACCGCCGCTCGCTACCCGGACCGGAGCCTCGCCGTTCGCTACGAGCGGGAGCTGGAGGTCTTCGCGGAGCGCAGCCGCGCGCGCACCGGCGCCTGGTACGAGTTCTTCCCACGCTCCACGAAGAACGACGGCAAGACGCACGCCACCTTCCGGGACTCGGAGAAGTTCCTCCCCTACATCCAGGCTCTGGGCTTCGACGTCATCTACCTGCCGCCCATCCACCCCATTGGCCGCGCCGCCCGCAAGGGAAGGAACAACTCGCTCACCGCAGAGAAGGGCGACGTGGGCAGCCCCTGGGCCATTGGCGCGAAGGAGGGCGGCCACAAGGCGGTCCACCCGGAGCTCGGCACGCTGGAGGACTTCCGCCACTTCGTGCAGGCGGCCGCGGCCCACGGCATCGAGACCGCCATCGACATCGCGTTCCAGTGCTCGCCGGACCATCCGTACGTGAAGGAGCACCCGGAGTGGTTCCTGCACCGGCCGGACGGGACCATCAAGACCGCGGAGAACCCGCCCAAGCGCTACGAAGACATCGTCAACTTCGACTGGATGGGGCCTGCGCGCGAAGCGCTGTGGCAGGAGCTTCTGAGCGTCGTCCTGCACTGGGTGGAGAACGGCGTCCGCGTCTTCCGCGTGGACAACCCGCACACCAAGCCCATCGCCTTCTGGGAGTTCCTCATCCGGAAGACCCATGAGCAGTACCCGGACGTGGTCTTCCTCTCCGAGGCCTTCACCCGCCCGAAGGTGATGAAGATGCTCGCCAAGGTGGGGTTCTCGCAGAGCTACACGTACTTCACCTGGCGCAACTTCAAGGGCGAGCTGCAGGAGTACCTGGAGGAGCTCACGGGCGCGCCGGTGGCCGACTACATGAAGGGCAACCTCTGGCCCAACACGCCGGACATCCTTCCGGAGTCCCTGCAGCACGGCGGGCGGCCGGCGTTCCTCCAGCGGTTCGCGCTCGCGGCCACCCTCTCCTCCTCCTACGGCATCTACGGCGGCTACGAGCTGTGTGAGAACACGCCGGTGAGGCCGGGCAAGGAGGAGTACCTGGACTCGGAGAAGTACCAGCTGGTGCAGCGGGACTACGATGCGCCCGGGAACATCCGCGCCTTCATCACCGCCATCAACCGCGCGCGGCGGCAGAACCCGGCGCTGCTGCTCTACCGGAACCTGCGCTTCTACACCGCGCACAACGACCGGGTGCTCTTCTACGGCAAGCGCACGCCGGACGGCCTGAACACGGTGCTCGTCGCCGTCTCCATGGACCCGTACGCGCCGCAGGAGGCGGTGCTGGAGCTGCCGCTTTGGGAGCTCGGCATCGACGAGGATGAGATCTACCAGGTGCACGAGCAGATCTCGGATCAGCGCGCGCTCTGGCAAGGCCCCACCGCGCACGTGCGGCTGACGCCGGAGGCACCGGCCGCCATCTGGACGCTCCTGCGGTTCCGCCGCACCGAGCAGAGCTTCGACTACTACGGCTAGGCGTATGGACAACGATCCCCTCTGGTACAAGAAGGCCGTCATCTATGAGCTGCACATCCGCGCGTTCCAGGACTCGAACGGGGATGGCATCGGCGACATCCCGGGGCTGATTGAGCGGCTCCCCTATCTGCAGGGCCTGGGCGTCAACACGCTCTGGCTCTTGCCCATGTACCCGTCGCCGCTCAAAGACGACGGCTACGACATCGCCGACTACACCAGCATCCACCCGGACTACGGGACGCTGGAGGACTTCAAGCGCCTGC
>CAZQVZ010000413.1:0-5079 GCA_964596895.1 uncultured Myxococcaceae bacterium
GGGAGATCTGCTCCTTGGACACGGGCGCGGTGCACAGCGCGTCTACGAGGCCTGCCTGCCCCGCGGCGACGAGCGCCTGCACGTAGTCGTACTGGGCGCGGCCAGCGTCGGTGTTGGGCCGGCCCGGGCGGCGCTTCGACGCGGGCAGGGACGACACCTCCACCAGGGTCGGCGCCACAGGCCGCGACGAGAGCGCCCGGACGCGGGTCCAGCCGCGGAAGGAGAGCCCGGCTGACGCCAGCGCATCCGCGTCACCGAAGACGACCGGGACCAGCGCCTTGCGCAGCGCCCGGGAGGCCAGCGCCTTCACCACCACCTCCGGGCCAACCCCGCACGGGTCGCCGAGAGAGAGGCCGACCACCGGTGGTCCCCTCATCCCGCTCAGATGCGAATCTCGACGTTCGCCTTCTGCCGCAGCTCCTGCACGTACTGCTGCGTGTACTTCTCCATCTGCGCGCCGAGCACGCGGTCCTGAAGCTGGGCCTTCACTTCCTCGAAGCTGGCCACCGGGACGCTGCGCCGTTCTTCCACCTTGATGACGTGGAAGCCGAAGTGGGTGCGCACAGGTTCAGACACGCCGCCGACCGGCAGGCTGAACGCCACCTTGTCGAAGTCCGCGAGCATCATCCCGCGCTTGAAGAAGCCCAGGTCACCGCCATCCTCACGGGAGGGGCCCTCGCTCTTCTCCTTCGCGAGCTCCGCGAAGTCCACGCCCGGCTTGCGGGCCTCGGCCGCCAGCGCTTCGGCCTTCTTGCGCGCCTGCTCCACCTGCTCGGCGGTGGCGTCCTTCTCCAGCCGCACCAGGATGTGACGGGCGCGGACCTCCGGGTCCTGCTGCTCCATCCGCGCCCAGCGTTCGTATTCGGCGCGCAGGTCCTTCTCCGCCACCTTCACCCGGCTGCGGACCTTGAGGTTCACCAGCTTCAGCCGGCGCAGGTGCTTCTTCATGAACTCCTTGTAGGCCTGCGGGGTGTAGCCCTCCTGCCGCAGCGCCTGCTCGAACTGCTCCGGGGTGAAGTTGTTCTGGCGGCGGACGTCCTCCATCCCCAGCTCCACCTCCTGGTCGGAGACGGTGATGCCCAACGCGTCCATCTCGCGCTCGAGGAGCTTCTCCGCGATGAGGCCCTCCAGCGCGCCCTGGACCGCCGCCCGGCGCATGGCGGAGCGCCGCTGCGGGTCCCGCTCATTGAAGGCCTGCCGCAGCTCCGGCGCGGCGCGCTGCTCCACCTCGGAGAGGGTGATGACCTGTTCGTCCACCACCGCCGCCACCTTGTCCACCAGCTCCGCGTGGGCGACCGAAGCCCCGGTGAGGAGGACGGCCACCCACAGACTCCGGCTGCGCTCGACGATGTTCACGCTCAAAGCTCTGCTCCTCGCTCTCGCGGCAAAGGCTACCGCTGCGGGCGGCCGGTGATGGACTGCAGCACCGGCTCATTGATGATGATCTGCGCCTGCTGCCGCAGTGAAGCCACGAAGGCGCGCTGCGCCTCGGTGCGCTTGATCTTCAAGAGGCGCTCTTCCACCGCGTCCCGCACCTCGGCCAGTTCGCGCTTCTTCGCCGGCCGGCGCTCGAGCACCTTGAAGAGGTGGAAGCCGTACTCGGTGGTGACCACGTCCGACACCTGGTTCACCGCGAGCTTGAAGGCCACCTCTTCGAACGCGGGCGGCATCTGTCCGCGCGGGAAGAACCCGAGGTCTCCGCCCACCTTCGCGTCCGCGGACAGGGAGTACTTGCGGGCGAGGTCCGGGAACTTCCGGCCCTGCCGCAGCAGCGTCTGGAGCTTGCGCGCCTCCTCCAGGGTGCGGACCACGATCTGCGCAGCGCGGACCTGCTCGGACTCCTGGAACTGCTCCTTGTGCTCCTCGAAGTACTGCCGCAGCTCCTCTTCGGTGACCGCCACCCGCGGGTAGACGTGCTCGTCGAAGAGCTTCTCGATCATCAGGAGCGACGCGGTCTTCCGCTTCAGCTCCGCCATGCTGAGCTGGCCCTGGGCGAGCGCCTCGTCGAAGCCCTCTGCCGGGTAGTCCGAGGAGATGCGCAGGACGCGGCGGTCCACCTCCTCCGGCGTGGCGACCACGCTGAGCTTGCGCGCCGCCTGCAGCAGGAGCGCCTCTTCCACCAGCTGGTCCAGAAGCGCCTTGCGGTAGGGCTCCACCTGCTCCGGCGCGCGAGGTTCCACCGGCTCGTGGCCCCCCAGCTCGCGGGAGAGCTGCCGCTCGAAGTCGTCGCGGGAGATCATCTCCCCGTTCACGGTGGCCACCACCGACGGGTCTACCTGCGGCTCCTTCTTCTCGGTGCACCCGGACGCGGCCAGCGCGCACACGCCGAAGGCGACGGCGGCGGTGAAGGACGGGGTGGGGCGGTGTGAACGACGGTCCATGTGCAGAGGCCCTCTAGTGGCCAGCGGGCGCGCCGGCCATGGGCGGGATGTAACCCGGGGGCGGACCCTTCGGCTCCTGCGGCGGCGCCTTCATGTCCACTTCCATGGCGGCGATGGGCGCGTCGTGCAGCTTGTAGTTCGCCTTCGCCTTCAGCCCGTCCACGAAGCGGTTGAAGCTCTCCGCGCGCTTCTCCTGGATGAGCCGCCGCTGGATCTGCGTCTTCACCTGCTCCACGCCCAGGTCCAGCTTCGCCTGGCGGGCCTGCAGCTTGAGCACGTGGAAGCCCTGCGGCGTCTCCACCACCTCCGACACCTGGCCCACCTGGGCGAGCGTGCGCGAGGCCTCCAGCACCCCTTCGCCGTACTGCGCGGTGAGGTCCTCATAGGAGAGGTAGCGCATGTCCCCGCGCAAGGGCCTGGTCCGCTCCTCTTCGGAGTGCGTCTGGGCCAGCTTGCCGAAGCCGTTGAAGTCCAGCGGCTGCAGCGCGCGCGCCTTGGCGAGGATCTCCGCGGCGAGCTTGCGCTTCTCCTCGCGCTGCGACGAGCCCTCTTCGGCGCGGAGGAACACGTGGGAGAGCCGCACCATCTCCGGCTTCACGTAGTCGCTCCGGTGCTTCTCGTAGAAGGCAGAGACCTCCTCGTCGGAGACGGGGGTGCTCTTCTCGTCGAACTCCTGCTCGAGCAGCTTCTGCACCATGGCGGTCTTGGCCTGGTGGACCACCTGGGGGTCATTCTGCAGGCCCCGGTTCACCGCCTCCGCCGCGAGCAGCTCGAACCGCGCCATGTTCTCCACGAAGTTCTTCCGCTCCTCCGCGGTCTGGAAGCGCGCGCGGGCGAACTGGTTCATCTCCAGGAAGCGGTCCTTCAGCTCCTCGGCGGTGATGGAGTCCTGGTGGAAGGCGGCGACGGGCGTGCCGGTGCCGGAGGGGTTGTGGCGGAAGTCCATGGCCGCCTGGCCGGGCTGCTTCTGCTCGCAGGCCGCCAGGGTGACGGCCGCGCAGACGAGCGCGGTGAGGGTGGACTTGATGAGGGTCTGGCTCATGGGATTCCGGGGGGGTTAGCACGGACAATGGGAGGCAACAACGCGGAGGAGAATGGCCGGGCGGCCCCTCTTATTTCGCGGGGGAGCGCCTGGCCGGCCGGCCGGTGACGGCTTGTCCGCGCCCCCGGGACGATCCCACGTTCACCCGTCGAACCCATTCGACCTACTGGAGGTGTCAGATGATGCGAGGACCCTTGTCGCCGCGGGTGCACGGCTTTCTGGACTACGGCGCCATCGCGCTGCTCTTTCTCGCGCCCACGCTGTTCGGCTTCGGGGGGACGCCGGCAGGCATCCTGTACGTCGTCGCGGTGGCATACCTGGCCATGGTGCTCCTGACCGCCTACCCGCTGGGCCTGGCCAAGATCATCCCCTTCACCACGCACGGCTGGGTGGAGGCAGGGGTGGCGGCCTTCTTCATCCTGGCGCCCTTCCTGTTCGGGTTCTCGGATGTCCCCGCCGCGCGAAACTTCTTCCTCGTGGCCGGCATCGCGCTGGTGGGGGTGTTCTTCCTCACCAACTACGAGGCGGCTGAGCGACCGAAGCGGCTCTCGGGCGCGCAGGACCGGGACCGCCTCCGGGTGTAGCGCTCGCCGGCTATAAGGGCCGGGGTGAGCACCTGGTGCGTGTACATGCTGCGCTGCCGTGACGGGTCGCTCTACACCGGCGCGACCAACGACTTGACGGCGCGCGTGTCACGCCACCAGGCCGGGAAGGGCGCGGCGTACACGCGCTCGCGCCTCCCGGTGCGGCTGGTCTTCACCGAGCCCGTGGCGGACCGCGGCGCCGCGCTCCGGCGGGAGGCGGCGCTCAAGCGGCTGACGCGTCTGGAGAAGTTGGCGGTGGTTCGAGCGGCGAGGGTCGCGAAGGCTGGGAAGACCCCGAAGCGGATGCGGGCCGGCGGCGTCACTGCTGCGCAGAGCGCGCCTCGGCGTTCAGCCAGGCGTTCACCTCTTCACGCAGCAGCGGCAGGGGCACCGCGCCGTTCTCCAGGACCCGGTCGTGAAACGCCTTGAGGTCGAACCGGTCGCCCAGCCGCGCCTTCGCCTGTCCGCGCAGGTGGAGGATTTCGAGCTGCCCCACCTTGTAGGCCAGCGCCTGCCCCGGCCAGACGATGTACCGGTCGATTTCGCGCTCTGCCTGGTCTCGCGGCTCGGCGGTGTTCTCGAGCATGAACGCCACGGCCTGCTCCCGGCTCCAGCCCTTGTGGTGCAGCCCCGTGTCCACCACCAGGCGCACCGCGCGCAGGGACTGGTCGGAGAACATGGCGAAGCGCGCCGCGTCGCCTGAGTAGAGCCCCAGCTCATCCGCCAGGAGCTCCGCGTAGTGGGCCCAGCCTTCGGTGAACGCCGAGTCACCGAGCTCCCGCCGGAAGCGCGGCAGCCCGTCCAGCTCCTGCGCGAGCGCCACCTGGGTGTGATGCCCGGGGATGGCCTCGTGGAAGGTGAGCGGCTCGAGCAGGGGCAACAGCCGCTCCTGGGGCTTCGAGGTGTTCAGGTAGTAGTAGCCGGGCCGGCCCTGTGGACGGGAGCCCGGGTAGTAGTAGCCGCCCGGCGCCGAGTCTTCCCGGAACGGCTCGATGGGGCGGACCTCCACCTCCAAAGATGGTAGCCGCCCGAAGACGTCTGGCGCCTTCGCGCGCGCCCTGTCGATGAGCTG
>CAZQVZ010000414.1:0-5079 GCA_964596895.1 uncultured Myxococcaceae bacterium
GTCGACCCTGATGAAGATCATCGCCGGGCAGCTGCAGCCGGATGACGGCGTCCTCCAGGCGGCGCGCGGGGCCCGGCTGGGCTACCTGCCGCAGGAGCTGCTCGGGCTGCCCGAAGGTCCGGTGGTGGACGCGGTGATGGCGTCGGTGCCGGGGCGCACGTCTCTGCAGTCGCGGCTGGAGCAGACGCAGCGCGCGCTGGATGTGGCCACCGACGAAGCGGGGCAGCTGGAGCTGGCGCAGTCACTGGCGGACGTACACGAGGAGCTGGATCACTTCGAAGAGCGCTACGGCCGCCACCGCGCGGAGCGGATCCTGCGCGGGCTGGGCTTTCCGTCCGAGTGGCTCACCAAACCCAGCGACACGCTCAGCGGCGGCTGGCGGATGCGCGCGGCCCTGGCGGGGCTCCTGCTCCAGGATCCGGACCTGCTCCTGCTCGACGAGCCCACCAACCACCTCGACCTGCCGACCCTCGCCTGGTTCGACGGCTTCTTGCGCCAGAGCCGAAAGGCGCTGGTGCTGATCAGCCACGACCGGGACTTCCTCAATAGGCAGATAGGCAGGGTGCTCTCCCTGGAGGTGGAAGGGCTGCGCAGCTACAGCGGCAACTACGAGGACTACAAGCGCCAGCGCGCGGAGGAATTGGCGCAACTGCGCGCGGCCGCGGCGCGGCAGGAGGCACGCCGCGCGGAGATCCAGAGCTTCATCGACCGGTTCCGCGCCAAGGCCACCAAGGCCCGCCAGGCGCAGAGCCGGATGAAGATGCTGGAGAAGATGGAGGAGGTGATGGTCGTCAAGGACCGCGCCACCGTCTCCTTCCGCTTCCCCGAGGTTCCATCCTCCGGCCGCGAGGTCGCGAAGGTCGAAGGCGTCTCCAAAGCCTTCGGCGCGCTGCGCGTCTACGACCGGGTGGACGCCACGGTGCAGCGGGGGCAGCGCATCGCCATCGTCGGGGTCAACGGCGCGGGGAAGACCACGCTCCTCAAGATGATCGCCGGGGAGCTTTCGCCGGACTCAGGGCACATCGAGTTCGGGCACAACGTCACGCTCGGGTACTACGCCCAGCACCACGGGGACACGCTGGACAAGCGCAAGACCATCCTCGACGAGGTCCACGCGCTGGTCCCCGACAAGCCGCAGGCGTTCGTCCGCGGCGTGCTCGGCGCGTTCCTCTTCACCGGCGACGACGTGGAGAAGCCCATCGGCGTGCTCTCCGGCGGCGAGCGGGCGCGGGTCGCCCTGTCCAAGCTCCTCCTCAAGCCGGCCAACCTGCTCTTGATGGACGAGCCCACCAACCACCTGGACCTCGACTCCTCCGAGGCGCTGATCGAGGCGCTCTCCGGGTACGGGGGGACGCTCATCTTCGTGTCGCACAACCGCAGCTTCCTCAACCGCCTGGCGACGCACGTCTGGGAGGTGAAGGACCAGAAGGTGACCCCGTACCCGGGCAACCTCGATGACTACCTGTACCACCTGTCCCAGGTGGCAGCGGCGGACGAGGCGCAGGGAGCGGGCCACGCGGATCCGAACGCAGATCCGGGGAGCGCCCCCGCCAGGCCCGCGGGTGACAAGGAGCGCAAGCGCCAGGAAGCCGAGGAGCGCCAGCGCAAGAGCCGCGTCGAAGGTCCCATCCGCAAGGAGATCGCCTCCATCGAAGCGCGCATCGCCGAGTTGGAGGCGGCGCAGCAGCAGCGTGAAGCGGAGCTGGCGGACCCCGCGCTGTACGAGGACTTTGCCCGCGCCCGCCCGGTGATGGACGCTCTGGCCGCGGCGAAGGCGGAGCTGGAGACGTTGTACGCCCGCTGGGAGGCGGCGCACGCCAGGCTGGAAAACGCGTAGACTCGGGGGCCGTGCGCTCCTCCCTCCTCGCCGCCAGCGTCGTGCTGTGGCTCGTCCTCACAGGGTGCGGCAACGACCAGGTGGTGTCGGTCTGCATCAGTGATCTGGACTGCGGAGGGGGCGCCTGCGTGGACGGGACCTGCGCGCACCCGCCCACCCTGCCGGCGCCGGACTTCCTCCCGGTGGGCCCGGGGTGCCAGGCCCCTTGCGGCTACCAGTGCTGCCCTGAAGGTCAGGGGTGCCGCAACGGCGCCTGCGTGCCGCGCTGCAAGAGTGGGATCTGGTGCGGTGACGCGGGCGAAGAGACCTGCTGCGCCGAAGGCGCCGTCTGCTCACCCGAGCGCACCTGCACCCCGCCGCCGCCTCCTCCGCCGGACTGCGGCGGGGACGTGTGGGACGAGGCCTGGGGAGACTGCGTGGAGAAGACCCCCACGCGCCACTGCGACCGGCCGCTCGCACCGACGTGGGAGCCCGAGGTGCTCTGGCAGGTCACCCCGGACGACGCGTTCGACCAGGTGATCGTCACCCCGCTGGTGGTGGACGTGGACGGGGACGGCATCCCCGAGGTGATCGCCCCCTTCCATTCGCGAGACACGAACGTAGATGGCCCCGCGGTGCTGCGCGCGCTCTCCGGGCTCGACGGCACGGAGCTCTGGCAGGTGCCGGCGACGGCGGATGGGCCCACCGGCGTGTCGCAGCCCGCGGCGGCGGTGCTCAACTACTACGAAGCCGTCACCGTCCTGGTGATGGACGCCTACTTCCGCCTGCGCGCCTATGACGGCGCCACCGGGGCCTTCAAGTGGCTGACCCGGGACGTCCATGGCTCCCCGCAGATGTGCGACGTGGGCTGGGGCGCACCGCTGGTGGTGGATCTCGACGGAGATGGCCGCCCGGAGATCGTCTGCGGCTTCACCGTCTTCAACAGCCAGGGCGTCCTGCGCTGGTCGGCCAGACCCGCCTCGGGGCCTCTGGGGTCCATGGTGGTGGCCGGCGATCTGGACGGGGACGGCCGGCTGGAGCTCACCGACGGAACCCGCACGTACGGCGCCACGGGGGAGCTGTGGTGGGAGCTGCCGGAGGGGGGTGGGCTCGCCGCCATCGCTGATCTCCTGGGGCCGAAGGGCAGCCTCGGTCCAGACGGCCTGCCCGAGGTCGTCGTGGTGCGCGCGGGCCTTCTGGAGCTGCGCAGCGGTCTGACCGGCGAACATCTGGTGGCCCCCACGATGCAGCCCTCCTGGAACGGAGAGGCCTGCTTCCCGGGGCTGGGGCCGCCGGGGCTCGGCGGCGCGCCGGCGGTCGGGGATCTCAACGGCGACGGGGTCCCGGAGGTCGTCTTCACCAGCGGGGACTGCCTCTCTGCCATGGCGCTCACCAGGCCCTCTGCCCAGACAGCGCCGCGCTGGCAGACCTACTGGTCGTGGCCCGCCGTCGATCAGTCCTCGCGCGCGGTGGGCGTCTCCCTGTTCGACTTCGACGGGGTGCCATCGCAGACACCGGGCGGCGCGCGCCTGGATGCGATCCACGCGGACGAGACCCGGGTGCACCTGTACCGCGGCGAAGGCGGCATCCTCGAACACCAGAGGGCGCACTGCTCGGGCACGCTCTACGAGTATCCGGTGGTGGCGGACGTAGACGGGGATGGCAGCGCGGACATCGTCCTCGGCGTCAACACCATCGCCCGCGAGGCGGTGGGCTGCGCCGACGAGGTGCGCCCCGGCATCGTGGTGTTGCGCGAACGGCAGAGCCGCTGGGCGAACGCCCGCCGCATCTGGAGCCAGCACGCCTATACGCCGGGGCTCGTCTGTGACGGCGAAGACCTGGTGTGCGAAGGGCTGGGTGAGTGGGGTGGCCATGGCCGGCTCTCCAGAGAGCCCGCGCCCCCAGGCCCGCTCTCCGCCACGCGCAGCAACTCCCACGGGGCGCTGAGGCCGCGCGCGGGTCCCAATGCGAAGGTGGCCGGGTGGCGGCTGGACCGCTCGGGCTGCCCGGGGGGCGTGGAGCTTTCGGTGCGCGTGGTCAACGACGGCGAGGCGCCGCTTCGCGCCGGCACCCGGGTGGACGTGTTGGGGGACGGCGGCGTGGTGCGCGAAGCGAAGCTGGAGCGGCCCCTGCCGGCGGGCGCCTCCACCGTGCTGCGCTTTGCGCTCCCGCCGGAAGGGGAGGTCTACGTGTCGGTGGATGGGGACGACAAGACCGCCGAGTGCGCCGAGGAGGACAACCTCACCGACGCCATCCCGCTCTCCTGCACGCCGTAGGCTTCCCGGTTCACCCGCGGGCGAGGTCCCCGAGCGCTCCCGTATCGAACACTTCGAAGCGCGCTGCGGAGAACCTCCTCGCCAGCGAGGTGCGGTGGAACCTCGCCTCCAGCGCCTCCAGAAGTGACGCCCGCTCGGACCGGGTCACGCCGCGCCACTTCACCTCTCCGACGACCAGCCCCTTGTCTTCGAGGCGGACCAGGTCGAACTGCGCGTCGCCCTCCCAGTACCGCTGGGCGTCGGGCCGGCGCGCCCGAAGGGCGTCCTCGAAGACCGTCGAAGCGTGATCTTCCACGAGCTTCCGCTGCTGCGCTGCCGGGTGGGTGTGCCATCGCGACCGGTGCGGCGAATAGACCGAGTGCCCGAACCGCAGCGTGGGATCCGCGAATGGTGTAGAGCGAGCGCCTGTCGAGCCCGGAGGCCCGCGCCGCCTGCTCTGGGTCACCCCGTCCGGCGCTTGCGCTTCTCCTGACGCCGGCCCTTGCGGTCCGTCTTGCCGGGGTCACCCAGGTCATTCAGGCCCGGCGCGAGTGACGCGCGCAGCGCCTCGTCCGGGAACGGCGTCCCGTCCGGCGCCGGCGTGAAGGGCGCGGGCTGCTCGGTGGGCAGGGACGGCAGCCGCATGCTGAACGTGGCGCCTTCGCCCACCTTGCTGTGCACCGCCACCGAGCCGCCGTGGTTCTTCACGATCCGCTGGCAGATGGCGAGCCCGAGGCCGGTGCCCTTCTGCTTGGTGGTGAAGAAGGGCACGAAGATGTTGAGCTGCTGATCCGACGGGATGCCGGGGCCGTCGTCCGAGACCTGGACCTCCACGGTCTCGGTGGCGCCCCGGAAGTCGCTGAAGCGGTCCAGGCGCGCGGTGCGCACGGTGATGCGGCCGCCCCCTTCGCCCAGGGCCAGCGCCTGCACCGCGTTCTGCACCAGGTTGATGAGCACCTGCTCGAGGCGCTCGGCGTCCGCGTCCACCCGGGCCAGGGACTCGTGAAG
>CAZQVZ010000415.1:0-5061 GCA_964596895.1 uncultured Myxococcaceae bacterium
ACCGCGGCGAGTCGCTGCAGGGCAAGACCTTCGTCGTCCAGGGCTTCGGCAACGTGGGCTCGCACGCGGCGAACATCTTCGGGAAGCTCGGCGGCCGGCTGCTCGCGGTGAACGACGCGGACGGGACGGTCTTCAACCCGGACGGCATCGACATCGAGGCGTTGACGGCCTACGTGCAGGACCCGTCCAACCTGCGGCGCAGCGTGGCGGGCTTCCCCGGCGCCCAGAAGATCGACAAGAAGGACTTCTGGGAGGTCAAGGCCGACGTGCTCATCCCGGCCGCGCTGGGCGGGGAGATCACCGCCGAGGTCGCCGAGCGGCTGAAGGTGAAGCTGGTGGCCGAAGGCGCCAACGGCCCCACCACCCCCGAAGCGGATCAGGTGCTCCTGCGCCGCGGCATCGACCTCATCCCGGACATCATCTGCAACGCCGGCGGCGTGACGGTCAGCTACTACGAGTGGATCCAGAACAAGCGGATGGAGGCCTGGACCGAGCGGGACGTGAACGCCAAGCTCGAACTCGCAATGAAGCGGAACTACCGGATCATCCGCGACATCTCGAAGAACAACCCGCGCAAGACCGAGATGCACGACAGCCGGCGGTACTGCATTGGCCAGACGGTGGACCCGCGCTGCGCGGCGATGATCCTCGCGCTCAAGCGGATCGAAGCGCACTACCTGCTCGAGGGCTTCTCGCAGTAGCGGCGAAGCCCCCGGCCACACCGGCCCGGTCAGTGGAGGACGCGCTCCCTGTCGACGAGCAGCAGGGGCGCGTCCTCTTTCGTTTCGTACGCCACGATGCGCAGGCCCATCCCGCGGGTGTTGCCCTCCTGGCCGTCCTTCTTCCCGAAGGCCAGCGCCACCTGGTAGCGGACCTCCGCCAGGGCGGTCATCTCGGTGCCGTCTTCGCCGCAGAAGGTCACCTTCAGGCGGCCGCCGAGCGGCACCGGCTCGCGGGACTCCACGAAGAGGCCGGTGGCGCTGATGTTCCGGCAGATGCCGCGGCTCATCCCGTCCTGCGTGGTGAGGTAGACCGCGAAGACCTTGTCGAACCTCAGGTACCTGCGGCGCTCGAGAGTGGGCTCTGGTGCCAAGTTGCTGCCTCCGTCGTGGGTGGTGCAGCAAGCCTACATGGTGGTCGGATGTAGGCAAATTATCCACCTCGACCTACCACAACCCCACCTGCGCGCCCGCCTGCCGAGGTGGCAGACTCCCGCCCGTGCGTACTTCTCTGCTCGTGTTGGCCGTGTCGCTGCTGTTGCCCACCCTCTGCTGGGCGGACGTGGACCCGAGGTTCGCGAAGCTCCGAGATGAAGCGGTCCCGATGGCGTCGCTGCATGGGTTCCTGGAGAAGTACATCGGCGAGTGCGACGCGCTCTTCGCCGCCGCCGAGTGCAAGGCCAACGCGAAGCAGTTCCGCGCCGAGGCCAACAAGAAGATGCACTACATGATCATCCACGAGGATCAGGCGCACATGCTCGCGCCCGGCCCCTATGACCCGCGCGGGGAATACTCCGTGAACATCGCCCCGCTCTTCGCGGCCGGCGGCTACGCGGTGACCCACGGCGCGCCGAAGAAGACCGACGCCCGGGGCAACCCGGTGATGATGTACCTGCAGGCGAAGGGGCGGATGCCGGACGGGTGGACCTTCCCCCAGTTCCAGCGGCTCTTCACGACGCGCGCGCTCAGGGTCCAGGTGGTGTTCACGCCGGAGTCGACGTGGAGCCTGTCGAAGAAGGGCGGCGGCAAGAACCAGGGCGTCACCGCGAAGGTGCACGCCATCCTGGTGACCATTGGCCGGACGGGTGAGCCGGTGGCGCTGTGGCTGGCGCCTTCAGGCAAGACGGGCGGCAAGAAGCGCCGCTAGGGCGCCTCCAGCGCCACGTAGCGGACCGCGTCTTTGCGCTGGAAGCGGACGAGCACGCTCTTCGCCTCGCTGCGCCCAAGCGCCTCCCGGAAGTCCTCGGTGTCCCGCACCGGGCGGCGGTTGACCTCATTGATGAGGTCCCCCGCGCGAAGGCCGGCGCGCTCCGCGGGGCTGCCGGGCAGGACCCCCGCAACCACCACGCCGGACTGCGGCCTGTGGCCGGTCTCGGGCGTGACCTCCCGGACCAGAAGCCCCAGGGCCCCCTCCCGGGTGGCCTCGGAGAGGGTCTGCAGGGCCCTGCGGTGCGGCCGCTCCGCCAGCGTCACCGTCCGCTCCTGCACCTCGCCCTTGCGCTGGATGCGCAAGGTGGCGCGCGAGCCGGGCGGCAGGAAGGACACGCGGCGCAGAAGCTGCCCGAACCGCTCCACCTGGCGCCCGTTCACAGCGAGCAGGACGTCCCCGGGGAGGATGCCGGCCGTGGCCGCGGGGCTGCCCACGAAGACCTCGCTCACCACCGCCTTTCGCCCGGGCCCCTCCGCCTCGACGATGTTCACGCCCAGCCACCCGCGCGAAAGCCGCCCGTTCTGTCGCAGGTTGGGGATGAGCTCCTTCACCAGATCGATGGGCACCGCGAAGCCAATCCCCTGCCCCTGGCTCATGATGGCGGTGGTGACGCCCACCACCTCCCCGCGCATGTTGAACAGGGGGCCGCCCGAGTTCCCCGGGTTGATGAGCGCGTCGGTCTGCAGGAAGTCATCGAACACGCCAATGCCGAGCACGCGCTCCTTTGCGGAGATCATCCCGTGGGCCACCGAGTGGTCGAGCCCGAACGGGTTGCCGATGGCGACGATCCAGTCCCCCACCTCCAGCGCGTCCGAGTCTCCGAGGTAGCAAAACGGCAGATCCCCCGGCGCGCCCTGCAGGCGCAAGAGCGCCACGTCCGTCGCCGCGTCCCGCCCCACCACCTCCGCGGTGAACTCCCGGCCGTCCGGGAGGTGCACGAGGATGCTCTGCGCCGCCTCCACCACGTGGTTGTTGGTGACCACGAAGCCATCCGGCCCAATCACGAAGCCGGAGCCGAGGGACTTGCGCGCCTGGGCGCCGGCGCGGCCGGGCACGTCGTCCTGGGTGCTGACGTTGACCACGCCGGGGCTCACCGCCTTCACCAGCGGCGCCAGAGAGGGCGTGGGGACGAAGCCGGGGACGGGCGCTGCATCCGTGGCCGGGCGCTCCCGCCACAATTCGGCGCCGGGGTTGGGTCCGGTGCGCAATTGCTCGAGGTGCGCCCTGTGCGTCCGGCCGAGCGCCTGCGCCCAGTCCTCCACGGAAACGCCGGCCTCCTGCGCAGACGCGGAGGTCATCGTGAAGGCCGCAGCCACCAGGGCCCAGAGCGGGGCGGTGGCGCGCAGCGCAGCAGGACGGGCGAAAGTCAGCAGACTCATACCGGGGAGCAACACGGTCAGAGGCGTAGCATTTCACGCCCGCGCCCGACAGGTCAGGGGGCCCGGAGAAGGGACCAGGCCCCAGCGCGCCCGGCGGCGGGCTCAGGCCTGGGCAGGCGGCACGTACTTCGCCACCTTCACCCGCCCGTCGCGGATGACGCGGCCGCCCAGCCGGTAGGCGGCGCGGATCTCCTCCACCACCACGCCGTCCTTCGCTGAGTCGTCCGTCACCTCCATGTCCATGGCCTCGGCCACGTTGGGGTCGAACGGGAGGTTCTCCAATGGAACGCGCTCCACGCCCATGGACTGCAGGCGGGAGAGCAGTCCCTGGCGGATCATCCGGACGCCCTGCGCCAGCGGCGAGTCATCCGCGGCCTTCAAGGACAGGTCGAGGTCATCCACCGTCTCCAGGAGGACCTGGGCGACGTTGCCCTTCTCCACCTCCAGCATCCGCTCGCGCTCGCGGGTGACGCGCTGCTTGAAGGCCTCGCGGTCCTGTTCGCCGGCGAGGATGGCCCGCGCGAGCTCGTCCACCCGGCGGCGCGCGGCCTCCAGCTCCGCCTGAAGCCGCTGCACCACGTCGGACTCACCTCCGGACTCACCTCCGGACTCTCGCGTGGGCTCACCTCCCGAAGCGCTCGCGGCCGCGGGCTCGGCCCCTGTCTCGGGTTCGGAGATGGATTCGGCAGACTTCGGCGCGGGCTCCTCCGCATCCGGGCGCGGGTTGCCGTCCGGATCAAACCTGCGGCGGTCATTCACCCGCACGTGTTGGGTGTTCTCGGAGGGGTGCTCGCGCTTGTCGGTGTCGTTCATCGCGGCCGGAACCTAAGACGGGGCCGGAGCGTGTCAACGACCCGAAACCCTTCAACTTCTGGAAGATCACCTCACCCCTGGGCAGGTTCTCCCTCCTCTTCGTGGGGGATGAGCGGCGCGGCGTCCACCTGGCCTGTGACCTCATCCACGATCTCCACCTCGGCCGCCTTGAGCGAGTAGTAGAGCAGCCAGCGTTCGGCCGCGGTCAGCGTCCCCGCCGGGAGCGCCTCTTCAATCTCCTGAACCGAGAGCCGCCCGGACTGCAGGCCCTTCTTGAACAACATCTTCCGAGCCAGGTAGCTCTGCCCGATCTTCACGTCCGCCATTCGCCGCTCCTTGGCTCCAAAAGTAAGCGTCCCTGGAGAAGACGCATGGCGCCCGCCCGGTGACCCGCCGGCCTGACAGGCGGTCCCATCTCTAACGCCCCCGGAACGACGACGCCGCCGCCCACTCCCTGAAACCGGGGAGCAGACGACGGCGCGTTGGCCTTCACCCTGAGAGGGAGGGTTACTCTCCGCTGGTGTTCATGGGTCCTTCGGCCGCGGGCGGGATGTTCTCCGCCACGCCCGGGTCATGCGGGGAGATCTCCGTGCCCCGGTCATGGATGAGGCCCGGCCGGGTGACCTTGGGCCCGAGGATGCGCCTTATCTCCTCCTCCTCGAGGACCTCCTGGCTCAGAAGCCGCGCCGCGAGCGCCTGCACCTTGTCCTTGTGCTCGTGGAGGACCTGCCGCGCCCGGTCGAGCGCCTCGGTGGTCATCCCGCGGACCTCGTCGTCGATCATCTGGGACGTCCGCTCGGAGTAGTTGCGGACCTCCGGCGCGCCGGCGCTGCGCAAGAACGCGTTGCCACCCTTCTCGCCGTAGGTCACCGGCCCCAGCCGGCTCATGCCGTAGTCGCGGACCATGGCCTTGGCGATCTCGGTGGCCTGCTGGATGTCG
>CAZQVZ010000416.1:0-5046 GCA_964596895.1 uncultured Myxococcaceae bacterium
CATCAGAAGCCTCCCTCCGCCGCCCATCCCTCCACCTCCACCTCGTCCTCGATGCGCTGGAGCTGCCGGCTCTGCAGCATCGAGTGGTACTTGCCGTCCCCCACCACCAGGTGGTCGAGCAGCTTCACGTGCAGGAGCGAGGCGGCGCGGGCGAGGTGCCGCGTCAGCGACAGGTCCTGCGCGCTGGGCGCGGGATCACCCGACGGGTGGTTGTGCACGAGGACGATGCCGCAGGCCCTGTGGCTGATGGCGGCGCGGAAGACCTCGCGCGGGTCCACCGGGCAGCTGTCCACGCCGCCTTCGGCCACCCGCACATCCGCCATCAGGGCGTTGCGGCCGTTGAGGCAGAGGACGTGGAAGACCTCCCGGCGCAGCGCGCACAGCGTGGGCCAGACGTACTGGAAGATGGCCTCCGGCGTCTGCAGCAGGGGCCTCGTGTCGGTGGAGCGCTGCACCCTTCTTCCCAGCTCCAGCGCCGCCAGCATCTGCGCTGCGCGCGCGGGGCCGAGCCCGGGGAGCTGCGCCAGCTCGTGGGGATCTCGCTGCACCAGCGCGCGCAGGCCGCCGCCCGCCTCGAGGAGCTGCGCGGCGATGGCGTGCACCGGGTTGCCCTTGTGCCCGGTGCCGAGGAGCACCGCGAGGAGCTCCTGGTCGCTGAGCGCCTGCGCGCCCAGGGTCCACAACCGCTCTCGCGGCCCGTCCTGGACCGGCGCCGGCTGCGCACCCGCCGCCGCCGCCACCGTCACCTCCGGCGCGCCCGTCGGCGCCGATCCAGGCCGTCCCTCACTGCTGCTCCGCGCGGTCCGCTTGCCCTCCACCGACCCCATCCACCACCTCCCGAAAGCCCGAAGACCCGTCCGAGCAGCGGCAGGACGTTGAGCAACGCGCGTGCCGAGGCGCTCGCAGAGGGAGCGGGCAGGCCAGGGGCGTCCGGAGGCCGAGGATCAGGCCGCCGCCGCGGACGAGCACGGATGCTCCACCTGCGTTCTCAGCGGGCGAGAGGAGCGGGCGCTGCCTGGAGCTTCGAGATCGTCTCGGGAAGCCGCCGGCTGTAGAGGGGCACTTTCTCGCGCAGCGCCGGGCCCGTCGCGGTGATTGCTACGTGGCACGCGAGGGGGCGCCTTGTTACTTTCCGCCCCCTGCTGAACCCCTCTCGAGGAGCGCACGTGTCCAAGGAGATCAACAAGGTCACCATCATCGGCTCCGGGCCGGCGGGCTACACCGCCGCCATCTACGCGGCGCGAGCCAACCTCCACCCGGTCGTCTACGCGGGCGGTCCGGCCATCGAGGATCCGCAGCGGGTGCCCGGCGGTCAGTTGATGATCACCAACGACGTGGAGAACTACCCCGGCTTCCCGGAGGCCATCACCGGCCCGAAGCTGATGGAGATGTTCCAGAAGCAGGCGGAGCGCTTCGGCACGCACATCCACATGGAGAACATCGTCAAGGTGGACTTCTCCAAAAGGCCCTTCCACCTCGTCTCGGAGACCGGCGAATGCTGGTCCGAAACGGTGATCATCGCCACCGGCGCCTCTGCCAAGTGGCTGGGGGTGAAGGGCGAAGACCACTACAAGAACCGCGGGCTGTCCGCCTGCGCCACCTGTGACGGGTTCTTCTTCAAGAACCAGGACGTGCTGGTGGTGGGCGGCGGCGACACCGCCATGGAGGAGGCGACGTACCTCTCCAAGATCTGCTCGAAGGTGACGGTCATCCACCGGCGCGACGAGCTGCGCGCCTCGAAGATCATGCAGGAGCGGGCGCTGGGGAACCCGAAGATCTCGTTCATGTGGGACACCGTCGTGGACGAGGTGCTCGGGAACGAAAAGGGCTTCACCGGCATCCGCGCGAAGAACGTGAAGACCGGCGACATGCACGAGGTGCAGGCGGGTGGGCTGTTCGTCGCCATCGGGCACCAGCCGAACACGCAGCTCTTCGGGGGCGTGCTGGAGCTGCACGAGAACGGCTACATCCGCACGGTGCCGGGCTCCACCAAGACCAGCGTGGAGGGCGTCTTCGCGTGCGGGGACGTGCAGGACCACTACTACCGGCAGGCGGTCACCGCGGCCGGCACCGGCTGCATGGCGGCCATCGACGCCGAGCGGTGGATGACGGAGAACGGCCTCGGATGAAGATGATCGACGTGGGCGCCAAGGAGCGCACCGAGCGTGTCGCCGTGGCCACCGCGCGGGTGAAGATGAAGCCTGCCACCGCGAAGCTGGCGGCCAGCGGCAAGGCGGAGAAGGGCAACGTGCTCGAGGCCGCGCGCCTGGCGGCGATCATGGCCACCAAGCGGACGCCGGACGTGGTGCCCTTGTGCCACCCGGTGTCCATCACCGGCGTGGACGCGGACGTGGAGGCGAAGGGCGGGACGGTGGAGATCCGCGTGGCCGTCCGTACGGTGGACCGCACCGGCGTGGAGATGGAGGCCCTGATGGGCGCCACCGCCGCGGCCTTGTGCGTCTACGACATGCTCAAGCGGAACGACAAGGGCATGGTCATCGACCGCGTGCAGCTCGAGCACAAGAGCGGCGGGCGCACGGGTGATTTCACGCGCGGGGCGAAGAAGAAGGCGAAGCGGTAGGGGCGGGCGCTACGTCTGGTCGTACGCGGTCTCGCGCTCCCAGTAGAGCCGCTCCAGCCCGAACGCGGCGACGACCAGGGAGTGGGTGATGATCCCGTCACGTAGAAGCTTGCTGATCCGCGCGCGCGGTACGCACTCCACGGCGATGACTTCCCCCGCGTCCTGCGCCTGCTCCCCCGTCCGGTCACACCCGAGCGCGAGGAACGAGTAGCAGCGGTTGGTCTGGATGGCGGGGTTGGGGTGCACCATGCCCAGGGGAACCACGCGGCCGGGGACGAAGCCGGTCTCCTCTTCGAGCTCGCGCACGGCGGCGTCTTCCGGCGACTCTCCCGGATCCACCATGCCGCCGGGGATCTCCAGGGTGTTCTCCCAGATGCCGAAGCGGAACTGCCGGATGAGGACCACGTCGTTCGAGAGCGTGACCGGGATGATGTTCACCCAGTCCACGCAGTCGATGATCACCCGCGGGTGGCGGCTGTCGTCGCGGGGGTCTTCGACCTCGTCTTCACGGATCTCGAGGATGCGGTAGTCGGCAGGCAGCCCCTGCCGGATGCGCTTCCAGTGGCGCGGTGCGCTCATGGTGCCGCCTGCGTAACTCCGGTCCGGTGACGCCGCCAGTTCGCGGCCCGGACCCGCGTCTCATGGCGCAGGGGCATGCACCCGCGCCGCTAGTTCACGAATGCCAGCCGCTCCCGCAGGTGCTTCGCCGCCGCCTGCAGCGCCGGGGCATCCGGGGCGGACCCGAGCGACAGCGCCCGCTCCACGTCCGCCAACGCCGCCCGGTACGCGCCCAGGTTGGACAGCAGCGCCGCGCGCGCTCGCAGCTCCCCCGGGTGGTCCGGCGCGAGCTGGAGCAACAGGTCCTCCACCTTCAACGCCCGCCCCTGATCTCCGCGCGCGCCATGGACCCGCTTGAGGTTCCCCAGCATCCGCCAGGTGATGGCGCGGACCGACGCCGGCTGGAACAGCTCTTCGCTCACGAGCGCGTTGGGCACCGCGCGCCGCAGGAGCACGGCGCATTCGTCCGGAGTGAGGATGCGGCCTGCGCCGAACGGATCCACCACCACCCTGCCGTCCGGCCCGTCCAGCGCGGTGAGGAAGTGCCCGGGGAAGCCCACGCCGTACAACCCGATGCCTGCGCGCCTCGCCACCTCCACCCACACCACGCTCAGCGAGATGGGGATGCCCACCTTCCGCTCCAGCACCACGTTCAGGTAGCTGTTCGCCGGATCTCCGAAGTCACGCTCGTTGCCGCGAAAGCCCTCCTCCTCCACCAGCACCTGCCGCAGCGCTGCGATCTGTTCGGGCGCGCTCTGCCCCTCGAGCGCCATCACCCGCTGCGCATACCGATCCAGCTGTGCGTCGAACGTGGGCACGTCCAGCGCCGGGAACTCCAGCGCGGCCACGGCGAAGGCGGCGAGCTCCAGCCGCTCCGGTGAGGAGGCCAGCGCCTCTGCGAGGAGCGCCCCGGCGCGCGGGTGGGTGAGGTCTTGTGTCAGCACCCTCCAACAGCTAACCGCCCCGGCGCCGCCGTCAAGGCGACTGAGGCGGCGAGCCTTTGCCCGCGTCCATGCGCAGGCGGAGCTCGGCGCGCAGCGCGATCTGCGCGGCGACCAGGCCGGAGAGCAGCCCGTCCTCGAACTCGAAGGTGGGGTGGGCCTTGAGCTCCGGGAAGTCATGCGGGTTGAGCACGTCCTCCGACGAGATGTGGGGCACGGCCTCGCGCGCCAGGCGCAGGACCTTGGCCCGCTGCTGCGCCACCATCTCGTCGAAGAGCTCCTCACCCACGCGCATCATCCGCAGGCCTTCTTCTTCGGACAGGGTGATGGCCCCGGTCACTTCTGCGCCACGTCCCACTTCAACCTCCGATAGCTCTTCCGGAATGCGTCCTCGGTGTTGAGGAAGGCGCCCTTCAAATCCTCCCTGCCGTCGATGAACGCAACGAAATCCAGTTGCCGGTCTTCGCGGCCATGCTCTGCATCAAAGAGCCGGACGAGCTCGTTCGCCGGCAAGGTGGGCCGCCCGGCGATCTCCACCAGGCCGATGCGCACGCCGTGCAGCCCCTGCGACGGCATGTAGCTCTTGTAGACGAGCTCGGTGCACACCAGCGTCGCGTCCGACAGGAAGTCGAAGTTGAAGTCATACGGACGGCCGTGGAATCCGAACGCGCGGACCATGGCCTTGGCGCGGTCCACCGTGGAGAGCCGCGGCCGCATCACCCCCACGTAGTCCACCCGCATCCCCTGTTCGACGCCGGTGAGCGACACCCCTTCGCTGATGGCCTCCATGATGCGGATGGGGTCCCCGTGCTCATCCTGGCCGCCGAACTCCGCCCAGGCCTCCGGGTGCCGCCGGGCGATGAGCGCGCTCAGGGTCTCCACGCCCTCCGGCTGCGTGGCCACAAAGGCGCGCACCTCTTCGTCCAGGTCGAAGTGGGCGGAGAACTCCTCCCGCGTGCCGAGGTA
>CAZQVZ010000417.1:0-5033 GCA_964596895.1 uncultured Myxococcaceae bacterium
GGATGACCTTCCCGGTCGCAATCCCGCCCACGAACTGCATCTTGTTGGCGATGAGATCATCCGCGCCCAGGTGCCGCGCCAACGGACGGATGGTGAAGTCCAACGCCCCCGACACGAGCACGATCCGGCAGCCCGCCCGGCGGGCCTCGCTGATCAGGTCGTGGGACTCCTCGAAGAGGGCCGGCTTGAGCACGTCCTCGAAGAGGTCCTCCGCCAGCGTGAGCAGCCGGTCTTCGGAGAGCCCCGCGTAGTAGCGGTAGAAGAACTCGTTGAAGACCTTGCGGTTGGTCATGTCCAGCGCCTTGAACATCGGGATGCCGGCCACGGTGCTCAAGGTGCGCGCGAGCGTCCCGCGGATGCTCCCGCGGTTCATCGCGTAGTACGCATAGGCATGGACGATGTTCGTCCGCACCAGCGTCCCGTCCACATCGTAGAAGGCGGCTCGCCTGGGCATGGGGCCGCGGGACTATCCGTCAGCCGCGAGGGGTGTCAACACCGGAGAGCCCTCGCGGAAGTGGGCGAATCTCCTTGGGGAGCCCGAATCCCGGTCCGCCCGCCGCAACTGGCGGGGGGCCGGGTGCGACAATGTGGGCATGAGCTCTGCCCTCTCGTATCCGGTGAGCAGCATCCGCGGGTTGTCTTCGCCCGAAGCGCAGGCGCTGAAGGCAGCGGGCGTCGCCACCACGGCGCAGCTTCTGGCGACGGCCTCGTCGCCTGCCAGGGAGAGGGCGCTCGCGGTGAAGGCGGGGGTGCCTCACGCCACGGTCCGCGAGGCCGTCAACCGCGCAGACCTGCAGCGCGTGAAGGGCATCGGACCGGCCACCGCGGACCTCTTCGAACACGCAGGCGTCAACTCCGCGAAGGAGCTGGCGCTGCGCAACGCGGAGTCGCTGCGGAAGACCCTGGCGAAGTTCATCGATGGGCACCCGGACCTGGGCTACCGCCTGCCTTCCCCTGTGACCGTCGCCTCGCTCGTGCAGAAGGCGCGGGAGCTGGACTCCGTCTACGGCGACGGCGCGCCCTCCCCCGCACGGGCGACGAAGGAGCTGAAGAGCGCGGTGGTGGGGTGGTACGTGAAGAACTGGCAGCACCTGCCGCCCGGCGCCCAGGATGGGTTCGGGGCGCAGATGGCGGTGAAGGCCGCCGGGTTCACCCAGGTGACCGACCCGGAGGACAATCCCGGCGGACATGACCTGGCGGCCCATGTGATCTTCCGGCACCCGGATGTGGTGTTCCCGGGTTCCGACCGCGCCTGGTACGTCGTGTTCGACCGCGCCACCGGCCAGCATCTGGAGACGTACGACTTCAACTGAGCGCTTCGCCCTCTCGGCCCGCGTGGAGCGCACGCGGCTGCGGACCGGCAGCCCCATGGAGCCGACGGTCCTCGAGCTGCCCACGTCCCGCCATGGGGTCTCCCGCGGTGACCTCCACCATCGGCTCGACCTGGCCTGGCCCGAGCAGGTTGGCGCAGCTCATCCGGAGTACGCTGGCCCTCGCCGCACGCCGTGAGGCGGCGTGATCTCACACGAGCAGGGACGTGCAGAACCCGCCCTTCACCCTCTATTGGCACCGCGCCGGCAACAAGCCCTCTGGCATCGAGGCGGTCGTGCGTGCGGCGCGGACGCCCCGGACCGTCGCCGGGCGGCCGCTGCGCCACGGCGTGGAGTGCGACCTGAAGTGGGCGGAGCACGACGGCGCACCGCTGCTCTACCTGCACCATGGGCTGACCGGCCTTCGGCGGCTACCCACGGACGACGTGTTGCTCCGGGTGGCCCGCGGTGAAGTCTCGCGGCTCGACGCGTCGCTGGCGCTCCCGGGCGCTGCCGGGCTCCTCTGGATGGTGGAGGTGAAGCGCGGCCACGGTCCGCAGCAGGAGGCCCTCCGCGCCTGTGTGGAGCTCTTCCGCTCCCAGTCTGCGGTGGACCGGCTGCTCTTCGCCTCGAGCGCGCTGCCAGTCCTCGCAGACCTCCGCGCCGCGCACCCGGGCGTGGGGACTGGGCTCTTCGTCGGCTGGACCTTTCGCGACGGGCGGGCGCTCCAGGTGCCGAAGCTGGGCGTGCGACGCGCGCTGCGACAGGGGGTGCTCCTCGATGCCGCGGCGCTGGTGGACGTGGACCTGCTCATCCCCACCCACCCGCTCACCGCCGGCCGGGCCAGCCCGAAGCCGCAGGCCCCGCTCGCGAGGCGTTGGAAGGACGTGGAGCGCTTCGCGGCGGCCGGCCTGGCGGGCGCGTTCGCCTACTTCGATCCAGCGGCCTCACCCGGGCGCAACGTTGCCCCAGCGGGCGCGTTCGAGGGAGAACAGGGCTCGACGGCCCAGCCAGACGAGGCGTGCACATGAACCAGAGAACGTGGATGGCCCTGGCAGGGGTGGCGGGCGCGGTGGCGCTCGCCGGCTGCACCTCGGACGGTCAGGTGGGGGAGAACGGCATCATCCGCTTCTCGCAGGTGGTGCACTTCGCCGACACCGAGGACTTCTCCGCGCCCCTGGCGTCCGGCCGCACGCTGCTGGTGGCGCTGCAGGAGCCGCAGGCGCTCGGCATCGATCAGAAGACGAAGGCGGACTTCACCCTGGAGGTCCGCGAGGACGGTGACGTCGTCGAGGCCGCGTGGCCGCTGGGGTTCGCGCAGTACGCCATCAACCTCGAGGATGAAGGCAGCTACCAGCTCGTCGGGCTCCAGAACGGGCAGCCTGTGGACCAGCTCGGCTTCTCCGTGAAGGACCCCGCGCGCGTCCGCTACTCCGCCCACTTCACCGTGCTCACCCGCTACGAAGACCCGCAGGAGCCGAACAAGGGCTGCGTGCGCTCGGCGGCGTTCTCCGAAGGGCTCGACGGCTTCCTGCTTCACTCCAACCAGGTCATCACCGTCCATGTGGTGCCGGTGGACGAAGACGGCGCGCCGCTCCTCGGGCTCTTGCCGCTGACCGCCTTTGCCCCGGACGTCTTCAACGTGAACGCGCAGCTCGTGGGTCACAGCGCGCTGGCGAACTCGCTGACGCTGACCCCCGCCGCCCCGGAGCGGCTCGGTGAACCGCAGCAGATCACCGTCCGCGAACAATGGCTGGAGCAGGACCTCCCCCTCACGCTGAACACCACGCCCGAGCTGTTCGAGCTCGACTGCGAGCAGCCGTAGCGCGGGTTCAACCCGCCACCGCGGCGTCTACCGCGGCGTCTACCGGGGCCTCTACCGGGGCCTCTACCGCGGCCACTTTCGCGCGGACGCCCACCCGCACCTCTTCGCCCTCCGCGTACGGCGCGAGCCCGGGCAGATGGGCGAGCAGCGGCACCTTTGCGCCCGGCACCGACAGCCGCAGCGCCGTGACCGACCCGCGGAAGTGCTTCGCCTGCACCAGCGCGCGCACGCCTTCACCTTCACCGCCACCCGCGGACTGCACCCTCAGCGCCTCGGGCCGCAGCACCAGCCGGACCTTTCCCGCCCGCGCGGAGGTGAGCCGCACCTGCCCCAGCGCGCAGGCGGCCGTCTCGCCCGTCGCCTCTGCGGGCAAGAGCGTGCACTCGCCGAGCAGCGACGCCACGAACGCGGTGGCGGGCGCGGCGTACAGCGCATCCGGCGGCCCCGCCTGCTCCAGCCTGCCCGCGTTCATCACCGCCACCCGGTCCGCGAACGCGAAGACCTCGTCGCGGTCATGGGTGACGAGGATGGCCGCCTTGCCGAGCCGCTTGAGCAGCGCCCGCACCTCCCGGCGCACCTCGTCGCGCAGCGCCGCGTCGAGGCTGGAGAAGGGCTCATCCAGGAGCAACAGCGGCGGCTCGGGGGCCAGCGCCCGCGCCAGCGCCACGCGCTGCTGCTGCCCGCCGGAGAGCTCCCCGGGCCTCCGGCGCTCGAAGTCCTGCAGCGACACCAGCTCCAGCAGCCGCCGCGCGCGCGCCTCGCGGTCCCGCGCGGGCAGGGACGACAACCCGAAGGCCACGTTCTGCAGCGCGCCCAGATGAGGGAACAGCGCCAGGTCCTGGAACACGAGCCCGATGCCTCGGCGCTCCGGCGGCACCGCCACGCCCGGGCCCGCGAGCGCCCGGCCCCGCACGGCGATCTCCCCGGAGGCCACGGGCTCCAGCCCCGCCACCGCGCGCAGGGTGGTGCTCTTGCCGCAGCCGGACGGGCCCACCAGCGCGAGCAGCTCGCCCTCTTCGACGTCGAAGGACACGCCCTCCACCGCGGCCCGGGTCATCCCGGCGTAGCGGCAGCAGAGCGCGCGCACGGTCAGCAGCGGCTCAGCCACGCTCACCTCCGGTCGCAGGCGCGGGCAGCTTCGCCTCCTCCTGCCAGAGCACCAGCGCCACCGACAGGGACGACAGCCCGAGCAGCGCCAGGGACGGCAGGGCGGCCTCACCGAACCGGCCCTCCGCGGCCGCGGACCACACGCCGGTGGCGAGCGTGGTGTACCCGATGGGCGCGAGCAGCAGCGTGATGGGCAGCTCCTTCAAGGCAGAGAGCAGCACCAGCGCCGCGCCGGCGAAGACCCCCGGGCGCACCAGCGGCACCACCACCCGGGTGAACGTCCGCCACCTCGAGGCCCCCAGCGTGGCCGCGGCCTCCTCCAGGTGCGGCGGCACCTGCCGCAGCGCGCTCTCGGTGCTGCCCAGGGCCTGGGGCAGGAAGCGAACGCCATAGCCGATGACGAGCATGGCCAGGGTCCCGTACAGAAAGGGCACGGCCCCCAGCCCCAGGAACACCAGCGCCAGGGCCAGCACCAGCGGCGGCAGGGCGTAGCCCAGGTAGGCCACCCGCTCGATGCCGGCGGAGAGCAGGCCGCGGCGCCGCACCACCACCACCGCCACCGGCACCGCGCACAGCGCGGCAACGACCGCCGCCAGGAGCGACGCGCCGAAGGTCCGCAGCGCCGGCCACGCCAGGGCGCCGATGGCCTGCGCGCCCACCTCCTCCGCGCGCGCCACCAGCCAGCCCGCCGTGACGGCCAGGGGCAGCCCCACCGACGAGAGCGCGAGCAGGGTCAGCGCCAGCAGCGCCGGCACCTTCCACCCGCCCAGCTTCGCGACGCGCGCGGTCCT
>CAZQVZ010000418.1:0-5015 GCA_964596895.1 uncultured Myxococcaceae bacterium
TCGAACGGGAGAGAGGGTGAGCGCGGGGCCGGCCTCGAGCAGGAGGGTGGTCGAATCCTCACCGCCGGTCGCGAGCAGTGAGGGTCCAACGCGGGCGATCGCGCAGACCGCACCCGCGTGGGCATGGACCTCGCGAAGCAGCTCGAGCGACGAGGGGCCGACGCGCCAGACGCGGAGCGTTCCATCCGCGTGGCCGCTGAAGAGCCGCTCGCCGCTCGCGCAGAGCGTCCGGACGGGGGGAAGCCCGCGAACGAGGGGGGCCCCCGCGCCGTGTACCCGAAGGGTCCCATCGTCCCCGCCCGAGACGAGGCGTCCGTCGGCCAGCGCGGCGAGCGCCCAGCACCAGCCGTCATGCCGCGCGAGCTCCCGGCCTCCGTCACTCCAGTCCCGCACCGCCCCCTCCGCGCCGGCGCTCACCACACGCGCCCCGACGAGGACCAGCGCGAGCACCACGCCCTCGTGGCCCCCGACCCGCTCGCTCTGCCCGCCGCGCCAACGGCGAATCGTGCGATCGCGTGACCCGCTCCAGAGGGTGCCGGAGGCGTCCTCCAACGCCGCGGTCACCGAGGCCTCGTGTGCGCAGAGCGTCCCCTCCAGGGCGAGCGCTGCCGAGGGACCCTCCAACCGCCAGCGCCGCAACATGCCGTCGCGCGAGCCGGTGACGAAGCTGCCGTCGGCGCAGGGCGCCATCGACCAAACGTAGCCCCGGTGGGCCCCCTCGTCTTCCGGGGCAGGCTGCTCGCGTCGGTACACGACGTCCGTGCGGAGCACGTACTTGGATCCCGCCTCCACGGCCACGCCCTCGTGCCAGAGCGCGTGGTCAAACACGATCGCCGCGCCCTCCTCGGGGCGAACCGACCCGAGCAGCTCGCGGCTTCTGGCGTTCTGGAAGTAGCGAGTCGCACCGCCGACGAACGCGTCCCCGCCGTTCAGGTAGACCATCACCGTCAGCTGCGTCCGAACCGCCGGCTCGGGTGACCAGGCGCCGTCGCGGTGAACGCTGAAGTGCTGTCCCTCCCGGTATCGGCAGAGTCGAAAGCGCGGGTTCAAGCCCGCGAGGAGCCACCGCGCCCCTTCGCGTTCGAGGACCGGCGGCAGCTTCGCGCGCAGCCGATCGAAGAGCGCCGCCGCCCGGCCCGCGTCGTCGACGACCTGCGGATCGTTGTCGCGGTAGTCCGGAGGGTAGTCGCGCCCCATGGGGAGAAAGCCCCTCGCCTCGGCCTCCGCGATGAGCTCCAGGCACTCCTCGCGCGCGAGGAGCCCCGACACCCAGAAGCACGGCTTGTCCGTTTCGAACCCCAGCTCGGTGCGTCGCATGGGCCTCCCCTTTTATTGGTTGAACGTCCAAACTATGATGCGGAGACGAAGCGGAGGCAAGTCGAGCATGGGACGTCCATCGAACACGGAGGCCAGACGTGAGGAGATCGTCGAGGGGCTCCTGGAGGTGATGTCGAGGGAGGGCTACGCACGCGCATCGATCGCGGCGATCGCGAGGGCCGCGGGGCTCGCCCCGGGGCTCCTGCACTACCACTTCGAGAGCAAGCAGGAGATCCTCCTCGCCCTGGTGACCCGGCTGTCTTCGTCGGTGGAGAGGCGGGCCCAGGCCCGTCTGGCGTCCGCAGGCAGCGCTCCGCTCAAACGACTTCTGGCCTTCGTCGATGCGTACGTCGCCCAGGGCCCCGACGCCGATCCGCGCGCCGTCGCCGCATGGGTGGTCATCGGAGCCGAGGCGGGACGGGACGCGCAGGTGCGCGGGATCTACACCGAGGCCACCGAGCGCACGCTCACGCGCCTTCACGCGCTGGTCACCGCGGCGCTGAAGGAAGCAGGCGCCCCAGCGCGCAACGCGCGGCGCATCGCCGCGGCGATCCTCTCCACCGTCGAAGGGGCGTACCGGATCTCCGTCGCCGCGCCAGGGGTGCTGCCGGACGGCTTCGCCGCCCCCGCCCTCCGGACCATGGTGCAGGCGCTGGTCGCCGCGGAGGTTCAGCCGTGACGCCCGAGGAGGTGCTCCAGTTGGCGCCGGAAGGGGTGAGGCTTCCACGCGGTCTGGTGGCGGAGGCGGTCGCGGCGTGGCGCTCGCCTGGCCGCGCCTACCATTCGCTCTCCCACCTGGAGGCGACCCTCACGCTCGCGCAGGACGTGTCGCGGAGGATCGGGTGGACGCACCCTCGGGAGGTCTTCCTCGCGCTGCTCTTTCACGACGCGGTGTACGTGCCGGAGGCGCGCGACAACGAAGAGCAGAGCGCGGTGCTCGCAGCGCGGCTGCTTCGAGAGCACGGCGTCGAGGGCAGCGTCGACGTGCGCCTCGTCGTCGACTGGATCCGACTGACCGCCCGGCACGGTCGGCTTCGGGCGGCCGAGGTAGACGAGGAGACGGCGCTCCTCCTCGATTGTGATCTCGCGATCCTGGGGGCCGCTCCGGGCGACTTCGACGCCTACGAGGCCGGGGTGGCGGCGGAGTACGCGCACCTTCCTCCCGAGCTCTACGCGGCGGGGCGGCGCGCCTTCATCGAGGCGCTGCTCGCCACCGACCGCCTCTTTCTCTCGGAGCACTTTCACCACCTGCTGGAGGCGAGAGCGCGCGCGAACCTTCGCAGGCGGCTCTCGAGCGGCGGCTGATGCGCCGGCCGCAGGATCTCGCGCCCGAGGCCACGGCGGCGGTCCCGGCGGCGGTCCCGGAGCGGTTACGCAAGCGCGAGCGGCCGCGTTTGGACTGGGCCTCGCTGGAGCTCACGGGCGGACCGCCGCAAGAACCGGAATGAGCCGGTCTCCCATCGGGCGCAGGGCCCTTCGCGTGCTCCTTGCGAGCCGGGGTGGTCACTCTTACTAACCAGCGCACCGATCGTTACCAACGACCGTTCAAGTACGCCCCACGGAGCATTTCGTCATGTCCACGCATGCTGTTGCTGCCGCGTCCCCCTCGTCCATTGTCCTTCGCGTCGCCCTCTGGATTGGCCAGGTACTGCTCGCCGCCATGTTCCTCATGGCCGGCGGAATGAAGGTCGCCGCCACCGAGCAGTTTCCGTATCCCGCTGCGCTGACCATCTTCATCGGCATCGCCGAGCTGACCGGCGCCGTCGGCGTGATGGTCCCGGCGATCACCCGCATCAAGCCCATCCTCACGCCGATCGCCGCAGGCGCGCTCGGGCTGGTGATGGTCCTCGCCACCGGCGTCCACGCCTACCGCGCAGAGCCACTGGCGATGACCATTGGTCTTGCCGCGCTCGCGCTCTTCGTCGCCTGGGGCCGCGGGTTCAAGGCACCCCTTCAGCCCCGCTGATTCGACCCACGCGGGACCGGAGGCGTGTAGCTCGGCGCGGGCGGCTTCACTTCACGCGTCTCCCCGAAAGGCGCGCAGGACGTCCTCTGGAAGCGGAGCGTCTTGTCGTTGGCACCCGGGCCGTGGCGACCCTACGGTCGCGTCCATGGTGAGCCCCGAGGTCCTGGCAGCCTACGCCCGCTACAACCGCTGGATGAACGACAAGCTGTACGCGCTCGCCGCCACGTTGAGCGACGACGTCCGCAAGCGCGACGACGGTGCGTTCTTCAAGTCCATCCACGGAACCTTCAACCACCTCCTGCTCGCGGACCGGGTGTGGCTCAGCCGGTTCAACGGCGTGGCGGCGCCGGACGGTTTCATGGCCCCCGGCATCCGCGCCCTCGACCAGGAGCTCTTCGCAGACTTCGCGGAGGTTCGCCGCGAGCGCACCCGCACCGACGAAGAGCTCTCCGCCTGGGTCTCACAGCTCACGGCGGATCGGCTCAATGCCCCGCTCGTGTACACGCGGCGCGGAGCGCGGCTGGAGACACCCTTGTGGTGGGCGGTCACGCACCTGTTCAACCACCAGACCCATCACCGAGGGCAGGTGACGACGCTGCTCTCACAACACGGCGTCGACCCGGGCGTGACCGACCTGTTCGCGATGCTCCGCGAAGAGGCCGCGGCCTAGGCGCCCCTGGCCACGTCGCCTCGAGGCAACGCGTCCGGCGGCTGCACCTTCCAGCGGCGGTGGAGCCAGAGCCACTGGTCCGGGTAGCGGCGGATGAAGCGCTCGAGCACGCGGGTGACGGCCGCGGTGTGTTCGAGCCGCGCGGCCTCCCCGTCGACTCCCTCTGGGCGCGGGATGGGTCCTTCAATCTCCAGACGCTGCCGTCGCCCGCTCTCGTCGCGCACACCCATCACCACGAACACCGGCGCACCGGTGCGCTCAGCGGCGAGCGCCATGGCAGGCGTGGTGGACGCGGGGCGGTCGAAGAACGGAACGAAGAGCGCCTTGTCCGCCCGGAGGGATTGGTCCAGCAGCATCATCACGCCCTCGTTCTGCCCGAGCGCCGCGATGATGTTCTGCACCGCCCCCTTCGGATAAATGAGGCCGCAGCGCGCGGCGAGCCGGTTGTCGACGATGCGGGTGTTGAGCGCGCCTTTGAGCGGTCGCACCAGCGCATTGAGCCTCACTCCTCGCCGCAGGAGCATCTTCCCGGTGCGCTCCCAGTTGCCGAAGTGCGCGGTGACAATCAACGCGCCGCGCCCGTCGAGCAGCGCCTGTTCGAGCGCAGGCCAGTCACCAACCACGGCGGGTTCGGACTCCCACCAGGTGCCTTCATGCTCGTGCGAGTCGAGTGACTCGATGACCACCCGAGCCATGGTGCGGTAGGCGCCTCGGGCGATCTCGTCGCGCTCGGTCTGACTGAGCTCCGGGAAGGCCCGCTGCAGGTTCTCCTGCGCCACCTTCTTCCGGATCCCGAGCGTGAACGCCAGCCACGCGATGGCGCGCGCAAAGACATCCCGCCCGGCGGGCGAGAGCGCCATGAGGAGATCCATCACCCGGTTCGCAAGCCAGCCCACCACGCGGCCTCCGCGGGTGCCCACGAACTGGTTCATGCGCGGCGGTGGAACCGGGACCGGAAGTCTTGTCTGCAGCTGTGTCATGCGGGCGCGCACCTTATCGCTCCGCGCTCGCGTCGGTGCGCTCTCACGTTCCGGGTGGCAGTGGGCGCCGCTTCATGGGCGC
>CAZQVZ010000419.1:0-5008 GCA_964596895.1 uncultured Myxococcaceae bacterium
GCCTCGTACACCATGGTCATCTTCTCGCCGGTGATGTCGATGAGCTGGCTGGTCTCCGGGATCTGCGGCCCGGTGGGCAGGTGGCGTCCGGAGGCGTCCTTGTTCATGGACACCAGCCAGTCCCCGTACGGACGGGTGGTGTCACTGGCGCCGATGACCAGGTGCCCGGGGTTGGTGTGCACGTCGATGCGGTCCACCACCACCGTCTCGAGGTTGGCCTTCTCCGCGTCGGTCCAGGGCGGCAGCTTGAACTTCGCCACCCTGGAGTCGATGAACAGCGTGGTGTACGCGTTGCCCCGCCCGTCGAACTGGGTGTGCAACGGCCCCAGGCCCACCGGCACCATGCCCTCCAGCACCGCGTCATGCTTGACGATGGGCACCCCGCGCTCCTCGCCGTCGAAGTTCTTCGCCTCCACCGCCGCGAGGAACTTCTCGAAGCTGAAGACCGTGGCCGAAGGCTCGAGCTTGCCGCCGCCGACGATCCACTTGCCGGTGGGATCCACGTCGATGCCGTGCGGCGACTTGGCGAGCGGAACGAAGTACATCATCCCCGGCACCTTGCCCGGATCCACCACCGGGACCCCGTCGATGCGCTCGAACTGCCCCGCCTCGACGGCCTTCTCCGCGGCCCGCCAGTTGATGAACGCCGCCAGGTCCCGCTCCTTCTGGCTGGCCCCCACCTCCAGGCGCGTGTGCGCCATCTCGGAGTTGTAGGAGGTCACGAAGAGCCAGTCTTCGCTCGGCCCCTTGCCGGTGGAGGAGAGGTCCCACTGAATGGGCGGGGTCTTGATCTGCCAGGCGACCGCCATCTCGCCGGTCTCCGGGTGCACGGAGATGGCGGTGATGACCCCCTGGTAGGTCTCCGCGTAGCCCTTCAGCGGCGCCGCAGTGCCGCGCGGCAAGGGCATGGCGAAGCGCGAGCCACCGAAGAGGTATTCGGTGTTGTTGGTGACATACGACGCGCCGTGATTCCCGGAGGTGTTGGGCAAGGGGCCGATGATCTGCTTGGTCTTGAAGTCCCGCAGCGAGATCCGGGCCACGCGGTTGTGCGCGTTGTCGTTCACGAAGAGCCACTTGCCGTCGTAGACGCCGTCCTTCTTGGACAGCCCGGGGTGGTGCACGTCGCCCCAGGTGAAGTCCCCCAGCATCTCGCGGGTGGCGTCGTCGTAGCCGTACCCGTAGGCCGCATTGGGGCTGAACACGGGGATGGTCTTGATGTGCCGCATGGAGGGCATGCCCGCCACGCGCACGTCGCCTGCGTGCCCGCCCGAATAGAAGAGGTAGTACTCGTCCAGCTCGCCTGGGGCCACCCAGGTGCGCTCCGCCGCGCTGCCCCCGGTCCCCTTCGGCGTGTCCGCCTTCTTCTTCGGGTCGCTGCAGCCCCACAGGCCGCCCAGACCGAGCGCCCCGAGCGCAGCCACCACCGCCAGGGTGCGAAGGCCCTGCGCGCCGCTCACTGCGTGACCTCGAAGGTCCCGTTCATCTGCGCGAAGTGGCCGGGGAACGAGCACAGGAAGGGGAACTCGCCCGGCTCGGCGGGCGCCTGGAACTCCACCGTCGCGGTCTGACCGCCGCCAATGAGCCGGGTGTACGCGACCACGCGGCCGAGCAGCGCTTCGGGCACGTAGTGGTTGGCGACGGAGCCTCTGGCCTCCCCCACGTCCGCGCCGAACTCGAAGATGTCCTGCCCCTTGTTGATGATGACGACGTTGTGCCCCATCGCCTGGGCGGGGAGCTGGCCGGTGTGCTTGAGCGTCAGGCGGACCATCTGGCCCGCACGCGCGGTCAGCTTCCTGGTGTCGAACTGCATCTGGTCGTTCCCGGAGAGGGTGAGCTCCGCCACGTCACCGTCGTCCTTGAAGGCCTTCATCGCCGCGGTCGCGGGAGGCCCTTCGGCCGCAGGGGCCTTCGCTGCCGGCTCCGCTGCCCTCTGCGCGGTCCCGGTCGGAGCGGGCTGCGCGTCGCCTCCCTCCTGCTTCTGCTTGCACCCCACTCCGACGACGCCGACCAGCACCAGGCCAAGCGCGAGCTTTGAGAACCATCCCCTCATGTCTTCCTCCTTGTGGCCGGCGCCCTGCGTGACGAGCCCAAACGCCCAGTCCGCGCGACCCAGCCTTGCCTGCGTGTCATTAAGCCGCCGACCCTGACACTTCTTTGCGGCAGCTCAATGAAGCTGTTCGCTGGTAGTCACCGGGACGACAAGGTCCCCTGACCGGCTACGCGCTCGGCGCGGCGCGCACGAGCGCCTCGACCTGCTCCTCCAACCAGCGTTCGTCCTCGGCGGAGAGCGGCACCTCCGAGGCCACCGTCAGCGTCACCTCGAGCCTCATGTCGCCGCCCGAGGAGGGCTTCAGGAACCTTCTCTGGGACGCCTGCGCGCTCTCCAGCGGGATGAGCTTCAGCCGCCGCGCGCAGCCCTGCAGCAGCGAGTCCAGGGAAGGCAGCACCGCGGCGACGCGCCGCTGGTATGGCCGGTTGGCCTCTTCGAAGTAGCTGCGGGTCGTGTCAGACGGGTCCTCGTCGGGCGCGGCGGCGATGGAGATCCGAAGGGTGTCGTCCAGCTCCAGCACCGCGTACTCGAGGGTTCCCCTGGCGCCTGCAGTTCCGCTCATGGGGCGGCATCATGCCCCAGGCCCTCGAGGCCGACGCTACCTTGCCTCTCCACACTCCCCGAGGTCACCCGTCTGGTACTGGCCCTTCTTCCAGCGGCGGAAGGCCCGCTCGAGCGCCATCGGCGGTGCCTTGCACTCACGCGTCTTGCCGATCTCCGCCTCGCGCTCCTTCTTGCCTTCCGCCTGGGCCTGGTCGAGCTCGGCGGTGCTCATTCCTTTGGCGCGGGCCGCCTGCCGGACCTTCGGTCCAATCTTGACGCTCGCCTCGAGCTTCGTCCGCAGGACGATGCAGCGGTTCCCGTCCCATCCCTTGAGCTCGTAGCGATCCTTCGAGCGCTCCTCCATCCCCATGAGATCGACCACCGTCTCGTGGGTGGCTCTTGCGGGCGAGCACTTCACCGCTGCGTCGCTGAGGCAGCTCAGGTCCTTGCCACATTCGATGACCTTCGGAGTCCGGGGCCTGGCGGCCGGCTTCTTCGCCGAGGCCTGGGTGCTGAGGAGCAACGGAAGGACCACCGCAAGCAGAACGCAAAGTCGAGCCAAGGCCACCACCTCCTGGATAAAGGGCCGAGTGTACCGCATACGCGTTTCTCGCCCGCCGAGAGCCCGGGTGGAGCATGCGCGCCCAATCCGCGTATCCGGACGGCCCATCCGCGGTGGCGGCCCCCTGCAACCCGGGGCTCGCTCTGCGGTGTTGCCGGTACGCCCGTTGCTCGACCCGTCTGCCAACGGGAGGTTCGGCGATGCTGGCTCGGGTGCGGTCGGGGGCGGTGACGGGGATTGACGCGGTGGCGGTGGAGGTGGAGGTCGATATGTCGCTCGGCCTGCCGTACTTCAACGTGGTCGGCCTGCCGGAGGGCGCGGTCAAGGAGAGCAAGGTCCGCGTGGTCTCGGCCTTGAAGAACACCGGCTTCGACCTGCCGCAAAAGCGCATCACGGTGAACCTCGCGCCGGCGGACATCCGCAAGGAGGGCGCGGCCTTCGAGCTGCCGATCGCCATTGGGGTGCTGGTGGCCGCGCGAATGCTGGACGACGAGCCGGTGGCGGACTGGCTCTTCGCCGGCGAGCTCTCGTTGGATGGCGCGGTGAAGCCCATCCGCGGCGTGCTCGCCCTGGCGGTGCTGGCGCGGGATCTCGGCCTGCGGGGCGTGGTGGTGCCGGCGGGCAACGCGGAGGAGGCGGCGCTGGTGGACCGCATCGAGGTGCTCGCGGTGGGACACCTGCGCGACGTGGTGGACCACCTCACCGGCGCGCAGCCGCTGCAGCGCTACCAGCGGGGCGCGGCCGCGGATTCGCTCCGTCCCTCGGGCGCCGTGGACATGGCGGACGTGCGCGGCCAGGAGGACGTGAAGGCGGCGATGGAGGCCGCCGCGGCCGGCGGGCACAACCTGCTGATGTGCGGCGCGCCCGGGTCCGGCAAGACCATGATCGCCCGCAGGCTCCCCGGCATCCTCCCCTCCATGTCCTTCTCCGAGGCCCTGGACGTCACCAAGATCTACTCGGTGCTGGGGATGCTGCCGGAGGACCGCGCGCTCCTGACGGACCGGCCGTTCCGCTCCCCGCACCACACCATCTCGGACGCAGGGCTCGTCGGCGGCGGGCCGCTGGGGCGCCCGGGGGAGCTGTCCATGGCGCACAACGGCGTGCTCTTTCTCGACGAGCTGCCGGAGTTCCGCAAGAACGTGCTGGAGGTCCTGCGCGAGCCGCTCGAGGAGGGCGTCGTCCACATCGCCCGGGCGAGCCACCACCTCGTCTATCCGTGCCGGGTGATGCTGGTGGCGGCGATGAACCCCTGCCCCTGCGGCTGGTTCAACGTGGAAGGCCGCAGGTGCCAATGCAAGGACGCCCGCGTGCACGAGTACCACCAGCGCGTCTCCGGTCCGCTGATGGACCGAATCGACCTCACCATCGAAGTCCGGCCGGTGGCCGAAGAGCCGCTGCTCAACCTGGGCCACACCGGCAAGTCCACCGCGTACTACCGCAGCCGGGTGGAGGCCGCGCGCGAACGCCAGCGCCGCCGCTTCGAAGGGACCGACATCACCTGCAACGCGCAGATGGGACCGAAGGAGCTGCGCGCGTACTGCGGCCTGGACTCAGCGGCGGACAAGCGGCTGCGGGAGAACGTGAAGAACCACGGCCTCTCCGCGCGCGCGCATGACCGGATCATCAAGGTGGCGCGGACCCTGGCGGACCTCGACGGCTCCGACCGCATCCGCGACGCGCACCTGCACCTCGCCACCCAGTTCCGGATGGTGGACCGCCGCGGCTGGCTCAGCGCCGGGACCGAAGGGCATCACGGCCACGCCTGGAGCCGGAGCAAGGGGAAGACCCCCAACGCCAACGCTCAGTAGTACCAGGGGAACTTCGACCAGTCCGGCTCGCGCTTCTCGAGGAAG
>CAZQVZ010000420.1:0-4990 GCA_964596895.1 uncultured Myxococcaceae bacterium
TCCGGAAGGCGGGCAGCTCGCGGTGCTCGAGCGCGCCGAAGACGTCCCCGGCCGTGGCGTGGTGCGGCTGGGCGGCGCCGGCAAGGTGGCGGCGGACCTCCTGGCGAAGCACATCGAAGCGGAGATCCGGGTGACCGTGCTCGGCCACCTGCAGCGCGGCGGCGGCCCCACCGCGGCGGATCGGCTTCTGGCCACCCACTACGGCTGCAAGGTGCTGGACCTGGTGCGCGACGGCGCCTGGGGCCACTTCGTCGCGCTCCGGGGCGGGCAGATCGTCGCCGCGGAGCTCCAGGACAGCATGAAGGAGCGCCGGGTGGACCCGAACGGCGACCCCGTGCGTTTTGCCAAGAGCCTCGGCACCAGCTTCGGAGACGACTAGCCCCCTGCCCCATGTCGCTCATCGGCCGCCACATAGGTCGGTACCGGATCCTGGAGCAGCTGGGCCAGGGCGGCATGAGCATTGTCTACAAGGGGCTGGACACCGCCCTGGACCGGGAGGTGGCGGTGAAGGTGCTGCATGCGCACCTCGCCGGGAAGGAGGAGTCCCGAAAGCGGCTCGCGCGCGAGGCGAAGGCGGTGGCCCGGCTGCACCACCCCAACATCCTCGAGGTCTACGACTTCGCGGCGCAGGACGCGGACCAGGCGTACATCGTCACCGAGTACATCCGCGGGCACACCCTGCGCCACCACGCGGAGTCGCTCGGCGGGTTCGAGCCGCCGGAGATCGCCACGCTGGTGCTGCATGAGGTGGCGGCGGCGCTGGCGCAGGCCCACGAGGCGGGGATCATCCACCGGGACCTCAAGCCCGAAAACGTGATGGTCCGCGACGACGGGGTCATCAAGCTGATGGACTTCGGCATCGCCAGGATCATCGACCGCGATGATCGGATGACGATGACCGGCGCGCTGGTGGGCTCGCCCGCGCACATGGCCCCGGAGATCATCGAAGGCGAAGAGGCCGGCCCGGAGGCGGACGTCTTCTCCCTGGGGACCATGCTGTACCTGTTCTCGACGGGGCGGCTGCCGTTCCTCGCGTCCAACACCACCGCCACGCTCAAGAAGATCCTCGACGGCGTCTACGACGATCCGAGGCAGCTCGTCCCCACCGTGTCGGACGATCTGGCGGAGATCATCGCCACCTGCCTCACCCGGGATCCCGCGCTCCGGTACGCAGACGCGTCGAAGCTGCGCGAAGCCCTGCACGGCTACCTCGAAGGGCTGGGGCTCGGCCGCACCACCGAGGAGCTGCAGTCCTTCTTCGCGGACCCACCCTCCTACCGAAAGGCGCTCACCCCGAGGCTGTGCGCGGCGCTCGTCACCCGCGCCGAAGGGTTCGTCGAAGAGAAGCGCCCGGCCCGCGCGCTGGGGTCGCTGAACCACGTGCTCGCGCTCGAGCCGCAGCATTCGCGCGCCCTGCAGCTGGTGACGCAGATGAACCAGGCGCGCGCCCGCCAGCGGCACCTCCGGCTGGGGCGGAAGGTGGCGCTGCTCTCGGTGGCGGTGCTCGCGGTCCTGGGCGGAGCGGCGGGGATCTGGGTGGCGCAGGACCACGCGAAGACGCACCCGGAGGAGAGCGCCGAGGCAATTGCCCCGTCCGAGCTTCGGCCTCGGCCTCGGGGTGAACCGGGCTCGCCCCCGGGCCCCGAAGACCCCGAAGCGCCGCGTCCGTCGCAGGAGGACGCCGAGCCCCACGCGCAGGGCCTCGTCCCAGCGCCCCCTGAGGTGGCGCCGAAGGCGCAGCCGCCCCTGCCCGCTCCGCCGGACGCCACGCCCGTGAAGGTCGCCCTCAAGGGCCCGTCCCGCGCGGCCCTGCCGGTGGCGCCCGCGCGGGTGGTGCGGCCGCAGACCGCGGCGCGGACGGTGGAGGTGGTGTTCAAGCTGCAGCCGTACGGCGCGGTGGAGGTGGCCGGACAGAAGACCCCGCGCGAGCAGGCCCTGCACCGGCTCCAGCTTCCGCCCGGAGAGCACACGGTGCGCTACGGCTGCGCGCTGTGCGAACCGGCCGAAGAGACCATCACCGTCGCCCTGGAGGGTCCCCAGGAGTTCTACCGCCGGATGGTGGCCCGCCCGGCGAAGGTGACGTTCGACTTCCAGCCCCGCCAGGCGCAGGTGAGGGTGCGCGGTGAGACCCGCTCCGCGGGCGAGACCTTGACCCAGCCCTTCCTCATCGCCGCCACCGGCGCGGAACGGGCGCTCAAGCACTTCGTGGACTACGAGGTCTTCTACCCGGGCTACGCGCCCCAGCGCGGGCGGCTGGTGCTGACGCCGGGCGAGGAGAAGATCCAGCAGGGCGTGCTCACCCCGCAATGACGTCCGCCTCCCCCCGCCTCCTGCCGCTCCTGTGCGCCCTGGCCCTGGCCCCGATGGCCGCGTCCACCCCCGCGCTTGCGCAGGGAGAGGCGCCGGGCGCGGCCCTGACGGATCCGGAGCTGAAGGCCATCGCCGCGCAGTACGACTTCGGGCGCTACGAAGAGGTGCTCGGGCGGGCGCGCGCGCGCATCGACAGGGGCGGGCTCTCCCGCGAGGAGCTCGTGCAGCTGCACCAGTTCGCCGGGCTCGCGGCCTTCAACCTCGGAGATGAGGCTGGTGCGGAGCGGCACTTCACCGCGCTGCTCAAGCTGGACCCCGACTTCGGGCTGGACCCCTTCAGCGTGGCGCCGCCGGCCATCCTCCTCTTCAACGGGGTGAAGGAGCGGCTCGACCCGCAGCTCGAGCTCATCCGCCAGCAGCGCCGGGTGGAGGCGGACCGCCTGCGCCGCGAGGCCGAGGAGCGCGCCCAAAGGCAGCGCGAAGAGGAGGAGCGCAGGCGCCGCGTGGAGGCGCTCTCGCGTCAGGTGACGGTGCGCACCGTGGAGCACCGGAGCTTCCTCGTGAACTTCCTGCCCTTCGGCGCGCCGCAGTTCGGGCAGGACCGCAAGGTGATGGGCGGCGTGCTCGCGGCCGCCCAGAGCGCCGCCGCCATCACCTCCGTCGCCGCGTACTTCATGCTCGAGTCCATGGTGGAGTCGCGCCCGTATCACCTGGACACCAACGAGGGCCGCAAGACGATCTGGGTCTCCGGGATCCCGGCGTCGCGGCAGGTAGAGCGGGACCGGTGGGTGCTCATCAAGCACGCGTCCGCGGGCGCCTTCTACACGCTGTACGGCTTCGGGGTGGTGGACGGCATCTACCACCACCAGTCCCAGGTGGAGACGGTGCGGACACAGACCGTGCCCGCCCTGCCCCCCCGCCCCGACCAGCCCCGCCGCGCGCCGCCGGACCTGTCACCGGACCGGTCGCCAGACCCATCGCCGGAGCGCCCGGAGGAGGACGGCGGGTTGCAGATGCCGCCGCTGACCGGCGCGCCCCGGCCTTCCTCCACGTACTTCCTCTTCCCTACCCCCGGCGGCGTCGGCGCCGGGCTCTCCTTGAGGTTCTGAAAGACACCATGGCCAGCCTCACCGTCAGGACGCCAGATGGAAAGGTCCGGGTGGTCAACCTGCTCAAGCGGATCACCTCCGTGGGCAGGGGACCGGACAACGACATCCACCTCGAAGACCCCCAGGCGCCCGAGAGCGCGTTCCACATCATGTTCGACGGCGCGCGCTACCAGGTGGGCGCCCACGGCGACCCGGTGCAGGTGAACGGGAAGAAGCGGGACGAACACGTGCTCGCCCCCAACGACACCATCCGGGTGGGCGAGACCGAGCTGTCCTTCGCCCTCTCCCAGGATCCCTCCGCCCAGCCGGCGATGATCCAGAGCCGCGCCCGGCGCGAGTCCTTCAACCCCGACTCGCACACCGCGGAGCTGCCCGGCGTCCCCGGCCGCGAGCTGGAGATGCTGGAGAAGATCACCGCGTTCTCCACGAGGCTCTTCGGCGTCTACAACACGCAGACCCTGCTCGAAGGGCTGATGGACATGGCCATCGAGCTGACGCGCGCGGACAAGGGCTTTCTCATCCTGCTGGAGAACGGTGAGAAGCAGGTGAAGGTGGCGCGAAACATCTCGCAGCAGAGCATCGAGGACGCGTCCGGGCGGGTGTCGGACTCCATCGTCGAGAAGGTGGTGAAGACGCGCAGGCCGCTGATCGTCGCGGACGCGCTGGATGACCCCGAGTTCAAGGCCTCCGAATCGGTGGTGAACCTCAAGCTCCTGTCGGTGATGTGCGCGCCCCTGATGCAAAAGGGCGAGCTCTTCGGCCTGCTCTACGTGGGCAACGACCGGCTGGTGAACCGCTTCGAGCCGCGCAGCCTGGACGTGCTCACCATCGTCGCGTCGCAGGCGTCGCTGCTCCTGCAGAACGCGATGCTGGTGAACGACCTCTTCCTCACCAACACCGAGCTGCGCAGCCGGCTGGAGGAGATGAAGTTCGGGGACATCATCGGGTCGTGCCAGGGGATGTTGGAGGTCTACAAGCGGCTGGAGAAGATCTCCCAGACGGACATCTCGGTCCTCATCACCGGCGAGACCGGCACCGGCAAGGAGCTCATCGCCCGGGAGATCCACCGCCGCAGCCCCAGGCAGAAGGGGCCGTTCATCACCATCAACTGCGGCGCCATCCCCGAGAACCTGCTGGAGAGCGAGCTCTTCGGCCACGTGAAGGGCTCCTTCACCGGGGCGGTGGCCACCAAGCCCGGCAAGTTCCAGGCGGCCATCGGCGGGACGTTGTTCCTCGACGAGATCGGCGAGATGCCGCTGCAGCTACAAGTAAAGCTGCTGAGGGCCCTGCAAGAGAAGATCGTCTACAAGGTCGGCGACAACCGCGGCGAGCCGGTGGACATCCGGGTGGTGACGGCGACCAACCGGGTGCTCGAAGAGGAGGTCAAGAAGGGCGCCTTCCGCGAGGATCTCTACTACCGGCTCAACGTGGTGAACCTGCGCCTGCCGCCTTTGCGCGAACGCGGCGAGGACCTGGCGGTGTTGGGCAAGTTCTTCGTGCAGAAGTACGGCAAGGAGTTCAACGCGAAGGCGCGCGGGTTCACGCCCGGGGCGATCATCGGCATGAAGAAG
>CAZQVZ010000421.1:0-4973 GCA_964596895.1 uncultured Myxococcaceae bacterium
CCCGCGCCATGGACCCGCTCAAGCTGCCGCTGGAGGAGCTCTTGTACCTGCGGCTGGGCCACTTCCTCGACCAGCTCCACGGGCGGCGGGTGCCGGACCTCTACCGGGTGCTCCTGGACCAGGTGGACCGGGCCATCCTGCGGCAGGCGCTCGAGCGGGCGGACGGTCAGCTCCAGCAGGCGGCGGAGCTTCTGGACGTGGACCGCAACACGCTCTCCCGGAAGGCGAAGCGGCTGAAGCTCGTTCGCCCGGCAGCGAAGAGGGCCGGGCACAAATAGACGGAACGGAGCGGACCGGTTACTCGTTGGAGTCGCAATGATCTCCGCGCTCCTGACGACCGTCCTCGCGCTGAACCCGGGGCTCCCCACCCAGCCCACCACGGTGGACCGCCGCACCCCGCTGGCCACGGTGGACGGCTTTCTCACCCATGCGCAGGCGCGCGACTACGAGGCCGCCGCCCAGTTCCTCGACCTGCAGCCGGTCCCTCACGCGAAGCAGGCAGAGGAGGGGCCAAGGCTCGCCCGCCGGCTGCACTTCGTCCTGAACCGCCAGCTGTGGTTCGACTACGCGAAGCTCAGCGCAGACCCGGCAGGCCACCCCGAAGACGGGGCGACGCTGGAGCATCTGGGCGAGATCCCGCTGGGCGCAGGCAGCCGCCCCATCCGGCTCGAGCGGGTCGCGCTCGGAGACGGAGACTCCGTGTGGGTCTTCTCCTCCGACACGGTCCGCGCCATCGACCGGCTCTACGACCAGCACGGCGCGGCGTGGGCCGAGCGGCTGCCGGACGTGATGTTCAAGCGGCCCTTCTGGGTGCTGGAGGTCTGGCAGTACCTGGGCCTGCTCCTGGTGATGGCCGCAGGGCTCGTCCTCTCCTGGCTGCTGCAGCGGGTGGTGCTGCGCGCGGTGGCGAAGGTGGCGAAGCTGACGTCCATCCAGTGGGACGACGCGCTGGTGGAGTCCGCCCAGCGGCCCCTGAAGTACCTGTTCCTGCCGCTGCTCGTCGCGGCGGGGACCCGCTTCCTCCTCTTTCCGCCGCCGGCGCAGGGGCTCGTCGACCTGCTGGGCCGCTTCCTGGCGATCTTCGCGCTCTCCTGGTTCGCCTTGCGCTTCCTCCAGCGGGGCTCGGTCCTCCTCACCGCGCGGCTGACGCAGGGCGCGGGAGAGGATCCGGGCAGGGTGCGCGGGCTGAGGACGCAGATCACCGTGCTCCGCCGCGTGCTGGAGGTGGCCATCGTGGTGCTCGGCGTCTCCTTGTCGCTGATGCAGTTCGAGGTGGTGCGCAGCGTGGGCGTGTCCCTGCTCGCCTCCGCCGGGCTGGCCGGTCTGGTCATCGGCCTCGCCGCGCAGAAGTCCATCTCCACGCTCCTGGCCGGCATCCAGCTCTCCATCACCCAGCCCATCCGCATCGGGGACACGGTGATCGTCGAGAACGAGTGGGGCTGGATTGAGGAGGTCACGCTCACCTACGTGGTGGTGAAGGTCTGGGACCTGCGGCGGCTGGTGATCCCCATGACGTACTTCCTCGAGCGGCCCTTCCAGAACTGGAGCAAGGTCTCGCCGGACATCCTGGGCACGGTGGAGGTGCGCGTGGACTTCACCGCGGACGTGGACGCGTTCCGGGCGGAGCTGGACCGGATCCTCGCCTCGGACGAGGGCAAGGCATTGTGGGACGGCAAGGTGAAGGGCATCCAGGTGGTGGACTGCAACGACCGGGTGATGACCCTGCGCCCGCTCATCAGCGCCGCGGACTCCGGCAAGGCCTGGGACCTGCGCTGCCTCATCCGCGAGCGGATGCTGAGGTTCCTCGCCGCCCACCCGAAGTGGATGCCGGTGACGCGCCTGGACCAGCCGGCGCCCTCGCCTTTGTCACCCACAGCGTCCACTCCCCGCAACGAAGTGGCTGAACTCCCTGCGCCGCCGCGGGCCCGCGGCTAGCCTCCCGGGCCCATGGGCCGAGACCACAAGACCGTTCTGCTCACCGGCGCCACCGACGGCATCGGCCGCGAGACCGCGCGGGCGCTCGCACGCCAGGGCGCGTTCGTCTGGGTGCACGGCCGAAACCCGGAGAAGGTGGCCCAGACCGTCGCAGAGGTGAAGGCGCAGGGCGGGCCGGGCGCGGAGGGGCTGGTCGCTGACTTCTCGCGGCTCGGGGACGTGCGAAGGCTCGGTGAAGAGGTGCGCGCGCAGCTCTCGCGCCTGGACGTCCTCCTGCACAACGCGGGGCTGTACATGGACGCGCGCCTGCTGACCGAAGACGGGTTCGAGACCACCTTTCAGGTCAATCACCTCGCGCCGTTCCTGCTCACGCACGAGGTCCTCCCCCTGCTCGAGCGGAGCGCCCCCGCCCGCGTCGTGGTGGTGAGCTCGGTGGCGCACCGGCGGGGGCAGCTGGAGCTCGCGGACCTGGATGGCGCGCGCGGCTTTTCGCCCTACGGCGCGTATGCCCTGAGCAAGCTGTGCAATGTGCTCTTCACGTTCGAGCTCGCCGAGCGCGTGCGCGAAGGGGGCATCACCGCGAACTGCCTGCACCCCGGCGTCATCGGCACCAAGCTCTTGCAGCAGGGGTTCGGCATCGGTGGGGCGTCCACCCTGGAGGGCGCGAAGACCAGCGTCTACCTCGCGCTGTCAGAGGAGGTGGCGGGGCGCACCGGCCGCTACTTCAACGACTGCAGGGAAGAGGACGTGGCGCCGGGGGCGAAGGACCTGGACGCGCGAAGGGCGCTCTGGGCGGAGAGCGCCCGCCGCGTCGGTCTTTCGAGCGCCTGAACCCCTGGCTGGCCTGGGGCGCGCCCGGCGAGCGGCGCTGACCGTCCGTGCGGATGCTCGGGGCATGGCGCTGGTGGGCGATGCGACGTTGGCGGTGAGGGAGACGGCGGGCGCGTGGGTCGGGCGGGGGCTGGCGCCGCTTTTTGTGGTGGGGACGAAGGCGCGGCGCAAATCGCGCTTCGTCCATCCGGCGGGGACGACGTTTCACGCGCAGCTGTACGCGCGCACCTCCGACGAACGGCTGTCCGGCTACGCCCTGGTCCGCTTCTCCGGCGCCTGGTGGAAGGACGCGGACCGAAGCCCGGAGCTCCTGGGGTGCGCGGTGCGCCTGTGCGCTCCGGACGAGGTGCTCTCTCCGGGACCCCACGCGCAGGACCTGCTCTTCGCCACGCTGAAGTACCCGTGGGTCCTGCCTGCGGCCTTCGTGCGGACGCAGAGCCGCGACTTCCTCGCCAACACCTACTACGGCGCCTCGCCCTTCGATCTGGAGGGGGCGGGCCCCGTGAAGCTGCGGCTGCGCCCGCGGACCGGCTCAGGCGCGCCGGGGCGCAACCGGAAGGAGCGGCTCTTGTACGCGGTGCAGACGGGGATGGTGTCTTTGGCCCTGGAGTTTCGGCCCCACCTGCGTCCCGGGGCCCAGTGGGCTCCGCTCGCGGACCTGGTGCTCCGCGCGCCGGCCGAAATGGATGCGCAGGCGCTGCGGTTCAACCCCTTCCAGACCGGGAGGGGGCTCCGGCCGAGAGGCTTCGTGCAGGCCATCCGCAAGACGGCGTATCCGCCCAGCCAGGACGCGCGGCAACACTGAGCGCTCGGGGCCCATCCGCCGCGGCTGCAGCGGGCGCGCTACCAGAGGCACTCTGCCGCGACGTTTCCGATGGCGCCCCGGTCCCAATCCCAGGCCAGAGAGGTCCCCATGGAGAGCTGCCCCGATGGGTAGCCGTGTGGCTCGGTGGCGGCACCTGGCGCGCAGGTGCTGCTGCTCCAGTGGCCGTGAACGGTGGGCGGTCCGGTGAAGGTGGCTTCTGTGGTGCTGCTCACCACGGTGCGGTCGCCGGTGGCGTAGAAGCAGTAGAAGTTCGCGTCGAAGTGGACGGCGTGCCATTCGCCCGCGTGGGCGTAGCTCGCGCAGGAGAGCTGCAGGGGCCGGAGCTTCGGCTGGGTGCAGAGGTTGCCCGCCCATTCGGTGCAGGTGGCCTCCACGCCGTCCCGGGCCACGATGATGGTGGTGAGGCCAGGGGTCAGCCTGGAGGGCGGTTCGACGCACTCGCCGTCTTGGCACAGCAGGTCTCTCGGGCAGGTGTTTCCGCAGGCGCCGCAATGTGACGAGCTGGTCGCGAGCGCCTCCTCGCAGCCATTGCCCAGCTCTCCGTCGCAGTCGCCCCAGCCTCCTGCGCAGGCGTCGAGCGCGCACGCGCCTTCCACGCACAGCACGGTGGCCATCGCCGGGTCGCCACAGGTGACGCCGCAGGCGCCGCAGTGGTTCTCATCCGAGGCGATGTTCTGCTCGCAGCCGTTGGACTCGTCGCCGTCGCAGTCTGCGAACCCGGGCTGGCAGACGTGCGCACACAGGCCGTTGGCGCACACCGGCTGGGCATTTTCGGGCGCGGTGCAGGCGCCGCCGCAACCGCCGCAGTGCAGGGGGTCGAACCGCGTGTCGGTGCAGGCGCTGTTGCACTCGGTCTGCCCGGGAGGACAGGACGGCGCGCAGCTCCCACCAAAGCAGGCGAGGCCGGTGGTGCAGGGGTTGCCACAGGCGCCACAGTGGGCCCGGTCCGAGGCGAGGTCCCGACAGGACCCGGCGCAGGTGCTGAGACCTGCAGGACAGGTGAGCGCGCATTGGCCCCGTGCGCACACCTGCCCCGGCCCGCACGAGGTGCCGCAGCCGCCGCAGTGGGAGGGATCCACCTTCGGATCCACGCAGCCGCCGCCACACTCGAGCTGCCCCAGCGGACACCCGGGCTCCCCCGAGGTGCCGCACCCGAGCCCGCCCACACCGACGGCAGCCGAGACCAGGGCGGGAAACACCCACAACCGGACCGTCGCTCTCATCGCGCCCCCTCCCGGGATGAAGGAATGAACCGGAGGTTAGCGCAGGCGCCGGCCGATTACCGCGTGGGGATGCCGAAGCAGTCGTCCACGCAGTTGCTGAGGACCCCGGAGCAGGTGTCCTGGCGATCCAGACAGGCGGCACAGCCTTCCACCCGGTC
>CAZQVZ010000422.1:0-4955 GCA_964596895.1 uncultured Myxococcaceae bacterium
CGACCTCGGTGGGGCCCAGCACCTTCGTCTCGCCGCCCAGATAATTGGAGCCGTTGCGGAAGGTGCGCACCGCGCGTTCGAGCGTGCGCCGCGGGCCGATGAGCCGGCCCATCGCCGTCAACGCCCCGCCAATGGCGGTCTGCGCAAAGCCCTCCACGAACTCCCGGCCCATCCGCCGCCAGCGCTCGACGTGGTCCAGCTCCGGGTAGAGGAAGTCGCCAGCGTGCCGGAAGGCGTCCTCGAAGGTGCCCAGGGGATACGCCGGCAAGAGCCGGTCCAGGTTGACGCCGCGCTCCGCCATCTGCGCCTTGAGCTCTGGGGTGATGCGGTTGCCGTAGGTGCGGACCAGCCCTTCCACGACCGGACTGAAAATGACCGCGATGTCCCCCGTCACGTCTTGCGCCATTCGCCGCACCCTACCCCAGAGGCGTCCGCTCGCCTGCCCTGTCCCCTCTCGAAGCAAGGCTCGGCGTCGTTGGCCATGACCCGGCGGCTCGGGCCGTTATAAGGCCTCGGACATGGAACCGCTGGCACTGCACGAGACCCACGAGAAGACGTCCGCCGCCTTCGGCGAGCGCTCAGGACGCGAAGTCGTCCTCCACCACGGCGACGGGGCCGCGGAGTACCAGGCCGCCCGCGAAGGCGTGGCGCTGGTGGACCTGTCCTACCGGGATGCCTTGCGCATCACCGGCGAGGACCGGGTGTCCTTCTTCCACGGGATGAACACCCAGGACATCAAGGGCCTGGCCACCTGGCAGAGCGCGTACGCGACCCTGGTGACGGTGAAGGGCGCGATGGTGGCGGACGCGCGGGTGCTCGTCCGCGCAGACGACCTGGTGGTGGATCTCGAGTCCGGCACCTTCGAGCCGGTGCGCGACTTCCTCGACCGGCACCTCATCTCCGAGGACGCGGAGCTGCACGACGGGCACGGCGACGTCGGCGTCCTGGGGCTGGTGGGGCCCGGGGCGCTGGGGCTCGTGCACAAGGCGTTCAGCGCCGAGGTGCAGCGCGCGCCGGACAAGGACGGGCGGCGGATGGGCTTTGTCCCTCCGGCGGTGGACTGGGAGGGCGACAAGGTGGCCCTGCTGGTCTCGCAGCACTCGCGGGACGGCGTGGATCTGCTGGTGCCCAGGGCGAAGCTGGGGGCGCTGTGGGCCCACCTCACCGCCCAGGGCGCAAGGCCCGCGGGCCTGCAGTCGCTCGAGCCGGTGCGGGTGGAGGATGGGCTGCCCAGGTTCGGCACCGATCTTCTGGAGACCACCATCCCCCTGGAGGCGGAGCTCACCCACGCCATCAGCTACAACAAGGGCTGCTACGTGGGGCAGGAGGTCATCGCCCGCGCGACGTATCGGGGCCAGATGAACAAGAAGCTCGTGGGCCTCAGGTTCGGAGGCAACGGGGATGCGGCGCCGGGCGTAGAGCTCCGGGTGGAAGGGAAGAAGGTCGGCTTCGTCACCTCGGTCGTCCGCTCGCCTGCACTGGGGGAGACCGTGGGGCTCGGCTATGTGCACCGGGCCCACCTCGCCCCGGGGACGAAGGTGACCGTGGGGGAGACGCCAGAAGTCGCCACGGTGTCCGAGCTTCCGCTGCGGCAGGCTGCCGGGCAGGCAGAAGCGACTTCCACGCCGTGATGGTTTAGGAGATCCCCATGCGCAAGTTCCTCCTCATCTTCCTCGCCGTCGCCGTCGGCTTCGTCATCCTCACCGTGGTGGCGGTCGCAGGGCTGATGTCGCTCTCCGGCAAGGGCGACAAGAGCCTGGCCGGAGACGTCATCCTCGAACTGCGGATCGACCAGCCGCTGGCGGAGGTCTCAGGCGATGACCCGTTCGCCGCGCTCGGCGGGACCACGGCGCTGACGGTGCGGGACGCGGTGGACGCGCTGGAGAAGGCCTCCGAAGACCCGAAGGTGAAGGGCCTGATCGCGCACATCGCCACCTCGCCGGGGAGCTTCGCCGCCACCCAGGAGCTGGCGGACGCGGTGAAGGCCTTCCGGCAGAAGGGCAAGAAGGCGGTGGCGTGGGCGGACAGCTACGGCGAGTTCTCCGGCGGCAACGGCGCCTACTTCCTCGCCGCCGCGTTCGACGAGGTCTACCTGCAGCCCTCCGGGGACGTGGGCTTCATCGGCATCGCGGTGGAGACGCTGTTCGCGAAGGAGGCCTTCGAGAAGCTCGGCGTCACCCCGCAGATGAACGCGCGCCACGAGTACAAGAACGCGGTGAACCTGTTCACCGAGCAGACCTTCACCGGGCCGCACAAGGAGGCCACCGAGCATCTGGTGAAGAGCCTCTTCGGCCAGCTCGTCCGCGGCGTGGCCGAAGGCCGCAACAAGACCAAAGAGGAGGTCCGCGCGCTGGTGGACGCGGGCCCGCACATCGGTGACGAGGCCCTGGAGGCGGGGCTGGTGGACGGGCTGCTCTACCGGGACGAGGTCTACGAGCGGGCGAAGGAGACCTGGGGCAAGGGCGCGGAGCTCCTGTGGCTGCACCGCTACCTGGACCGCGCCGGCAGGCCGCACCAGGACGGCAAGCACACGGTGGCGCTCATCTATGGCGTGGGCCAGGTGATGCGCGGCAAGAGCACCCAGAGCCCGCTCGGCGGCGAGCCGACGATGGGCGCGGACACGGTGGCGGCGGCGCTGCGCCGGGCCGCTGAGGACGACCACGTGAAGGCCATCGTCTTCCGGGTGGACAGCCCGGGCGGGTCCTACGTGGCGTCTGACACCATCCGCCGCGAGGTCCAGCGCGCGAAGGAGCAGGGCAAGCCGGTCATCATCTCCATGGGGAACCTCGCGGCCTCCGGCGGCTACTTCGTGGCCATGGACGCGGACAAGATCGTCGCGCAGCCGGGGACGCTCACCGGCAGCATCGGCGTCTATGCGGGCAAGTTCGTCACCGCGGAGATGTGGTCCAAGCTCGGCGTGAACTGGGAGACCGTGGCCGAAGGCAAGAACGCCACGCTCTTCAGCACCGACCAGCCGCTGACGCCGGAGCACCAGGCGCGCATCGACGCGGAGCTGGACCGCATCTACGAAGACTTCACCACCCGCGCCGCCGCAGGGAGGAACCTCCCCCTGGAGGCGCTGCAGAAGGTGGCCAAGGGCCGGGTGTGGACGGGCGAAGACGCGAAGGCGGTGGGCCTGGTGGACGAGCTGGGCGGGATGAAGCGCGCGCTGGAGCTGGCGAAGGAGGCCGCGAAGATCCCCGCCGGTGAGAAGGTCCGCGTGCAGGTCTACCCGCGGCCGCTCAAGGGCATGGAGGCGCTCCTGGCGGCCTTCGGCGGCGAACGCGAAGGCGACAGCAGCGAGAGCGACGGCGCCCGCATCCAGTCCGGGCTCCCGGCGCTGCAGGGTGACCTGCGCCGGGTGCAGCGGGCGATGCGCGCGCTCGGCGTGGGCGAAGAGCCCGGGGTGCTGACCGCGCCCGTGCCCCACGTCCAGTTCTGATGTTCGTCCGGCAGGAAGGCGAAGGCGCGCCCGTCTTCTTCATCCACGGCAGCGCCACCGACCACGCCACCTGGAGCATCCAGCTCGCGCAGCTCCGGGCGCGGGTGCGCTGCGTGGTGTGGGACCGCCGCGGCACCGGCCAGTCTCCGCTGCCTGCAGACGCGCAGTGGCTGACGGTGCAGGCCCACGCGGATGACGCGGCGGCGCTCATCCGCGAGTGGGGCAATGGCGCGCCGCGGGTGGTGGTGGGCCAGAGCTTCGGCGGCGTCGTCGCCCTGGACCTCGCGCGGCGCTACCCCGGGCTGGTCCGAGCGGCGGTGTTGATGGAGCCGCCCCTGGCCCCCAAGGATGAGGCCCCGCCCATCCCCGAGGACTTCCTGGCGAAGTACGACGCGCTGGAGGAGACGGAGGGGGGACCTGCGGCCGCGGAGTTCTTCCTGCGCAGCGTGCTCGGTGACGAGGCGTGGGCGCGGATCCCCCGCGCGTACCAGGAGCGCTCGCGGGCGCTCTACCGGCCCATCCGGCAGGACATCGCCGCGCTGGGCGCCTGGCCCGTGTGCTATGGCGAACTGGGGAACGTGACCTGCCCGGTGCTGCTCCTGGGAGGGGACCGCAGCGCGCCGTTCTACGGGGAGACCTTGAGGGCGCTGGAGCGCTCTTTGGGCAACGCGCGGCGGGAGGTGCTCGCGGGCGCAGGCCACATGATGCACGCGGACGTCTTCCGGAAGTTCAACGCGCGCCTGTTGGCGCTGCTCGAAGAGGTGGGCGAAGTCTCAGAGCGGTGAGTCCCGTCGTGCGGCGTAGAGCGGCCAGGGGAGCACGAGCAGGAGCGAGAGCAGCAGCAGGCGGCGCGGCATTCACGCGGAGAGTACCGATTTTCGCGCGGGTCATCGCGGACCCCGTGTCGCCGGCGACCCCTGCTGCACCCTCTGAAGCACGCGAAATCATGAGGAGTTTCGCGCGGCGCGGCGCTTGCTCAGCGAAGCGCCCATGACCACCCGCCGCGACTCGCAGCGTGCCTTCCTCCGCAAGGAGCAGGCATGGGGGCTCTACAGCGGCGCGGTCCTGGCGCTCCTCTTCATGCCGGTGGACTGGTGGCTGTTCGGGTGGGACGCACGGCTGTTCGCGGTGCGGACGACATGGGCGGTGGTGATGGTTGCCGGCGGCGTCGTCGTGCAGCGGGGCTCGGACGAGGCCGTCTGGGCCACCATCAATGTCACCGGGGCTGCCTCCACCGTCTTCTTCGCGATCGTGATTGGGATGACCGGCGGGCTGCAGAGCCCCTTCGTGCTCTGGCTGTGCGTGTTCCCCTGTCTGCTGGCGCCGCTGTCGCGGATGGCGGCCGGGCTCTCCGCGCTCATCGTGGTGGGGGCCTCGGCCATCTTCTTCTGGGGCGGGTCCCGCTACTTCACGGGGCTCGGGCTGGTGGCGCTGGCGGGCGTCTTCGCGGTCTACACCGCCTACATGTTCCACGGGCTGCGCCAGAAGGAGCGGGCGCTGGACGAGGAGCGCC
>CAZQVZ010000423.1:0-4942 GCA_964596895.1 uncultured Myxococcaceae bacterium
GTTGAAGAGCTGGAAGTCGAACTCCGCGGACCCGCGCGCCTGCCACAGCCGCAGGGTGTTCACCGTGTTGGTCCGGTAGCCGCAGATGGGGGTGTCATACGGCACCCCGAGCACCGTCTTGCCGTCCACCCACCGCGCCACCTTCCGCCCGTCCGCGGACTGGTGGTGCTCCACGTGCCCGTAGAAGCGCACCGCCACCGCCTTCTCCGGCCGGACGATCTCCCAGGGGTTGCCGAACCGCAGCCACTCGTCCGCGCGCTCCACCTGGTGCCCGTTGACGATGTCCTGGGTGAAGATGCCGAACTCGTAGCGGATGCCGTACCCGAAGCCGGGCAGCCCCAGCGTGGCCAGCGAGTCCAGGAAGCACGCGGCCAGCCGGCCGAGCCCGCCGTTGCCCAGCCCTGCGTCCGGCTCCATCTCCAGCAGGGCGTCCAGATCCACGCCGGAGGCCTTCAGCGCTTCGCGGGCCTGTTCGGTCAGCCCCATGTTCATGAGGTTGTTGTGGAGCGCGCGCCCCAGCAGGTACTCCGCGGAGAGGTAATACGCCCGCTTCACGTCCCCCGCGTAATAGGTGCGTTGGGTCTTCACCCACCGGTCCGCCAGCCGGTCCCGCACGGCGGCGGCGAACGCGAGGAAGCGGTCATGGGTGGTGGCCGTCTCCGGGTTCTTGGCCCGGTCGTAGACGACGTGATCGACGAAGGCGTGGCGCAGGCTGTCCGCGTCCATGCCGGAGCGAAGCTGGATCTTCGACATGCGGGGCACACTAGCCGCCGTCCGCGAAGCCGTTGAGCGCGAATTGTCTCCTGCTGTCGCCAGCGGACGCCTGCGTCCCCCGACAGGAGGCTACGGCGCCGTCGCCCCGTCCCCGGACAGGGGGACGGCCCCGGGCGTTCGCGCGGAGGCCACCGCCGTCCCGCCCAGCCGCTCCACCAGAGGCTGGATCTGCTCGGCGAACCGGGGCAACTCCGCCTTCGCCACCGGCTCTGCCCGGGGGAAGCTCTGGTTCAGCGGGTTCACGTACCCGCCGTGCCGCTTGAGCGCGTAGTGCAGGTGGGGCCCGGTGCTGCGCCCGGTGTTGCCGGTGAGGGCGAAGATCTGCTTCTGGTGCACCCGCTGGCCCACCTGGACCATCCGCTTCGAGAGGTGCGCGTAGCAGGTCTCGAACCCGTTCATGTGCCGCAGGCACACCAGGTGCCCGTTCGCGGGGTCATGGCTCGAGCGGGTCACGGTGCCGTCCGCCACCGCCCACACCGGCGTCCCCACCGCCGCCCGGTAGTCCACCCCGTTGTGCGCCTTCACGTACTTGAGCACCGGGTGAAACCGGGACCCGAACTTCGAGGTCACGTGCGCGTACTTGAGCGGGCTCTTGAGGAAGCTCTTGCGCGCGGAGGACCCGTCCTCCTGGTAGTAGGAGACCTTGCCCTTCTGATCTTCGTACCGGAACACGCGCTTTTCGCCCACGGCCTGGCCCACGTACTCCGCCGCCAGCACCTGGCCGTACTCGAGCAGCCGCCCCTTGGAGAGCCGCTTCTCCACCACCACCCGCACCCGGTCTCCCACGCGGACGTCCTGGTAGAAGTCGATGTCCCAGGCGAACACGTCCGACAGCGCCATCGCGATGCTCGGCTTCTCCCCCGCGGAGACCGCCGCCTCCCACAGGGAGTGGGTGACGGTGAGCGCCACCGTGTCCACCCGCTGTTCAATCTCCAGCTCCCGCTTCGACCCCACGTACCGCTCGCCGTCGCGGCGGACCAGCCACTCGTTCTGCGCGTTCTGCCGGTAGCCGAAGTAGTCCAGCTCGCCGTGCCGGAGCACCACCCGGAACTGGTCCTGTGGCCGGACCATGCGGTTGAACTCGAACTCGGCCGCCCGGAGGGCGTCGAGCACCCCCTGCACCTGTGCGTCCGGCAGGGGCAACGCGTGCAGCGCGTGCGCGAGCGTCTGTCCCGGGCCGATGCGCCGGTTCTTGATCTGGGTTTCGGCGGCGGCGGCGCCACTCGTGAGGAGGGCGAAGAGGCAGGCAGTGGCGAACGCTCTCATTAGCGGGCGCGATTGTAGCGGGGTGTTGCGGCGCGTCCATTGTGGCGCCCCTGCCGCACCGCCGTCCGCCCGCCTGCTTCGCGCAAACCTCCCTGCAACGCGTGCGCGCCGCCCCGCGTGGCCCTGGGCGCACGGGGCCCGGTACGCGGCGTGCACCGCTCCTGCGCCATGGCTGCCTTCAATTGGAACGAGCAATTTCTCACCGGGCTCGCGCAGGTCGACGACGAACACCGCGGCCTGGTGTCGCTGCTCAATCACATCGGCGCGCTGGTGGAGTCCGGCGCAGGCGCCCAGCCCGCCACCCTGGTGGGCATCTTCCGGGAGCTCGTCGTCTACGCCCGCGAGCACTTCGCCACCGAAGAGCGCCTCATGGAGGCGGCGCAGCTTCTGCCCGAGTCGCAGCTGCGGCACCGCACCGAACACGCCTCCTTCCTCGAGCACGTGCGCGGCATCCGGGACAGCCTGCCGGACTCGCGCGCCCAGCTCGAGGCCCTGCTCACCTTCCTGACGAGCTGGCTGGCCCACCACATCCTCGGCGCCGACCAACGGCTGGCGCGGGAGGTGATGCTGGTGCAGTCGGGCCACCTGCCGAAGGACGCCGCGAAGCTGGCGCAGCGGCTGGAGGACCCCGGGCACCAGGCGCTCCTCGTCGGCTACGCCGAGGCGGTGGAGACCGCCCGCCGCAAGCTCCGGGAGGTCTCCTTCGCCGCGGCCTGAAGGCTCACGGCACCCCGTAGGCGATGAGCCAGGCGGACACGGCCCACACGCCGCCGTCGCCAATCTTGCTCACCTCCCAGGAGAAGGTGTGCTCGCCGGGCGCGGTGAGCGCCGGCGGGTAGAGCACGTGCGGTGGCGTCAGGCTCCCCGGGCACCAGTTCGCGCGCGGGGCCCTCACGCTGGCTTGCGCGCCGCAGGGGTTCTCGAGGCAATACTCGAACCCGCCGGTGAAGGGCGCCGACCACACGTGCGTCGCCAGCGTGCACAGGGTGTCGCAGTCATCCCGCCACGGGTCGAACTCCGAAACCTCCTCGCCGTCCACGAACAGGGTGTGGGTCCGCCTGCAGAACTCGTCCGCGGGGCCGATGCAGGCGGCGTCTCCCTGGGGCGCGCCCCCGCCGTGGCCGGTCACCCGGTACTCGAGCCGCGTCTCCAGCGTCCCCGGCGGCAGGGTGAAGGTCACCTCGCCGCCCTTGCCGGTCTGTGTCTGGTGGGTCTGCACCAGCGGGATGACCTTCGCCACTGGCGAAGGCGGCCTCCCCGGCTCCACCTCCAGCTTCGCGCTCACCCACCAGCTCCCGTCGCTGCCTGACACCTGCCCCGCCCCGTCTGACCACGTCTCGATGCGCGTGCGCAGCCGCCGCGCTCCCGGCAGCCCGTTGGCGAGGTCCGTCAGGTCCACCTCCAGGTGCAAGGGCCCGCCGAAGGGCGTGATGGCGCGCACCACCTCGAAGCCGGGCGCGTCGCCAGACCCCTCCGGCCCGTCCACGGTGAAGGTGAAGGTCCGGTCGAACGCGTCACAGGGCGCAGGCCAGTTGTGCCCTTGCGCCGGCGGGTACTGGGACCACTTCTCGAACGGGTAGCAGGGGGACTCCAGGTCCACCACCAGGGTGACCTTCGCCTTCGGGTCCACCCCCCAGTCGAACGGCGCGTCCGCCTGCTGGAAGTTGGGCTGGTCCGAGTGGGAGGAGATCCGCACCCGCTCGAACGGGACCAGCGTGAAGGGCTCCTGCGCGCCCCCGTCCAGGGGCAGCTCAGGTCCGCCGTCGCCGCTGCTGCCGCCATCTACCGCGGGCGGCAGGGTGGGCTCCTCCTCACAGGCGAAGAGGAGCGCGACGCACAGGGAGATGAAGAGCAGCGGGAGCAGGGGAGGGCGCACGGCCCCAGACTCTACTCGCCCTTCTGCCGCTTGAGCCGCAGGTACTCTTCGTAGTGGGCGCGGCCCTGGTCGAGCAGGCGGCGGATCTCCTCCGCCTCTTCGGAAGGAATCTCCGGCGCCAGTTCCTCGCCGCCCGCCCGAAGCTCGTTGCGCACCGCCCCGCCAGCTGCCCCGGCGCCCGCCCGCGCTTCGTCTTCGCGCGCCTCCTCCTCGGTGGCCGGCACGTGCCCCAGCCCCGGGAACTCGGTGAGCCCGCGCGAGATGTGCAGCTCCGCGAACTCGGCGGTGTTGTTGCGCTCGGGCACGTTCCAGGTGAGCCGCAAGGACAGGTCCCCCGCGAAGCGGACCATCAGGGGCCCCAACACCCGGAGCAGGAAGTCACCGCCCGGATCCCGGCACAGGTAGACCTCCGAGAGCTGGGCTTCGGCGCCGGTGGGGCGGAAGCGCAGGAAGCTGTCGGCGTGGGCGGGGCCCAGGTGCAGCATCCCGCCTTCGTCGTGGACTTCCAGCGCCAGCTCGCGGCCGGCTTCGCTCTGGCAGAGCCTCTCCAGCTCCAGGCGTGGCACCTTGAGCCGGAAGGAGACCACCTCGGCGCTGTCGATTCTGGGGGCCATCTTCTCCCTCTCCTACAGCTCCACCTTCTTCTCCGAGTGGTTCTCGCCGTCAAACCGCAGCAGCAGCCCCCGCCCTTCGGTGCGGGTGAGGATGTTGACCGGCCGGCGCCACAGGGCCTGAAGGTTCTTCAATGTCTCCCGGGCCTCGTCGTGCTTCAAGTCCAGACCGTCGTGCCGGTGGGACAGGAGCAGCTCGCTCCGGTTCTCGAAGTTGCCGTCTACCACCTCGATGATGGGCTGCCCGAAGTTGGTGAGCTGCTGCAGGAGCTTGTTCTTCACCTTGCGGAACTCGCGGTCCAGGATCTCCCAGCTGTTCCGCTTCTCGTTGAACCCGAAGACGAACAGCTTCTGCTCCAGCGCGAACTCGGCGGTGAGGAAGGTGTCGATGAAGGTGACGTCGTTGTAGTGCTTG
>CAZQVZ010000424.1:0-4928 GCA_964596895.1 uncultured Myxococcaceae bacterium
GCCGAAGTTCTTGAGGAGCAGGTCGCCGGGGAAGGTGTTGGTGGCCGCCAGGTCGCGGATGGCCTTCCCGTAGTCGAGGATGGCCGCCTCCGCCGCCTTCGGAGCCGCCTCGCGCAGGTAGAGGTTCAAGGGCCGCACCCGGCGCTCCACGTACAGGTGCCGGATGTGGACCTCGCCGTCGGAGACCCGCACCACCTCGGGCGCGTCGTGGAGCAGCTCCTGCAGGACCTTCGGGTCGAACCGGTGTTCATCGAACGAGAGGTGCTCGAACTCCTGCGCGTCCACCAGCCGGCCGGCGCGGTCCTGCCGGTAGACGAGCCCGTACTTCTGCTTCACCTCCGCGTGGCTGGTGTTCTTGGGCGGGGCGATCTTGTCGCGGATGACCTTGAACACCAGGTCCAGGGACGGGAGCGTGAAGACGATCATCACCATCCCCCGGTCCCCGGCGGCGGGCTCGAAGCGCTCCTGCGTCCTGTGCACGTGCTCCATCAGCTCCCGGTACAGCTCGGTCTTGCCGTGCTTGGTGAAGCCGATGGAGATGTACAGCTCGCTGCGCCTGCGGATGGGCAGCATCTTCTTCAAGAAGTCCACCAGCCCGGCGGGGTGCGGCGCGTCCACGTGGAAGTAGGAGCGGGTGAAGCTGAATAGCACCCGCGCCTGGCGGTCATCCTGCAGCACCGCGTCCACGTAGACGCCGTCCTCGCCGTGGAGCAGCGCGAGGATGAACGGCGCCCAGGCCTCGCCGCGCTGCGCCCGCCCCACCAGGTACGCGCCCTTGCCGCGGTAGAAGACCGCGCGCGCAAGCTCGAGGCGGTCCGGGGTGCCCAGGGCCTCCACGCGGGCCGCCGCCGCCGCCACGTCCTCTTCGAGGCTGCGCCAGGGGGCGTCGAATGCCCAGGCGTCCAGCACCTGCCGTAGGAGCGCGCGCGCGTCGCCGCTTCCTTCGAAGGTGCGGGTGACGGCGTGCGCGTCGTCCGCGGGCGGCGGCGGCGGGGTGCGCGCCGGCTCCACGAACTCGATGTGCGGATCCACACCCACGGTCGTGAACACCCTGCGGGTGACCGAATTGAAGAAGGTCTCCGCCTGCTCCGCCGCGGGGTGGGTCGCCACCTTCGCCGCGTAGCAGGGCCTCATCTGCGTCCACAGCGCGCGGTCCTTGAGCCGCTCGCCGAACTGCGTGCGCAGGACCAGGAGCGTGCGCCAGGTGTGGTCGGAGACGAGCGTCAGCCGCACCAGCGCGTCCCGTTGGCGGCCGCGCCAGTCCCGCTGCTCGAAGCGGCCCTTCGCGCGCGCGGTGAGCTCTGCGAACTCCTGCAGGTAGTTGAGGAACGCCTTGCGGATGGTGTCGCAGCCCCACGAGACCATCCGGTCGGTGGAGGCGGGGGGCGCTCTTGTGACGTCGGCGTCGTCGGGCGGAGGAGCGCTCACCCGATGGGGCTTAGCAGAAGGGCCGCTCAGTGCGCGGCGGCTTCGCGCGCCGGCACGTGGCGGACGTCGCGGTTCTCACGAACCTCGCGCAACGGGGCGATGCCGCCGTTCTGCCGCACCAGCGCGTCGAGCAGGTGCCGGGTCTGCGCGTCCACCTGCGTCCACCGAAGCCCGAAGCCTGCCGCCTGGGCGCAGCCGGTGGTGCGGTTCCACACCACCTCACCTTCGGCGATGGGGATCACCGTGGCCGCCCATTCGATCTCCACGCGCACCCGCATGCCCACCGGCGGTGGATCTGCCGTGCGAATGAACATTCCGCCGGCGGACAGGTTCATGGCCCACAGCCTGCGGCTCGCGCCGCGCCCATCCGCGGAGCGGACACGCACTTGCCGTTGAAAGGGGACCCGGGGAGCTCGTGCGTCGCGCAAATCCATCGCCCGCAAGTCTCGGACACTCTGACGGACATCGCAAACCCCTGACGAACAAAGAGAATCTGGTTGCAGGGTGCCCACATCATTTCGGCTACACTGCCGCGCCGTGCCCCGCTTCGAGGAGCTCCTGGAGGACTTCTTCTACCGACCGGACGAGCCTCTGGGCGCGCCGTTCGAGCCGCACCTCGGGGAGGCCCTGCTCCCAACGCCCGTCGAGGTGGAGCCGCCGCGCGAGTACCTCGCCTTCTCGCTGGGCGAGGAGACGTACGCGGTCCCCATCGAGCGGGTGCGGCAGATCCTCAAGGTGCCGCCGTTGACGGAGGTTCCGCGCGCGGCGCGGGAGCTGCTGGGGGTGCTCAACCTGCGCGGCGAGGTCCTGCCGGTGTACGACCTCGAGCTCTGCCTGGGGCTGTCGACGGAGCCTGCGCCGGTGGCGGGGCCCGACGCCGACTTCTCGAAGGTGCCGCGCACAGCGCGCATCCTCATCGTGCATGCAGCGCACGGGGACGCAGGCTTGCTGGTGGACGCGGTGCACGAGGCGGTGAAGCTCGTGGCCTCTGCCATCGAGCCGCCGCCGCGCGGGCTCTCGTCCGGCGAGCGGGCGACCATCAGCGGGATCGGCCGGCGGCGCGACGCGCTGTTCATCCTGCTGGACCTGGAGCAGACGCTTCCATGAGGCGCGCACAGCAGGCCCCCCTGGTGCAGCTGTGCGCGTTCTTCGTGGGTGGGACGGAGTACGCCATCGACATCATGCGGGTGGACGAGATCCTCCAGCCGCAGGCCGTCACCCGGGTGCCGGAGGCGCCGGACTGGGTGGACGGGGTGATGAACCTGCGCGGCCACCTGGTGCCGGTGGTGGACCTGCGAAAGCGGCTCGGGTCCAGGGGGACGCCGCCGCCGCGGCTCAAGCCCAAGTGGATCGTCGCGCTGGTGGGCCGGCGGCGGGTGGCGCTGGCGGTGGACGGGGTGAGTGAGGTCGCGCGGGTGCCCAAAGAGGCGCTGCAGCCGCTGCCGGACCTGGGGCCCAGGGCCGCGCCGGGCGCGGTGCTGGGCGCCTTCGGCCCGCCCGAGCGGGTGCGACTGTTGCTCAACATCAAGGCCGTGCTCGGCCATGCTGCCGAATGATGATGCTCGACCCGGACACCGAAGAGCAGGGGCGCTACCAGGCGGTGCAGGCGGTGGACGTGCGCGCGGAGGACGCGGCGGACCGGCTGATCCGGGCGCTGTACGACCCCAGCTGGCGGGTGCGGCGGCGCGCGGCGGAGCGGCTCTCGGAGTTGACCCGGCCCGGCTCCACCTTGCCCCGGCTGATAGAGGTCCTCGGGGACCGGGGCCAGACCGGCGCGCGCAACGCGGCGGCGGAGGCGCTGGTGGGCATTGGGGCATTGGCCATCCCGCCGCTGCTCGAACTTCTGGAGTCGAAGGATCCGGATCAGCGCAAGTTCGCCGCGGACATCCTCGGGCTCATCGGTGACGCCCAGGCATCGCCTGCGCTGATCGCCGCCGTGGAGGACGAAGATCCCAACGTGCAGGTCTCCGCGGTGGAGGCGCTCGGGCTCACCGGCGGCCCGGACGCGCCGCGGGCGCTGCAGCGGTGCCTGTCGCGGCCGCGGGCGCTCTTGCGGCTGGCGGCGGTGGAGGCGCTGACGCGGCTCGGGGCGCCGCCGCCCCTGCCGGTCCTCGCGAAGCTGCTGGAGGAGCCGGCCTTGCGGCGGGTGGCGGTGAGGGCGCTGGGGCTCATCCGGCAGCCGGCGGCGGTGCGCGAGATCTCCCGTGCGCTCGAGGCGCAAGGCCGCGTGGTGCGCGAGGCGGCGCTGGCCGCCGTGGGCATGCAGGTGCGCGGCGCAGAAGGCCCGTGGGTGGCGCAGGTGGAGCGCGAATTGAGCGGCCCCCTGCGGCGCGCGTTGGTGGAGCTGGCCTCTTCGCTCGAGGAGGCGCTGGAGGCGGAGGACCTGGAGGCGCGGCGCGGCGCCCTCTTCTGCCTGTCCCTGCTGGGGGAGCCTGGCTGGGCCCTTCGGGTCGCCGCGGTGGCCGAAGACGACAGGCTCGCGGAGGACGTGCTCCGGGCGCTCACCCGCATGGGCCCTGGGGCCGCGCGGCTTCTGGCCGAAGAGGTGGAGAGCCTCGGCGCGCCCTCGCGGCAGGTGGCGGCGGAGGCCATCGTCCGGTGCGCGGGCGCTTCTTTGGTGCCGGCCCTGCGCGCGCTGGCGCGCTCAGCGGAGCCGGAGCTTCGGCTGGCGGCGGTGAAGGCGCTGGGCCGGGCGGGCTCGAGTGACGCGGTGGCGCCCCTGGTGGAGGCGCTTTCGGAGCCGGCGGTGGCGGGGCCTGCGGCGCGCGCCCTGCTCAGCCTCGCCGGGCCCTTCGAAGAGGCGGTGCGGCGGGCGCTGGAGAACGCTGTGTCCTCCGGCCGCGCGCCTTTTGCGTTGGAGGCGCTGGTGCAGCTGGGGGGCGACGGCGCCATGGGCGCCCTGCGCGCGGCGACGAGGCACGAAGACGCGGGGGTGCGTGCAGCGGCGGCGCGGGCGGCGGGAGACGCGGGCGCGGCTGACCTGCTTCGGGTGGGGCTCGCGGATGAAGCGGTGGAGGTGCGCACCGCCGCGGCCCGCGCGCTGGGGCGGGCGCCGCCGGAGGACGTGTCCGAACTGTTGGAGCGGCTGCTCGAAGATCCCGAGCCTTCGGTGCGGGACGCGGCGCTGGAGTCCGCGGGCGAGGCGGGCGGCGCGTCGCTCCGGCCGCAGCTTCGAGACTTCGTCCGGGCGCCGGACGCGCGAAGGGCGGTGCGAGCGCTGGAGGCCCTGGCGCGGCAAGGCGCGCTGGACGCGGAGGTGCTGGAGCGGGCCGCGCGGCACCCGGAGCCGGAGGTCCTGCGCGTGGCCCTGGACCTCGGCGCGGCGCTGGCGGAGGGCGTCGGCCTCGCGAGGCGGCACCTGGGACACGAGCGTTGGGAGGTGCGCGCGGCGGCGGCGCGGGTGCTCGGCGCGTCGGGCGGCCGGGAGGACGCAGCGCGGGTGGACGAGGCGCACATGGCCGAGCGGGATCCGCTGGTGCAGGCGGCGCTGGATGACGCGC
>CAZQVZ010000425.1:0-4920 GCA_964596895.1 uncultured Myxococcaceae bacterium
GAGCGATTCGACGGGGACGTGCGCCGCCGCCTGCGGATGGCGGGCGCCGAGGCGAAGGAGGCCCTGGAGACGCGCAAGGGCGAGGCGCGCGCGTTCACCCGGTCGGTGCTCGGCGCGGGCCACGAGGCCACGAGGCAGGAATTGGCGCGGGCAGCGGGCGAGGTCAGAAGCCGCGCGCACGACGCCATCACCTACCTGTCCCTGGACGCGTCCGCCCTGCCCGCCCGGCTGGCCCGGCTCGCCGGCCACGACGGCTGGTGGTTCGCGTACAAGTTCGAGTTGGGCGGGTTGAAGCCGGAGGAGCGGCTGGTGCACGTGGTGCTCATCCGGGAGGGGGACTCCTTCCGGCTGTTGCCGCTGAAGGACGGAGACCACTTCCCGAAGCTGCCCGCGGAGGAGGAGACGTCCCGCCGGCCGCCGCCGCTGTCGGTGTCACAGTTCCAGGAGCAGGCGCTGCAGCAGGTGCGGGACGAATTGCTTCGGAACGCCGAGCGCAAGAGCCTCATCGAGCAGGACCTGCAGCGCGAGCGCGGCGAGCGGTACGCCGAGGACTGCCTGCTCGAAGTGCGCAGCGCCGTGGAGAAGGCGCGGCGGGACTGGGAGAGCGCGCGCAAGGCCGTGCTCACGCAGGAAGACCCCATGGAGCGCGTGAAGGCCCGCGCCAACGCGGAGCGCCTGGACCGCGAGTACCGCAAGAAGCTGGCGTCCCTGCGGAATGAGGAGGAGACCCGCTACGCCCTCAAGGACCGCAACGCCGCCCTGCTCGCCCAGAAGGCGAAGGTGACGGAGAAGAAGTCCCTCGTCGCCTCTGCGTACTTCTGGTTGCGGTAGCCAGCGATCCCTCCGTCGTCCGCTACGACTGAAGCCTTACGCTCCGCCGCGACGCCTGCACGGCCGCCCGGTGGGCGCCCGAGTCGAAGCAAGCGACAGAGCGGCAATACGCGGTAGGTCGAGCGCGCGGGGCTTGTCACAATCCGCCCCATGAGCGGAATCACCCTGGAGCTGCGGACGCTGGCCTCTCTTCTGGAGCAGGCCTCGAAGTCCGTGGCGCGAATCGCTGAGCAGCTCGAAGGCCACGCGCAGCCTCTGCCGCAAGGACTCCCGGTCGCAGCGCTGGATGCCGCGTTGCTCGCCGAGATGGAGGACGAGGTCACGCCTGCGGTGGCGTTGCCGCTGCTCGACGAACGCGAAGAAGACGATGCCCAGGACGAGGACGGCCTGCGCGTCATCGACCTCGATGCGCAGTTCGCGCACCAACCCCGACTGCCCCCACGGGTCTACGAGGCGCCTCCAGCGCTCGAACTCGAACGTGCGCCCGAGTCCGAGTCCGAGCCCGAACCCGAACCCGAACCCGAACCCGAGCCGGAGGTGCCTCGGGACTGGGACGCGCTGGTGGCGGCGGCGCTGGAGATCCTCGAGGAGACCCGCGGCCAGAAGTGGGAGCCGCGCGATCTCGCCCGCGAGGTGAGGGACCGCGGCGCCAACGTCACCACCCTGCGCGGCCTGTACGCGGGCCTGCTGGTGCGGCTGCGCGCGCGTGCGGACATCGAGGTCCGGGCCGGCAAGCTCTCCCTGTGCGAGGTGCGCGCGGCCGAGGAGTGGCCGTGGGAGCAGATCGTCCACAAGGCACTGGAGCTCCTCGCGGCCGAACCGCAACGGCGCTGGCGCCAGGCGGAGCTCGCCCGCGCGGTGAAGGAAGCGGGCGTGCCGCTCGGGAAGCTGCAGGGCATGCACTTCGGGCTCACCTCCCGGCTGCGCGCGCTCGGGAAGATCCGCGAGGAAGAGGGCCTGCTCTCGTACGCCTCAGGCGAGGTCCCGCCAGCTCCGGCACAGCCACCCGTTCAGGTGGTCGCCGCCCGCCCGCCGTTGATCCGGAAGCCGGAACCTCCGGCCCTGCGCGCTGCATCCGCGCTGCTGGCCGAGCCTGCGCCCGCGCCCCTGCCCCCGGCGCCCCCCACGGTCGACTCGCGGGAGGGCGCGCCCAACGACACCACCCTGCCCGGCCTGGTGGATCCCGAGATCGAGCTGGAGGGGCTGTGGGAGGAGGTGCAGGTGGGGCTCGGGTACCTCGGCGCCCTGGACCGGCCCAGCCGCACCGCGCAGGTGGCCATCTGGGCGGGGCGCGCGCGCAGGCTCCAGGAGCACCTCGAGGACCACGGCTCCGCGGCCTCGCTGCACGGCCAGCTCCACCGCCTCTTCGGCGCGCTCACCCGCACCGCCCGCGAGGGCGAGGTGGACTGGGTGGACGCGCTCAGCCGCCGCTTCGTCACCGACTGGAACACCTACGTCGAGTGGCACCAGGCGGCGCTCTCCGGCCACCCGCCGGAACTGGAGGGCGAGGAGCTGGACGGGCTGTGGCGAGATCTCCTCGCGGGCCTCACCAACCCGGATCGCGTCAACGCCGCGCAGGCGGCCACCCGCCTCATCTGCGACGCCGCGGAGGTCCTCGCGCCCACGGATCCGGCGCTGGTGGAGGCCTCGCGCCACTACGGTGATCCGCTCGGCCTGCTGCGCCACGGGCCGGTCGCTCGCCGCACCGAAAAGCCCGCGCCCGCCGCGCGTGAGGTCGCCATCCCGCCCGAGGTCCGGGAGGTGGCGGGGGGCAAGCGGGTGCTGATGGTGGGCGGTCAGGGGCAAAGGCCTCCGCAGCGCGAGGCCATCCAGGCGGCGCTGGCGCTCTCGGAGCTGGAGTGGATCACCTCCGAGCGAGGCCAGGCCAGCCCCTTCGAGCGGCTCACCCACCGCGTGGACGGCGGGCACTTCGACGCGGTGTTCTTCGTCTCCGCCTTCTCCAGCCACAAGGCGACCCCGTTCATCAAGGCCGCGCGCGCCGCCGGCCTGCCGGTGGTCTACCTCTCACGCGGCTATGGCGTGACCCGCGTGGTGGAAGAGGTCCGAAAGCAGTGGGCGCAGAAGCCACAGCAGGAGCCCACGGCCGCCGTCGGCTGAGGGCGGGCTACTCCCCGGCGCCGCCCACGCCGGGCGCCGGTGGCGCTCCGGGCTCAGCCTCGCGCGTGGGTGGGAGCAGCGATGCGTCCGTGATCCCCGCGACGGTCCCCTCCGGCAGGTAGCCCACGGCGCGCGACCTGGCGGCGGCCTCTTCGAGCACCCTCGCGTCGGCGCGAAGGCTCGGCCGCAGGTGCTCGAACGCGCGCGCGAGCACCTTCTCGTCGAGCGGCGCGCCCACCTGCGCCGAGAAGGCGTCTCCCACCTCCTGGCTGAAGGCGGCCGGATCCGCCTCCCACCTCGCGGTGAGCGCCGCGTGCGCACGCACCAACGCCTCGAGCTGCGGCCGCTTCTCCTCCAGCGCCTTGCGTGAGGCGACCAGCACGGTGGCGTGGAAGCGGCCCTCCGGCCACAGCTCGCTCTCATCCACCGCCAGGGTGGCGCCCGCCGCCTCGAGGTGAGAACCCCACGGCTCCGGCACCCACGCGCCGTCGATCTCCCCGCGCGCGAAGAGCCCGACGATCTCCGGGTTGGGCACCGTCACCACGGCCACGTCGTCCGCCCGCGCGCCGAGCCGCTGGCGCAGGAAGTGCCGCAGGGCGATGTCCTGGCTGTTGCCCAGCTGCGGCGACGCGAGCTTCAACCCGCCCAGGCCCTTCACGTCCGCGCCCTCGCGAAGGTAGAGCCCGGCACCGCCATCCACCGCGCCGGCGATGATCCGCAGCTCTCCGCCGGAGCGCACGTACGCGTTCAGCGCTGGGCCCGCGCCCACGTACGTCGCGTCCAGCGACCCCGACAGGAGCGCCTCCATCGCCGAAGGCCCGGCGTTGAAGACCTTGACCTCCAGCGGCACGTCTCCCAGCGCCGCGGCGAACGCCTTCTGGTGCACGCCCACCAGCGCCTGCGCGTGCGTCACGTTGGGGAAGTACCCGAGCCGCAGCGCGCCCTGCCCCGGCGCTTCGCGCTTCTTGCACCCGGTGCCCGGCCCCAGGGTCACCACCGCCACGCACAGCGCCGCGACTGCCACCCTGCCCCACCGTTGCCCACGCGTCATGGACGGCAGGTGTGGACGCCGCCCGTTCACGGCAAGCCCGGTGGACACGCAGCGCCCAGCGCCCGGTCAGGCGGCGGACAGTCCCCAGCGCCGGTGGACCCGCCGCTCTACGCTCTGGAACAGCGCCCTGTCGATGAGGACCCCGATGCCGATGATCGCCAGCATCACCGCCATCACCTGGGAGATCTGCAGCAACTCGCGCCCGGCGGTGAGCAGCTGGCCGAGCCCGCCGCTCACATAGAGCAGCTCCCCCGCCAACAGCGCGCGCCACGCGAAGCTCCACCCGAGCTTGAGCGCGGTGACCACGCCGGGCATCGCCGCCATCAGTTGCACCCCCACCGCCATCCGCAGCCCCCCTATTCCGAAGCCGCGCGCCACCTTCACCAGGGTGGGGTCCACGCCGCGCACCGCGTCCTCCGTGGCCACCGCCACCGCGGTCACCGAGCCCATCACCACCACGAAGACGATGGCGAACTCCGACAGCCCGAACCACAGGAGCGCCAGCGGCAGCCAGCAGATGGACGGCAGGGCCTGCAGCCCGGCCACGACGGGGCGCAGGACCTCTCGTACCACCACGCTCTTGCCGAGCAGGACGCCCAATGGCAGCCCCACCGCCAGCGCCACCCCGTATCCGCGCAAAAGCCGCGACAGCGACTCGGCGATGGCGGTGCCCATCCGCCCGTCGCCAAAGAGGGCGACCAGCGTCTTCAGCACCTCACTCGCGCGTGGGAACAGGTGCTGCGGCCACGGCCCCCAAGCCGCCAACAGCTCCCACGCCCCCAATGAGGCCAGCGTGACCGCGGTGCCCAGGCCCAGACTGCGTGCGCGCATCGTCGTCCTTCCCGTTACATTGGGGAGATTTTTCACTACGGCCGATGCGGTTAAATGGGTGGGTGAACGAACGTTCCCCCGACGACGTG
>CAZQVZ010000426.1:0-4912 GCA_964596895.1 uncultured Myxococcaceae bacterium
TCCTCGTACACCACGAGGATCCGCTCCACGCCGGGCCGGGCCCGCGCCTTCTGCACCAGGGCCTCCACCTGCTCGGAGCCCTTGGCGCCTCGGGCACAAATCGTCTTGATGCTCATGGAGAGCGCACTACTCCTTGTCGTACTTCAGGGCGCCGCCCACTTCGATCTGGTCCACGATGGCCATGATCGTCGCGTCCACCGGCCGGTCCTTCGTCACCTGCGTCTGCCGCGCGGAGGAGCCGGAGGCGTAGAGGACGAGCTCGCCCACGCCGGCGCCCACCGCGTCCACCGCGACGACCAGCGTGGACGTGGGCTTGCCCTCCAGATCCAGGCCGCGAACGACCAGGAACTTCAGGCCCTCCAGCTCCCGCTCCTTGCGGGTGGCGACCACGGTGCCAATGACCTTGCCGATGAACATGGCGGCGCTGTGGGCCTAGCTCTGGCCCATGTCCGACCTGGCCTTGTCGCCGCGACCGAGCGGCAGGACCAGATCGATGTTCGGATGCGGCCTCGGGATGACGTGGACCGAGACCAGCTCACCCACGCGCTCGGCGCCGCGGGCCCCGGCCTCCGTGGCCGCCTTCACTGCCGCCACGTCACCACGGACGATGGCGGTGACGTACCCGCCGCCAATCTTCTCGTAGCCCACGAACTCCACCTTGGCGGCCTTCACCATCGCGTCCGCCGCCTCCACCATCCCCACGAAGCCCTTCGTCTCGATGAGCCCCAGCGCCTCAGCCATCTGTCACATCCTCGTTCGAGTGGTACTGCGGGTTTCAGTTCAGAAAAGTCGTCTCTACTTCGCCGGCGGTTCGCGCCCGGTGATCCCCTTGAGCGCGGACACCGCGGCCTCTGCCGCCGAGTCGATCTCGGCCTCACTCCCGGCGAGGTACAGCCGGCCGAAGGCGCCGAACGGCGTCACGTCCACCAGCTTCACGTTGGCCGCCTTCTCCGCTTCGTTGGCGGCGAGCGCGGCGTACGCGGCAGGTTCGGTCTCCATGATGAAGAGAGACTGCCCGGGCTCAATCATGGAGCCGAAGCGGATCCGGTCCAGGATCATCGCGTGCATCGGCTCGATGGCGCGGATGATGGTGCTGGAGATGATCTTCGGCTTCATCCGGTCCTCCTCCTTCACACCCATGTGCGCGAGGATGGCCTGACCGGCGCTGCGGACCTCACCCTGGTCTTCGTGGTGGACCTCGAGCATGCCGTACGCGCGCTCCACCACCAGGGTGGCGGGGAACACGTTGGTCTGCTTGAGCGCCACGTCGATGAGACCGTGGATGGCCATGCCCGGCGCAATCTCCACGAACAGGGAGGCGACTCCCGGAACCGGGTAGTACCCCCGGCACGTCGTGCAGATGTGGGCGGCGAGCTGCGGCTGGAGCGAATCGAGGAAGACGAACGTCCGAAGCGACGTGGCCAAGCTCCCTCCCAGGGGCTAGGGAAAAAGACCGCGCGGGTATAGCCCTGTGCACACTGTGTGACAAGCACCGCGTGCCTTCGGGGGCAATGGCTACCCGGCGGCGTCTTCGTCCTCGGCCTCTTCGAGGGCCTCGTCGTCGAAGTGTTCTTCGTCGAGGACGTCCTCTGCAGGGGGCCCGTCCCACTCTCCACCCTGGGCCACCCAGGCCAGCGCCGCCTGCCGCGCCTCCGCCACCGACAGCACCTCCCGGAGCGCTGTGTCATCGAGCTTCGTCACCGGCATCCCGCGCCACGGGAAGTCGCCCTGCACACAGGTCACCGCGCCCGCCTCGGCGAGCCGCTGCGCCGCGCGCGCGCCCAGAAACCGCAGGGCCGCCGCCTGCAGGTGCACCCGGCCCTTCGCGCCCGCCGCCTTCGCGTCGAAGCCGTCCTGCTCCAGGTCTTCGAGCAGCGCGTCCACGTCCAGCGCCGCCTCCACCTCTTCACCGGCGAGCAGCCTTCGCGCCGCGTCCTCCTGCTCCGCGCGCCAGAGCAGGCACTCGTAGACCTCGCGGGCCTGCGCCACCATGTCCACGTCCGGCTCCTGCGCGCCCTGCGCCCATCCGGCCACGGGCCCTTGCAGCGGCAGCCCGGCCAGCGCGGCCTTCGGCGTCACCGGCGCCTCAGCGGGCGGCAGCTTCCCCTGGCCCACGCTCCAGGCCAACGCCGAGACGGCCTCCGCCTGCCGGAGCCCTTCGGTCACGTCCTCCTCCAGCCACTCGCCCGGCTCGGCGTGCAGGAGGTCCAACTCCATGGAGGTCATCTCCAGCGTGAGCCCCTCTTCTTCCGCCCACCCGAGCAGCGCCTGTTGCGTCGCCTTCACCTCCGCGGGCTTCTTCTTCCCCTGGGCCAGGGCGGCCTCGTCCTGCGCCCGCGCCACCACGGTGCACAGGCACATCACCCGCCGCGCCACGGCCTCACCGGTGGGCGGTTCGGCCTCCGCGGGGCCCGCCAGGTACTCGTGGGGCGTCATCTCCAATTCGGCGAGGAAGGCCAGGGCCTTTGCCCGCTCGTCCGGGGACACCTCCCCATCTGCTGCGAGCCGCTCGATGACCGGCCCCAGATCCTCTTCGTCGTCTTCGAAGGCGTCCGGCGCGAAGAGCGGCGGGGGCAGCTCGCCGAGCGCCCCGGCGAGTTGGGAGTCACGCAGGACGTCCCACAAGGAGCCGTGGACGCCGGTGTCCTCCGCGAGCTCCGAGGAGGCGAGCTGCCGCAGCGTCTCCACCAGCGCCGCCCGCGCCGCTGGCTTCAGCGCGAAGAGGGCGGGCACCACCGCGTCCGCAGCCACGTCCGCGAGCCGCGCCAGGAGCTTCGGATACTCCTCCTGCGCCTGCTCCTCCAGGAGCTGCGCGACGTCGCGGGCGAGCGCCTCGGGATCCCGCTCGGAGAACCAGGCCACGAGCCCGCCCACCACCTCCGGCTCCGCGGAGGTGCCGCGCAGGACGATGAGCAGCAGGTCCGCGCGGAGCACCGCGTCACCTTCCGCCTCCGACAAGAGCGCTGGGAGCCCCAGGTCCAGGAGCGGCGCGGTGAGCAGCTCCGCCAGCGGCAACTCGTTGGCTTCGGGGACCGCCGCGTCGAGCGCCTCCATGGAGAGCTCCGCGCACACCCTCACCAGCTCCCGCGCGGCCTTCAGCGTGCCGAGGTGGGGGGCGACCATGGCCGCGTGCACCCGCGCCTTCGGACCCACCAGCGCCTCCCGCCAGATCCCGAACGCGTCCCGGTGGCCATAGCGGTGCAGGACGGCGGCGGCCCAGGCGCGCCGGCGCTCGTCCGGACCTGCGAGCCGGCGCTCCAGCAGCGGCCGGACGATGGAGGGATCCTGCAGGGAGATGAGCGCGTCCGCTGCGTTCACCCGGAGCTCCAGGTCCGGCAGGTCCAGCTGCTCCACCAGGGACTTCGCCGCCGCGTCCTCCCCCTGCAGCGCGACGCCGAAGGTGGCCCACAGCCGGACCAGCGGGGAGTCGTCCTCGCGCATCGCCCGGCGGAGCGCGTCCGCGTCTTCGGGGCGCTCGAGCACCGCCAGCCCATAGGCGCCCCACATCCGGACCTCGGGGGCGTCGTCGTCGAGCGCGTGGCGCAAGAAGGGCGCGGCTTCGGGGTGCTCGAGGGCGGCGAGGCGTTGGGCGCAGTCCTCGCGAACTTGCGGATCCTCGTCCGCCAGGCCTTCGGAGAGGGTCCGCAGCTCTTCGGGTGCTTGCACGGCGGCGGACTTTACCCAATGGGCAGAGGTCTGCTACCGCCTCGCACGTGAGTGTCGTTTGGGCCTCTGCGGCCGCCGGCGTCTACGCCGCAGCGATGATCGGGTTCCACCGGTGGAACGTCCGCCGCAAGCGGCGCGTGGCAGATCTGCGCTGCCTGCAACTGCTCGACTGGGGGGCGCTGCTCGAAGGGCTGTGGCCTTCGGGCGACGGGCCCGGGGACGAAGCCCGAAGGGCGCTGCTGCTCTCCATGCAGACGCAAGAATCGATGTCGGACCTGGACGCGCGCGCCCTGGCGCTGGGCTTCACCGGCGGCGAGCGGCGCTGGTTGGCGCTGGTGCGCCTGGCGAAGACGCGGCCGGACGAGGCGTTCAGGCAGCTGGAGGCCTCGCGGCCCGCGACCGCGGCCGAGGCCTATCTGCGCGAGTACCTGCGGCTGACCTCGGCCACCGGCCGAGTGAACCTGGAGGTCAACGCGTTCGTGGCCAAGCGCCGGCTGCTCGCGGCCATGGAGCGGTTCGGGGACGTGCCCGCCCTGTACTTCGCGCGCGCGCTGGCGAGCGCCAACGTGGGGATGAACAAGGCCGCGCTCGATGACCTCGGGCGCGCCGTCTATTACAGCCGGCAGGCGCCGTTCTACGTGCAGGCGGTGCTGCAGACGCCCTGGATCGCCGAGGCGCGGCCGGCGCTCGTGTACCAGTGCCGGCAGCCGCGCGCGGGCTGAGCGCGTCCTTGCCGCAGCCTTTGTGTCCGCGTACGTTCGGCGCGGATTCTTCGACCCCAACCGGAGCGACAGCGTTTGGCCCTCTCCACGCAGGCATTCGGGCACACCGACATCGGCCGCAAGCGGCAGCACAACGAAGACGCGATGTTGGTGGATTCGTCGCTCGGGCTGTACGTCGTGGCGGACGGGATGGGCGGGCACGCGGCGGGGGAGGTGGCCTCCGCCAAGGCCTGTGAGGTCGTCCGGGAGGTGATCCTGCAGCAGCGCGCGGTGTTCGACGCGCTCGGGCGGGAGCCTTCGCAGGACAACCGGGCGCACGCGGCGGCGCTGGTGGAGGCCGCGGTCCAAAGGGCGTGCGCGGAGATCTACAGGATCGCCTCGGCGGACTCGACCAAGCGGGGCATGGGCACCACCCTGGTGTGCCTGGCGATGGGCGGGAACAAGGCGGTCATCGGCCACGTGGGGGATTCGCGCGTGTACCTGGTGCGCGGCGGGCAATGCCACCGGCTGACCGAAGACCACAC
>CAZQVZ010000427.1:0-2276 GCA_964596895.1 uncultured Myxococcaceae bacterium
ACAAGGACCTGATGATGACGAAGGACGAGGTGAAGCGGGAGTACAAGGAGAGCGAAGGCGACCCGCATCACAGGGCCAAGCGCAAGGAGCTCCACATGGAGATCCTCGAGTCCGCGCAGATGGAAGCGGTCAAGGGCGCGGACGTCATCGTCACCAACCCGGACCACGTGGCGGTGGCGCTCGCCTACGACCGGGACAAGGACGCGGCGCCCCGGGTCATCGCCAAAGGCGTGGACCACAGGGCGCAGGCCATCAAGGCCCTGGCCAGGGACCATGACGTCCCGCTGCTGCGCAACGTGCCCCTGGCGCACGCGCTGTTGCGGCTCGAGGTGGGGGAGGACATCCCCGAAGAGCTCTATGACGCGGTCGCCGAGGTCCTGAACTTCGTCTACGGGCTTCGCGACAAGCCTGCCGCCTGAGCTTGCAGGCGTCCCCTGTGGCCATGAAGGCCGGGCTATACTCCCAGGCCGCATGCCCCCTGAAGACGACGCGCCGCTCGCCATCGCGCTCAAGTACGACAAGGAGAAGGATGGCGCGCCCCGCGTCGTCGCCAAGGGGATCCGGTTCAAGGCGGAGAAGATCAAGGAGATCGCCAGGCAGTACGGCGTCCCGGTGATGCGCAACGTGCCCCTGGCCAACGCGCTGTACCGGATCGACGTGGGCGAGGAGATCCCGGAGGAGCTCTACGACGCGGTCGCCGAGGTCCTCAATTTCATCTACGCCCTGCAGCAGCAGCACGACTCGCGCTAGGAGTTGACGACCATGGCGAAGATCAACCAGCCACCGCCGCGCGTTCCCCTGTGGCCCTGGGGCGGCCCGAAGAGCGTCCGCGAGCGGCTCGTGGACCCCGCCCAGCTCGACCGGGCGAAGAAGAAGGGCCGCAAGGGTGACCCCAGGAACCCCGCGCTGGCGTCCGCGGAGCTCCTGGACTTCATCGGCCCCGCGCACACCTCTGACGAGCTGCGGCTGCCGCTTCCGCCCGGCCCGAAGGGGCACGACGCAGACCTGGCCGCGTTCCAGGACCGGCCGTATCTCGGCACGGTGGCGCAGCGGGCCGGCGAAGAGCAGACCCGCGCCCTGGAGAAGCACCTGGCCCGCGTGAGCGCCCCGCCCGAGCGGCTGGAGCGGATGCGGGCCCTGCTCGCGCGCGAACAGCAGATGCTGGATCTGGTGACCGACCTGCACAGCGAGGTGGAGGAGATCCAGAGGCGGATGCGCGAGGAGCAGAAGGAGATGGGGTACTAGATGCGCCCGGAGCTCCTGCAGCAGTGGGCGGACGGCAAGGCCACCTTGCGCGACGTGCGCGGCTATTCGGATGACGAGCTCTACGCCATCGCCCGCACGGCGTACGTCTACTACTACCAGGGGCGGATCCCCGAGGCCCGGACGCTCTTCCAGGGCCTGTACGCGGTGAACCCCACCGACCCGTACTTCGCGAAGGCGCTGGGGGTGGTGGAGTTCGCCGCCGGCAACCCGCAGGGCTCATTGGCCGCGTGGGACGTGGCCATCAAGCTCGCGCCAGAGGACCCGGCGGCCTGGGTGGGGCGGGCGGAAGTAAAGATCGCTTCCAATCAGAAGGCACAGGCGGCCGAAGACCTCCGCCGCGCGCTGCAGGTGTCCCGGCCGGAGGAGCCTCTAAAGCCCAAGATTTCCGCGATGTTGGCGGGGCTGACACGGAAATAGCGGCGGAGAAGCAACTGGAGCACGCCTGATCCGATAACTCCTGTGAACGGTCCCACGGGCTTCGCCGCCCCCTCTCACACGGAGTCACAAATGGCTTTCCTCGGCGCTGTCGGCAACATCGTCTCCAAGGTTCTCCCCAAGGTCGTTGGCACGGTCCAGAACCTGATCTCCACCCCGGTGGGACAGGCCGGCCTCAACATCCTCAAGCAGCTCGCCTCCAGCGTCTTCTCCAAGGACGGCCAGGGCGGACTCTTCAGCGAGAACTTCCAGCTCACCCTGCCGAACCCGCTCTCCCGCCTGAACGGCCTGCTGGGCAAGGTCGGCTCCACGGTCGCCAACGTCTCCGACTTCCTCTCGCGGATCGGTGAGTTCCTGCAGGGCAACCGGACGCTGGAGAACGGCACCGACGTGAACGTGCCCAGCCTCTCTGACCGGGCCCCGGTCGCGGCGCAGCAGGCGGCGTCCACCGCGCAGGCGGTCACCGCGGGCAGCTACGACTCGGCCATCTCCCAGGCGGTCAGCGCGTCCACCGCGTCGGACAGCCCGGCGGCCTCCGGCGGCTCCATCGTCGGGAGCATCGGCTCGGCGGCCTT
>CAZQVZ010000427.1:2376-4894 GCA_964596895.1 uncultured Myxococcaceae bacterium
ACATCATGCGGATCATGGGTGAGACCAGCAAGTCCATCATCATGAACACCCGCGCCTAGGCGCAGGTTCGACAGGTCGTTTCACGCGGCGGGCGCTCACGCAGGTGGGCGCCCGCTGTGCGTTTGTGGCAGGCTCCTTCGCCAACCCATCAACAAGGAGCTTCACATGGCGTTTCTCGGCGCAGTCGGCAACATCGTCTCCAAGGTTCTCCCCAAGGTCGTTGGCACGGTCCAGAACCTGATCTCCACGCCGGTGGGGCAGGCCGGCCTCAACATCCTCAAGCAGCTCGCCTCGAGCGTCTTCTCCCGGGACGGCCAGGGAGGGCTCTTCAGCGAGAACTTCCAGCTCAGCCTGCCGAACCCGCTCTCCCGCCTGAACGGCCTGCTGGGCAAGGTCGGCTCCACCGTCGCCAACGTCTCCGACTTCCTCTCGCGGATCGGTGACTTCCTGCAGGGCAACCGGACGCTGGAGAACGGCACCGACGTGACCGTGCCCAGCCTCTCTGACCGGGCCAAGGTCGCGGCGCAGCAGGCGGCGTCCACCGCGCAGGCGGTCACCGCGGGCAGCTATGACTCGGCCATCTCCCAGGCGGTCAGCGCGTCCACCGCGGCGAACAGCCCGGCGGCCTCCGGCGGCTCCATCGTCGGGAGCATCGGCTCGGCGGCCTTCAGCACCGCGATGAACCCGGACCAGAAGAACATGCTGTCGAAGGTGAAGGACCCCACCCAGCGCGCCCAGATGGAGGCGCAGTTCCAGATGCAGAACTACCAGAACCTGATGACGTTCATCTCGAACATCATGCGGATCATGGGTGAGACCAGCAAGTCCATCATCATGAACACCCGCGCGTAGCGGGTCCGCGCGCGTCCTGCCGAGCCGGTCTGGCGGCCTGCGGGGGTGCGTGGACTTCGCCTCCGCGGCGAACTAAAAAGGCGGGTGCCCCTCCTCGTGATGGGCACCCGTTTTTCATTCCCACTCCGGAGAGAGAGGCACCGCCGCTCATGGCCGAAGACACGGTGATTCCGAACAAGCAGGGCAACAAGCAGCAGGTCACCCCAGATTGGGACAAGGTCCTGTACGCCCCCGAGCGGGTGGAGAAGTGGATCAAGGGTGAGCTCACCCTGCAGGAGCTCAACGCGATCTCCGGCCCCGAGATGCTGGAGATGGCCGTGATCGGCTTCTCCATGTACGAGCAGGGCCGCTACGAAGAGGCGAAGGTCGTCTTCCAGGGCCTGTGCACGCTGGACCCGAAGGAGGGGTACTACCGGACGGCGCTCGGCGCGGTGTACCTCGCGCAGGAGGATCTGGATCAGGCGCTGGTCTGCTTCGACTCCGCCATCGCGCTGAACGACAAGGAGATCGCCTCCTACGTCAACCGCGGCGAGGTCTACCTGCGCCAGGGCAAGATCATCGAGGCCGCGCATGACTTCAAGGCGGCGGTGGACCTGGATCCGGAGAACAAGGACCCGTTGAGCCACCGGGCGCGCATCCTCGCCGCCGCGGCGCTGGAGACTCTGGAGCAGGCGCAGAAGATTGCGCAGAACGCCGACAAGGCGGGCGCGCAGCCGCAGACCAAGAAGAAGTAGCCCTGCGCGCATGACGCACCGGCGCGTCGAGGTCTTCTACTTCCCCAAGCGGCCTCGTCCCCGCCGCGCCTCCACCGAGGAGGCGCCGGCGGATCCTTCCTATTCGCGCACGGTGGAGTTCCGCCCGGACTTCGCCGCCGACCCCCAGGACCGCCCCACCGAGCCGTGGGTGGCGCTCCGGGACGGCGTGCGCGAAGAGGAGGCGCCGGCGCGGGCGAAGCGGACGAAGTCGAAGGACAGGACGCCGAAGGTGAAGACCCCACCGCCGCAGAAGGGGGTGGACCAAAGGGACGCGAAGCCGCGGCCCAGACGGGAGAAGAAGCGGCGCATCACCCTGGACATCGACACCGACCCGGCGCTTCGCTACCACGTGCGCAAGCTGGACGAGCTGCTCCAGTCGCGCTCGCCGGTGGAGGCGCTGCGGGGGATGACCCGGCACGAATTGGCGGAGATGAGCCTCTTCGGCCACCAGCTCTTCGAGGCGGGCAAGCTGGAGGAGGCGCGGGTGGTGTTCGAGGGGCTGGTGGGGCTGGATCTCGCGGACGCCTTCCCCCACACCATGCTCGGCACCGTGTATCTCGCCCAGGGCCGGCCGGACCGCGCCGCCGCCCTGTTCGACGCGGCCCTGTCACTGGATCCCCGAGACCTCGCCGCGCGCGTCTACCGCGCCGAGCTGCGCCTCTCTGCCGGGGAGGTGCGGCCGGCGGTGACCGAGCTGTCGGACGTGGTGCGGCAGGGCCCCGCCGAAGATCCGTTCGTGCAGCGCGCCGGAAAGCTGCTCGAGATCGCCCACAAGGGTCGGAGGCGCCGCTGAGCCTGCCTGCACGGGTGGCGGCCTCACGTTTGGTGCTGACCTCTGCAGCGTCTAGAGTTCGCGGCGGATGACCGGCAACACGTTCCTGACGAAGTACTCCGACATCGTCCTCGCGTTC
>CAZQVZ010000428.1:0-4881 GCA_964596895.1 uncultured Myxococcaceae bacterium
GGCGAGCTGAACATGATCACCTCCATGCTCGGCGCCATCCTGATGGGCCTGGGCGTGGACTTCGGCTTCCACCTCACCTACCGGATGCGGCTCGAGCTCGGCGCGGGCAAGCGCTACGACGAGGCCCTCAAGGACGCCATCGTCCACTCCGGCATCCCGGCGTTCATCGCCGCCATCGCCACCTCGGGCGCGTTCTTCGCCCTGCTCTTCTCCGGCTTCCGCGGCTTCTCCCAGTTCGGGCTTCTGGCCGGCTTCGGCACCTTCATCATCGGCACCACGCTCTTCACCTGGACGCCGGCGCTGCTCGCGCTGCTCGGCCGGATGAACCCCGAGCTGCCGAAGCGGCTCATCGGCTCCACCCCGCCGCCGAAGACGGATGACGCCGCCGGCAAGGAGCGGCGCTTCCCGAAGCCGAAGCTGATGATCGGCGTGTTCGGCCTGGTGGCGGTGGTGCTGGGGCTCTCCGCGCTGCCGCTCACCGAGGTGGAGATGCCCCGGGACCGGGCGCCGAACCTGATGGAGCGGCTCAAGGCCGGGGTGCGCTTCAACTACAACACCCGCGCGCTCATCCCCGAGAACCAGCCTTCGGTGGTGCTGCAGGACGAGATCGCCCTGCGCTTCGACATCTCCTCGGACCCGGTGGCCATCTACACGCGCACCGTGGAGGAGGCGAAGAAGATCTGGGACCACTTCCCGCCGTCCCTGCGCGGCGTGGGCGCGGCCGCCGCCGGCTTCGACAAGGACTTCACGAAGGTGGAGGAGCAGTTCTCCACGGTGGATCAGATCGTCTCCATCTACACCTTCGTTCCCCCTGCAGAGACGGCGCAGCCCAACGCGGCCATCCTCGCGGACTGGAAGGCGCAGCTCGACGAAGACGGCATCACCGCCGAGGCCATGCCCCCCGAGCAGCAGGAGGGGGCGAAGCTCTTCGAGAAGATCCTCTCCGCGGAGCCCTACGGCGTGGACGGCGTGAGCGAGACCTACCGCTCCATGTTCACCCACCTGCCCACCACCCGGCCAGAGAACCACGGCTGGCTCACCTTCCTCTACCCGAAGGTGGACCTGTGGGACGGCAAGAACATGCTCAAGTTCGTGGAGCAGGTGGAGTCGTTCCAGGTGGCGGACGGCACCGAGTTCCGCTCCGCCGGCCTGCCCATCCTCTACTCCACGCTGGCGAAGATCGTCCTCTTCGACGGCAAGCTGACGGTGGCGCTGACCGCCCTGTGGCTGATGGTGGTGCTGCTGCTCGACCTGCGGAGCCTCAAGCTCGCGTTGGCGGCGATGATGCCTTTGGTCCTGGGCATGTTCCTGATGCTGGGGGTGATGTCGCTGCTCGACATCCAGCTCAACTTCATGAACGTCTGCGTCCTGCCCATCGTGCTCGGGTACGGCGTGAGCCACGGCGTCTACCTGGTGCACCGATACCTCGAAGGCACCTCGCCCATGGTGGCGCTGCGCAGCGTGGGGATGGCGGTGCTCTCCTCCACCTTCACCACCATGGCCGGGTTCGGGGCGCTGCTCGCCGCCGGCCACAACGGGCTGCAGAGCCTGGGCGCGGTGACGCTCATTGGCCTGGTGACGACCACCTTCACCACCTTCACGCTGCTCGGCGCGGTGCTGCAGCTCATGCATGACCGCCGCGTCCGCCGCGCCGCCCCGCCGCAGGCTCCGTCTGCACCGGGCGCCGAAGGATCGTCGCAGAGCGCTGCGGCGTAAGACACCCGCAAGTATCGCAACGTCAGGGAGGGACGATGCAGAGGAAGCTTTGGATCTTGGCGCTGCTCTTCGCCACCGGCTGCGCCGGGGTGGTGAAGCAGGCGCACGTTCGGGATGACTGGGAGACGGCCCACAGGGACCAGGTGAAGCGCCTGTTCATCCTGGTGCAGCCGTTGCCGGACGGGAAAGGGGCGGTGGGGGAGATGTGGGCCGCCATCGCCGCGCGGCACGTGGACCTCAAGCGCGAGTTCATCATCAAGGAGCTGAAGGCGCTGCCGGAGGACTCGCAGGACCCGCTCGCAGCCGCGTGCGGCGGCGGAGACGTGGAGGCGGTGTTGCACCTGCGCCCCCAGGTGGTTCGGAGCGGGAGCGGCGCCGAGGCCTCCCTGGACGCCACCTTGCGCCGCTGTGCTGACGGGCTCGAGCTGTGGCGGGCGTCGTCTGCCGGCGCCTGGGGGATGAAGGACAAGAAGCTCACCGAGACCATCGCCGGGTACACGCGCGAGTTCGGCCCGGAGGTGGAGCCGTACGTGGTGGCCTCCTGGCACCTGCTCCGCTCGACCCTGGACACGCTGCCCGAACCCCTGCTCAGTGAAGAGGACCAGCTCGAGAAGATCGAGCACGGCCAATGAGCGAAGCGGCGCTGCCGTCTGCCCTGACCGACGAGGACGTGGCCTCGCTGCTCGGCCCTGTTGCGGACGCGCTCCGGCCGTCGGTGGAGGCGGGGCTTCCGGAGCTGAAGGCGCTGCGCAAATCCTGCCTCGCGCAAGGCATCCCGGCCCTCATCGGCGCTCCGCCGGGAGGCTGTGGGTCTGGCAAGTGTTCGCCCAAGGCGCAGCTTCTGGTCCGCGAGGAGGACGTCCCGCGGGTGCAGGCGATCTTGCGTCAGCGCTGGGAGGCCGAGGTCCGCGCGCTCGGCGCACAGCCGCCCCGGTTCGGACTGGAGCAAGGCCCGGCGGGTCCGGAGGGCGAGGCGGCGACGGACGGCGAGCTCCCCTGCCCGGCCTGCGGCACGGCGGCCCCGCTGGTGGCCGGCGCGTGCAGCGACTGCGGACTGCAGCTCGAGTGAGCACCTTCTCCCAGAAGAAATCTTCTGAGGAGGAGTGTGACCATGGCGAACAAGCTCAAGGTGGCCTGCATCGTGGGGCCGAAGTTCGAGGACGTGGAGCTCTCTGAGCCGGTCAAGCGCATGCGCGACGAGGGCTACGAGGTCGTCCTCATCGGGGCCGAGAAGGGCAAGAAGCTCGAGGGCAAGCAGGGCAAGGTGACGGTCACCGCGGACGTCGGCATCGACGAGGTGAAGCCGGAGGACTTCGACCTGCTCTTCATCCCCGGCGGGTTCTCTCCCGACCAGCTCCGCGCGGACGAGCGGTTCGTGGACTTCGTCCGCAGCTTCGACGAAGCGAAGAAGCCCATCGCCGCCATCTGCCACGGGCCGCAGCTCTTCCTCACCGCGCGCATCGTGAAGGGGCGCACCCTCACCGCGTGGAAGACGGTGCAGGATGACCTGGAGCTGGCAGGGGCGAACGTGCGCGACGAGCCGGTGGTGCGCGACGGCAACTGGCTGACCAGCCGCCAGCCCGACGACATCCCCCAGTTCTCCCAGGCCATCGTCGACTTCATGCAGGGCAAGGAGAAGAGCGAAGGGATGGGGCTGCACGCATAGGCCCCCGGGTGCGGGATGCGACCGGGGACGCGCCCGGCTTCACGCGCTCAGCGAACGCGGACGGTGTACAGCAGCCACCGGCTGGTGACCTGGAAGTGGCGCTCGCCCTCGTTGGCCTTCGTGAGCACGCCCACGGATTGCGCGCGGAGCCCGTCCCAGGCCGCGGCGTCCACCAGCTTCCGGACGCCGCGCCAGATGGGGTGATGACGCTCCTGCTCGGCGAACCACGCGGCGGGTGAGGGGGACTCGAAGACCGCCACCTCTTCGCGGACGTCGAGGCCGCCGGCGCCATGGCGGGCGAACAGCTCCGAGACGAAGCGGGGATCTCCCCAGGCGGGCCCCGGCGGCGCGTCCGGCCGCTGGACCAGCCGGCGCAGCAGGGTCCCCACTTCGGCGATGGCGCCCTGCGGCACCCACGCGCTGATGAGGATGCGCCCGCCCGGCCGCACCACCCGCATCAGCTCCCTGGCCGCGGCGTCCGCGTCCGGCGCGAAGATGACGGCGAAGTTCGACAGCGCCACGTCGAAGCCGGCCTGGGGCACCGGGAGCGCCGAGGCCTCACCCTCCAGGATTCCCACCGAGAGATTTTCGGCTGAAGCCCGCGCCTGCATGACCTTGCGCAGCCGCGCCGCTGGCTCCACCGCCGTCACCTGCGCGCCGCGCCTCGCCGCCGCCAGGGCGGCGTTCCCCGTGCCCGCCCCCACGTCGATGACGCGCTCCTTCGGCCCGGGTGCGGCCACCTCCACCACGCGCTGGGCCAATGGCTCCAGCACCCGCGCTGTCAGCTCGTAGTCCCCGTCGCCCCAGTCCATGGGCGGCACCGTACGCCATTTGGGAGCCGCGCCCTCATCCGGGCGCCTTCGGGTCCGGCGCGTCCGGATCATCCACCAACAGCACCTTGGCTCTTCGCGCCCTTCGGCAGGTCGACGAAGCGCAGCGCTGGCGCAGTGTCCTCACCTTCGCAGGTGTGCTTCGCCGGGATGGCGCCGCCGTCCGTGAACGCAGGGCTCTCCACGCGCATGGTCACCTTCCTCCTTCGAGCAGGGCCAGGAGCTTCGTGGTCGTGTTCCAGTTCCGCACCGTCATGCTCTTGTAGACGGGCTGGGAGACGAGCCGCGAAAGCAGGCTCTGCGACGCGCGGGCAAGGAGCCGTGAGTGGTAGATGACATAGGTCCCCGGGTGCGCCTCGTCCACGCCCTCCCGGAGCAAGACCTGCTTCATCGCCTGCGCGGACGTGAGCGGCGCCTTGAGGAAGAGCACGTCGTAGCGGAAGCGGGACGGTTCGGCTCCGAAGCCCGAAGGCGCCCGCGAGACGACGCCGCGCAGCTGCGCGTGTGACCGCACCACCACCGTGAGCGGCAGCTTGAAGCGGCGCCTCAGCATGACCTCGAGGTCGCGCTCGAGCGCCGCGCCCGAGCCCTTGGCGGTGAAGAGCACGTTGCCGCTCTGGATGTAGGTCGAGGCCTCGTCGTAGCCGGCCTCTTCGAAGCACGCGGCCA
>CAZQVZ010000429.1:0-4877 GCA_964596895.1 uncultured Myxococcaceae bacterium
CGGCTAGAGCACGCTCGGCCGGAGCGTCCTGCGGCTCATCGAGCCCACGAGCGGATCCCTGAAGTTCGACGGGCAGGAGCTGCTCGGCAAGTCTCCTTCCCAGCTGCGCGCTCTGCGGCGCCGCATGCAGATCATCTTCCAGGACCCCTACGCGTCGTTGAACCCGCGGATGAAGGTGCGGGAGCTCGTGGGGGAGGGGCTGGCCATCCACCGGCTCGCGAAGGGCGACGCGCGCGAGGCGAAGGTCGCAGCGCTGCTGGAGAAGATGGGGCTGCCCGGGGACGCGGCGGACCGCTACCCACATGAGTTCTCGGGCGGTCAGCGGCAGCGCATCGGCATCGCCCGGGCGCTGGCGCTGGAGCCGGACTTCATCGTCGCCGACGAGCCCATCAGCGCGCTGGACGTCAGCATCCAGGCGCAGATCGTGAACCTGCTCATCGACCTGCAGAAGGAGCTCGGGCTCACCTACCTGTTCATCGCCCATGATCTCAAGATCGTGGAGTACATCTCGGACCGGGTGGCGGTGATGTACCTCGGCCGGATCGTGGAGTTGGCGAAGGCCGAAGACCTCTACCGCGCCCCGCGCCACCCCTACACGAAGGCGCTGCTCTCCGCGGTGCCGGTGCCGGACCCGGACCACAAGCGCGAGCGGATCATCCTCCAGGGGGACGTGCCCTCTCCCTTGAAGCCGCCCTCCGGTTGCCCCTTCCACCCCCGTTGTCCGTACGTCATGGACCGGTGCCGGGTGGAGACACCGCCTGCGTACGACGTGGGGGGCGGCCACCAGGCGGCGTGCTTCCTCGTGGAGGAAGAGGCGAAGGACGCGGGCAAGAAGTCCGCCTAGATGTTCTGGCTCAGCCACCACCACCCCGAGGAGTACGACCGGACCTTCGCGTTCGGCGGTGTGCGCCTGTGCGCGCGGTGCCTGGGGACGTACCCGGTGATGTTCGCCGCCATCGCCGCGCAGATCGCCATGAGGGCGCCCACCACCTGGGCGCATGACCTCACCTTCGGCCCTGGGCTGCTGTTGCCGGCGCTGGTGGACTGGGCCCACGGCCGCTTCCGCCCGCACGCGTTCTCGAACCCGTGGCGGCTCTTCACCGGAGCGCTGCTGGGCCTTTCGCTCGGCCGGTCGCTGTACATCCACCTGCGCGAGCCCCTGCCGCCCGTGCTCCTGTGGCAGGCGGCGCTGGTCCTTGTGGTGGCCCTGCCGGTGCTCGCCGTGACGTGGCGGCGGAAGTCGGGGTAGATCCTCCGGCTTCGCCAGGCGTTGAAGTGAAGCAGCACCCCACGAGACGGGGGAGTGTTGGGACCGGAGAGGACAGACGAGGAGCTGATGCTCGCCTTCCGAGGCGGGGACGCACGCGCGTTCGAGGCGCTCGTCGTGCGGCACCGCGGCGCGGTCTACAACTTCATCCTCCGGCTCGCGGGGTCGCCTGCGCGGGCGGAGGATCTCCTCCAGGAGACGTGGCTGAAGGTGGTGCGGGGGGCGCAGGACTGGCAGCCGAAGGCCCGGTTCACCACCTGGGTCTACACGATCGCGAGGAACCTCTGCGTGGACAGCGCGCGAAAGGAGAGCTACCGGAAGACGGACTCGCTCGACGCGCCGGTGGGCGCCAGCGGCGAGGGCAGGGCGCTCGGCGAGTCCCTGCCGGATGACGGCGGTCAAAGCCCGGACCGGGGCGCGCACAACCAGAGGCTCCGGCCGCTCATCGAGCAGGCGCTCCGGGCCCTGCCGCCGGAGCAGCGGGAGGTCTTCTTGCTGCGCGAATACAGCGGCATCCCCTTCAAGGAGATAGCGCTCGTCACCGGGGTCCCCGAGCCCACCGTGAAGAGCCGGATGCGCTACGCGTTGGAGGGGCTGAGAAGGAAGCTGCACGAGCTGGGCGTGGACGGGGACATGGCGGCAGAGGGAAGGACGGCAGTGGGATGAGCCAGACCGCGCCACACGTGGAGGACCGCCTCCTCGACTTCGCCTACGGCGAGCTCTCCGACGAAGAGGCGGCAGGGGTGCGCGGCCACCTCGACGGCTGCGCGCGCTGCCGCGGCCAGTGGGAGGAGATCCAGGGTGTGCGCAAGGTGATGAGCGCCGCGCCCGTCTCCCCCGCGCCAGACGCCGGGCTGGAGTCCTTGCTCGCCTATGCGGAGCAGGCCGCGCGCCGCGCCCAGGCCGGACCTCCGCCAAAGCACACGTGGTGGCGCAGGCTGGTGATGCCGCTCGCGTCGGTGACCGCGGTGGCGGTCATCGGTGTCGTGGCCCACGAGGTCCATGAGCGCGGCGGCACCGTGGAGCAGCTGCGCAGCGAGGTCGCGCTCGCGAAGTTGGACGCCGAGGCGGTGACGGCCGCGGCTCCCACGAGGGCCCCGGTCACGGCGGCCCCCCAGCCGAGCCCCCTCCAGGGGCAGCTCGGGACGGCGACCAACGCCATGGCAGAGGTGCTTCCCGCCGAGCCGAAGCCGCTCGTGGAGGTCCCAGCGCCCAGGGACAACGCCGCCGAGAAGGCCCCGGCCGAAGCGGTGGCCCGGGGTGCAGGGCGAGGCCTCTCGTCCGGCGCCGGCTCGGGCATGGGCGCGGTTGGTTCGGCATCCAGGGAGCGGGAGCGGCTCAAGGTCATCCGTGGGGCGCCCGCGGCGCAGGTGCCCGCTCCCGAGAAGAAGAAGGCCGCCGCCAGGCGGGATGTTGTCGCGCTCGATGCGATGCCGCCGGCAGCACCGCCGCTCATGGCCGCCGCACCGTTGCCGGATCCGGGCAAGGGGGGGGCCCCCGGGGCTTCGGTTGCGGGGGGCGAGGCCCAGCCGAAGCCGCAGCAGATGACAGAGGAGGTGGCCGCGAAGAAGGAGGAGGGGGCGGAGTTCGCCGCCGCCGAGCGCAGGCAGCGGATGGAGGAGGCGTACGGCACCCGGCCGGCAGAGCAATCCCAGGCTGCGCGCGAGCCGCTCGCCACCGCGTCGCGCGTGGAGCCGGACGCGGACGACTTCGGTGCGCTCGCGGACTCCTCGGAGGCTGAAAGTCGGAAGGACACACGAAGGTCCCGGGCGGCGGCGAAGGAGGCGGAGCGGGCGGATGCGGAGGACAAGGCCGCGCGGGCGCGGTCCCTGTCGGAGGCCGCGCGCCACGCCTACGCGGAGAGTGATCGGGAGCTCGAAGCGCGGTTGCTGCGGCAGGCGGTGCCGCTCGCGGGGGCGGACCGGCCGCTCTTGAGCGGGATCCTCGTCCGGTTGTGCGACGCGGAATATGCGCTCGGCCGCACGGCTGCTGGGGATGCGGCCTGCGAGCGGGTGATGCGCGAGTTCGAAGGCAGCGCCGCCGCGCGCATCGCCCTGCGGCAGAAGCAGACGCACTACGCGACGCTGGGCGGCGGAACGGGGACGGGGAGCGGGTCAGGTCGTGCGCCTGCCCGCGCCGCGCCCGCCAGGGCGCCCGCGGCGATAGACCAAGCGCAGTGATCTCAACAGGATGCGGGTCCCCTCTCCGGCCAGTTGACCGATGAACCCCCACGCGCCCGCCTCGATAATCCTTTTCATGAAGATGGGGCGAAAGCCGCAGTCCTCCAGGGAGTCCGGGCAGGCAGCGGTCGAAGCAGCGCTGGTGATGCCCATGATGGTCTTCACGGTGCTGGGCATCATCCAGCTCACCATGATCCAGCATGCGCGGATCATGACCGAATACGCGGCCTTCAACGCGGCGCGCGCCGGCATCGTCTGGAACGGCAACAACGAGCGCATGCACGACGCGGCGATCATGTCGCTGTTGCCGACCATGGGCCGAACCGATTCTTTGACCGAAGTCGGCAAGACCTGGCTCACCCACCAGGCCTACGACCTGGCGATGCGGCAGCTCTCGTGGGGCGCCCCGGTGCCGGCCAGCCTCAACGGCTCCAATCTGCTCGGCTTCATCCGCGTGGACACCATCAGCCCCGCGGCGTATTCGCCCATTGGCTCCATCTGGAAGATCCGGGACGGGCTGAACTGGAGGGAGCTGGACTTCGACGGTCCGGATTCGTTCCCGGAGGTCCCAGGCTTCGAGCAGGCGGTGATCGACTTCTTCCACCTGACCCAGCCGGAGTCGCAGGCAGACTCCTACCGGAAGGCCACCGTCCTCAGCATCCGCGTCCGCTACTGGTACGAGATGCGGATCCCGTTCGCCAACTCCATCATCTTCTTCTCCTGGTTCGCGACCAACGCCGGCGTGTCACTGCAGGGCGGGTTCGGGCAAGAGGACATCAACTACAGCCCGGTGGGCGCGCAGGAGTCCATCGTCGGAGGGTCGAGCAGCAAGGGCGCGCTGGCCTTCATGGCCGGGGGAATCCCCCACGAAAAGGGCTTCGACACCGCCTATCCACCCGAGATGATCGTGCTCTATGGGCTCGCGTCGGGGAACATCCCGCTGCTGTCCAGCGTGGTGGGCAAGCGCTACTTCATCCCCCTCAACGCCACCTACAGCATGCGAATGCAGTCGAACTTCCACAGGAAGTGGATCATGCACCTCAACCCGGACTGGGGGCTGTAAGCCATGCTGACCCGGACGCTTCGTCAGAGCTTGAAGCGGCAGGAGGGCCAGGCGCTGGTCCTCGCCTGCCTCACCGTGCTGGTCCTGAGCGTCGCGGTGATCACCACCGTGAACATCGGGCACAACGTGCACGAGAAGATCCGCCTGCAGAACAACGCAGACGCGGCGGCCTACTCCATGGCGGCCATCGAGGCGCGCGCGTTCAACTTCTACGCGTTCGTCAACCGCACCCAGGCGTCGCACTACGTCGCGGCGATGACCTGGCAGTCCATCCTGTCGGTGGCCTTCTTCGTGGAGGCCTTCGTCACCGACATCTGGGGCCTGGTGCGAACGCTCAACCCCTGCGCGGGCAGCCCCAACCTGGCGG
>CAZQVZ010000430.1:0-4851 GCA_964596895.1 uncultured Myxococcaceae bacterium
GGGGCGCCCAGCGGGGTTCGCGCGAGCCGGATGAGAGCGCGCTCGAGGTCTCCGAAGACCAGGCCCTCGCGGCGGTGGGCCGCACGCTGGCGGAGAAGTCCTCGCAGCTGGGGCGGCTGTACGCGGTGACGGCGATGCCCGCGGAGGACCGGGCGCGGCTGTTGCGCGCGGCTGAGGGCGTGGGCGGACTCAAGGTCCGGGCCGAAGGCGAAGGCCGGCACCGCCGGGTGGTCTACCTTCCAGCAGAGCCCAGGCCGATGCCCAGGAAGTCGCATCTGCCCGACTATGATGATGAGGACGACGAGCTCGAGGAGTGACGGGTGGGTAAGCCGAAGGGCCTGAAGGACAAGTTGTGGGGGGCTGCAGTCCTCAAGATGAGCTTCCGCCTGCGCGGCGACGAGGCCTCCCCCGCCTTCAAGGCCATCTACCCCGGTGTCCTCCGTGACCTCGAGCTCACCGACGAGGCGGTAGAGCAGTACATCGAGCAGAACAAGGAAGCTGTGGAGAAGGCCGCGCGGGGCCACAACCCGCCGCCCGACCGGGGCTCGTGACGGACGGGCTGCCCTCCCCTCCCCTCTCCTCCACCATCGCTGCGGTGGCCACGGGGCCTGCCGCCGGTGGCGTGGGCATCATCCGCATCTCCGGGCCTTTGGCGCTCGCCGTCGGCCGTTCGCTGGCGCGTGAGGTGCCCGCGGAGCCGGAGCCCCGGCGGGCCTACTTCTGCGACTTGTGTGACCGGGCGGGGCGGACGCTGGACCAGGGGTTGTTCCTCTGGTTCCGAGCGCCGGCGTCCTTCACCGGCGAGGACGTGGTGGAGCTGCACTCGCACGGCGGTGTGCGGCTGCTGCAGTTGCTGCTCGGCGAGGTGCTGGCATCCGGTGAGGTGCGGCCCGCGAGGCCCGGGGAGTTCTCCCGCCGCGCCTACCTCAATGGGCGGCTGGACCTCACCCGTGCAGAGGCGGTGGCGGCGCTGGTGGCGGCTGAGTCGGAGGCAGCGGTTCGAGCAGCGGCGGCCCAGCTGGGTGGCGCGCTGGCTTCCCGGCTCGAGGCGTTGAAGGTGCCGCTGCTCGCGCTTCTGACGGACCTCGAAGGCGTCCTGAACTTCCCTGACGAGGCGGAGGGCGCGGACGCGGAGCTCGTTCCACGGCTCGCTCCGTTGGTGGCGCAGGGGGCGGCCTTGCTGCGAGACGCCGAGCGCGGAGGGCTCCTGCGACGCGGGGCGAAGGTGGTGCTGTTCGGCCCGGTGAACGCGGGCAAATCCACGCTGTTCAACCGGCTGGTGGGGGCGCCGCGCGCGCTGGTGGATGAGGAGCCGGGCACCACACGGGATGTGCTCGAGGCGCGCGTCGAGGTCGGCGGGTGGTCCTGGACGTTGGTGGATACGGCGGGGCTGCGCGAAGACCCGGGGAGACTGGAGGCACGCGGCATCGACCTGGCCAGGGAGGCGGTGTGGTCCGCGGACGTGGCGGTGCTGGTCCTGCCGCCGGGAGTGACGGCGCCGGAGGTTGCAGTGTGGCGTGCCTTCGCGGGCCAGAGGGTTCGGTTGGTGGAGGTGCTGGGGAAGGCGGACACGGTGGAGCCCCTTCACGACCGGCGGGGGCCTCTGCCTGAGGGAGAGAGGGCGCGGTCTGCGAGTGGCGCTCACCAGGGTCCTCTTCCCGTTGGAGAGGGGGCGCCGCTGCGGGTGAGTGGGCTCACTGGTGAAGGTGTGGAGCAACTGTCGAGAGAGCTGACCTCCCTGTTGGGTGCCGAGGGGGATGACCGCGTCGGTGCCGCAGCGTTCGTCTCCGAGTCGGGGCTCGATGCGCTGCGGCGCTGCGAGGCTGCGCTCGTCCGCGGGCTGGAGGCGGCGCAGGTGGCCACGGTGGAGGCAGTGGCCGGTGAGCTGGCGCTGGCGCTCGACGCGTTGGGTGAGTTGACCTCCGAGCGGCCGCGAGACGAGGTGCTCGACGCCCTCTTCCGGCGCTTCTGCATCGGCAAGTAGGCGCGCTCGGGTCGCTTCGGCCTCTGGGCGGGCAGGCGCCCGCGGACCTCTCCTTTGCATCGGCAGCGCGCCGGGTACTTTGCGGGGGATGTCATCGCACGACGTCATCGTGGTGGGGCTCGGGCACGCCGGGGTGGAGGCGGCGCTGGCGTGCGCGCGAATGGGGCTCGATACGCTGGCGGTGACGCTGAAGGTGGACCGCGTCGCGCTGATGTCCTGCAACCCGGCCATTGGCGGCACCGCCAAGGGGCACCTGGTTCGGGAGCTGGACGCGCTCGGCGGAGAGATGGGGCGGGCGGCGGACGCGGCGGCCACGCACGTGAAGACGCTCAACGCGTCGAAGGGTCCGGCGGTCCAGGCCACGCGGATCCTGTGTGACCGGCAGCGATACGCGGACGGGGTTCGCGCGACCGTGCTCGCGCAGCCGCGGCTTCGGGTGGTGGAGGACGAGGTGAGCGCGCTGCTCGCCGGCGGCGGAAGGGTTCACGGCGTTCGCCTTCGGAGCGGCGGCGAGGTGCACGCCCGCGCGGTCATCCTCACCACCGGCACCTTCCTCACCGCGCTGATGCACATAGGCGAGGTGCGGGAGGTCGGTGGTCGGCTCGGTGATGCGGCGGCCACGGGGCTTTCGGCGAGCCTGCGTGAGGTGGGGCTGAAGCTCGGGCGGTTCAAGACAGGGACGCCGGCGCGGCTTCGGGCCTCCAGCATCGACTGGGCGCGGTGTGAGGTTCAGGGGGGCGATGGGCGACCGCGGCCTTTTTCTCTTCGCACTGACAAAGCGTCGTTTCCGGCGCTCACCCAGCTTCAGTGCCACGTCACCTGGACCACGCCGGAGACCCACCGGAAGGTGACGGAGAACCTGTCGCGCTCCCCGCTGTTTCGGGAGCAGGCGCGGTTGGAGGGGACGGGGCCGCGGTACTGCCCTTCGCTGGAGGACAAGGTGGTGCGCTTCGCCGGGCGCGAGCGGCACCAGGTGTTCCTGCAGCCCGAGGGTCTGGACACCGAGCTCGTCTATCCGGCGGGGCTCTCGACCAGTCTCCCGGCAGAGGTGCAGGAGGAGTTCTTGCGGACCATCCCCGGGCTGGAGAAGGTGGAGGTGGTCCGGCATGGGTACGCGGTGGAGTACGACTACGCACCGCCGACCCAGCTCGAGCCGACGCTCGAGGCGAGGTGTTCGAGGGGGCTGTACCTCGCGGGTCAGCTCAACGGAACCTCTGGCTATGAGGAGGCGGCGTTTCAGGGTTTCTGGGCGGGGGTGAACGCGGCGTTGGCGGTTCAGGGGCGGGCGCCCTTTCTCCCTGGGCGGCATGAGGCGCACGGCGCGGTGCTGGTGGATGAGCTGGTCTCGCGGGGGGTGGACGAGCCGTTTCGGATGCTGACCTCCCGATCGGAGCATCGTCTGGTGTTGCGCGAGGGGAACGCGGACCTGCGGCTTCGTCGCTACGGCCACGGTTTGGGCCTGGTGACCGACGAGGAGTTGGAACGGACCGAAGCGCGGCGGGAGGCGATTTCTTCCGAGTTGGCGCGGCTACGGCGCGGACCGCTGGCGGGGATGCTTCGCCGGCCGGGTCAGCGTTGGGTGGACCTGCCCGCTCCGGAGGGTGGGCGCCCCGAGTTGGACGAGGACGTGGTGGAGGAGGTGGAGACGGAGCTCAAGTACGAGGGCTACGTCGCGCAGGCCGCGCGGGCGGCGGCGCGGGAGCAGGAGGCGTTCGATCACTGGCGGATCCCTGCAGAGCTGAGTTTTGGGACAGTTCCGGGGTTGTCGAGAGAGGCCGCGGAGAAGCTCGGGCGACATCGCCCCGCCACACTGGCGCAGGCTCGGCGGGTGCCCGGGGTGACGCCAGCCGCCCTTTCGCTCTTGTTGATCCACCTGCGACGAGTGTCGGCGACCACTTCGCGTGGGTCCTGAGGAGTCGGCAAGCCCGGGTGCGGGTGGGGCGTGCTTGTCCTCGTTGCTGTCGACCGGTTCCTGGTTCGGAGTGCTTTCCTGGCCCCGAGCGGGAAGGCCGGGGCCGGCGGGGGTCTGTCCAGCACAGCCTGATGATCGGAGGTCTGATGATCGGATTCCCCCAAGCCGATGATCGGGGGCCTGATGATCAGTCTCCTCCAGTCCGATGATCGGAGGCCTGATGATCAGTCTCCTCCAGTCCGATGATCGGGGGCCTGATGATCGGGCTGGCGCAAGCGATCATCGGGGGCCTGATGATCAGGCTGGCGCATGCGATCATCGGAGGCCTGATGATCGCGCCGGTGCAAGCGATCATCGGGGGCCTGATGATCGGTCTGGCGCAAGCGATCATCGGGGGCCTGATGATCGGGCTGGTGCAAGCGATCATCGGAGGCCCGATGATAGGGCCGCGCCGCTGAGGGTGGGCCGGTAGGCGGGGGTCTTGCCCCCTCGGATTGGCTGGGGAGCGCAGCTCCGGCGTCTGGTCCAGTATCGGAAGGTGCGTTTGCGAGGCGCCCTGGCCCCCGGTCGCGCGCTCAATCAGCGAAAGGGGCGCTTGCGGCGCTTCGGATGATGCCAAGATCGCCTCGGTTCAGCAGCTGAGGACGCGTTCGCGTCTCGCTGGTGCCGTTCGGTCGTCTGGTTCAACGATTGGGCGCGCGCTCGCGAACCGCTGGTTGCCGCCTCGGCTTCCCGGTCGGGGAGCTGAAGATGCGGTTGCGACGCGCCGGGGCTCCCTCGGTCGCATCGGTCTAGCGGCTGGGTGCGCGCTCGTGACTCGCGGGGTGTCGCCTCGACCGGACGACCTAGAAGGTGAGAGCCCACTCGCGATCCGCTGCTTCTCGACTCGTTCCTCCGGTCCTTTGACGCTCTCCAGAATTGACCCGGGGGTGCTCTCCAGAAGTGGACCACCTGC
>CAZQVZ010000431.1:0-4850 GCA_964596895.1 uncultured Myxococcaceae bacterium
TGACGCTGACCTCCGCCAAGGACTACGCGCACAGCGGCATCTACATGAACGCGGTGGACACCGGCTGGGTCACGGACGAGGACCCGGTGGTGCACGCCGAACGCAAGGTGGCGGAGCTCGACTTCCAGCCGCCTTTGGACATCGTGGACGGCGCATCCCGCATCGTGGACCCGGTCTTCTCCTCGGTGCGCACGGGGGAATTGGTCTGGGGCACGTTCTTCAAGGACTACAAGCCCGCCCCATGGTGACGCGCGGCGGCCCCGGCTGCTAAGAGCCGTAGGCACCGTGAAGGGACTCGTCTTCGAGCTGTCGATCCCGAAGTACGTCGTGGCGAGAGGCGTGGGCCGCAGCTTCCCGAAGGTGCACTACGGCCGCGGGTCCTGCCTCTCCTTGCGCCGCGACGTGGCCGAGCCGAAGCCGCCCGGCAAGGGCTGGGTGAAGCTCAAGAGCCGCATGAGCGGCCTGTGCGGCTCGGACCTGGCGACGATCTTCTTCAAGACCAGCCCGGTGCTCGAGCCCTTCAACAGCTTCCCGGCGGTGTTGGGCCACGAGATCCTCGCGGAGGTCGAAGACTTCGGCCCGGAGGTGACGGGGCTGCAGAAGGGCCAGCGGGTGGCGGTCAATCCGCTCCTGCCCTGCCGGCTGCGGCAGGTGAGCCCGCCTTGCCCCGCCTGCGCGCGCGGCGAGGAGAACGGCTGCGAGAACACCGCCGAAGGCTGCCTCGCCCCGGGCCAGATGATCGGCTTTCACCGGGACCTGCCCGGCGGCATGGGCGACTTCCTCTACGCGCACCACACGCAGCTGCACGCCCTGCCCCATGAGATCCCCGACGAAGCGGGCGTCCTGGTGGAGCCTTTGTCGGTGAGCACCCACGCGGTGATGAAGGCCCCGCCCAAAGACGGCGAGCGGGTGCTGATCATCGGCGGGGGGCCGGTGGCGTTCGCCACGCTGTGGGCGCTGCGCGCGCTGGGCTACCGGAACCACGTCACCCTGCTCACGCTGGAGGCCTACCAGCTCGAGCTGGCCAGGCGGCTGGGCGCGGACGACACGCTGCAGGCTTCGCCGGACGCGCAGGAGGCCGAGCAGGTCGCACGGCGCACCGGCGGCAAGGTCTACAAGCCCATCATCGGCCCGCCTGCGCTGACCGGCGGGTACGAGCTCATCTACGAGTGCGTGGGCGCGCAGCCCTCCGTGCAGGATGCCCTGCGCTACTGCCGGCCCATGGGACGCATCGTGCTCATCGGCGCGGCGGGCATCCTCTCCCAGGTGGACTGGACCCCGGTGTGGCGCAACGAGCTGTCCATCATTGGCTCCTATGTCTACGGCCCCGAGCTCTTCCGGGGACGCAGGCTGCACACCTTCGAGGTGGTGAAGGAGCTCCTGGCGCGGCGGGAAGGGCCGGACGCCTCGCAGCTCGTCACCCACACCTTCCCGTTGGAGCAGTACCAGGAGGCGATCACCGCCAACCTGCAGCGGGGCAAGTATCGCTCGGTGAAGACGGCGTTCGACTTCCGCAAGAAGGAGGCAGCCCATGGATGACTTCCCGGACCTGGCCCTGGCGCGGCGGGATCCCCACCCTGCGTCGCGGCTGCGGAAGGTGCGGCGCGCGGGAGAGGCGGTCAGAGAGGCGCTGCTCTCCGAAGGGCCGGTGTCGGCGCTGGTCACCTGCCCGCTGGTGACGTTCCCCTACCCCACCGTGTTCGCCTTCAGCGGCGCCGCCCGCTCCCCCGCGCCGTACATCATGATGACCCACCGCATGCACGTGGTGCAGTGGCAGCAGGGCGGGCAGACGAAGACCCTGCTCTTCAACCCCACCGACTACGAACGCGGCCAGAAGGCGCCGTTCTACTGGAACCTCCGCCAGCGCTACGGCGCCTTCCTGTCGGACCGGGTGCTCTCCACGAAGCACGGCTCCGTCGCCTCGCACCTCGGGCACCTGGGCCTTCGGCCCGAAGACGTGGACTACATCGCGTTCGACCATCTGCACATCCAGGACGTGCGCGGCTGGCTCGGCGCGCCGGACACGGAGGCCTTCTTCCCGCGGGCGAAGCTGCTCGTGCAGCGGGCCGAATGGGAGGGCGCCAGGGACCTGCACCCCATGCAGCGGGTCTGGTACGTCGAAGGCGGCATCGACGGCGTGCCGCAGGACCGGGTGGAGCTGTTGGACGGGGACCGGAAGCTGGGCCCCGGCGTGGCCATCATCCGCACGCCCGGGCACACCCTGGGCAACATGTCGCTGGCGGTGGTCACCCCGGACGGGCTCTTCGTGATCAGCGAGAACGGCGTCGCCACCGAAAGCTACTCCCCGCTCTCCTCCGGCATCGGCGGGCTGCGGACGGCGGCGGAGCACCTGGGCCAGGAGGTCATCTTGAACGGCAACACCCGCGAGCACTCGCTCGACCAGTACACGTCGATGATCCTGGAGAAGACGCTCGCCGGCCCCTCGAAGCGGGACCCCAGCTACGTGAACTTCTGCCCTTCGTCGGAGCTGACCGCTTCGTTGGCCGCCCCGGGGCTCTCTCCCACGTTCTCGCATGGGGACCTCTCCTGCGGGACCATCCGCCGGCCGTCCGTCCAGGGCGGCGGCGCAACGTCCGAGGTGGCCTGAATGAAGTTGGAGGCGACGGTGGAGATCCCGTTCCCGCGCTCGCGCGTGTTCGAGGTCTACCGCGACAGGCTGCCGGAACTGGTGCCCTACCTGCCCAACATCCGCGGCATCGACGTGGTGGAGCGGCAAGACGACGGGGAGGTGACCCGCCTGCAAAACCGCTGGAGGGGCGGCGGGGAGATCCCGGCGGCCGCCCGCAGCTTCCTCTCCGAGAAGCTCCTCGAATGGGATGACCACGCGACCTGGGATGCGAAGGCCTTCACCACCGACTGGCGGGTGGTGGTCCCCTCCTTCAAGGACGCCGTGAACGCCTCCGGCACGAACACCTTCGAGGCGCTGGGGGCGGACCGGACCCGCTTCCGCATCTTGGGGGCGCTGGCCATCGACGCGGGAAAGATCCCCGGCATCCCGAAGCTGCTGTCGCGGACGGTGGCGCCAATCGTAGAACGCTTCCTGGTGGCGGCGATCAAGCCGAACCTGGTGGAGGTGACCCGCGGCGTGGAGCGGTACCTCCGCGAGAAGGGTGGATGAGATGAGCGCAGTGGCAAAGGTGGTGGATGGCGCGTCGCGGCTTCTGGGCGGCGTGAACCTGAAGGAGACGGCCCTGGTCACCCTGCTGGGGGTGACGAAGATCCCCGGCCTCGCGTTCTTCGGGCCCCGGGTGCTCCGCGTGGACGAGGACGGCTGCGAACTGCAGATCCCGCTCGGCTACCGGTCGAAGAACCACGTGGGCAGCATGTACTTCGCGGCGCTGGCCGCGGGCGCGGACCTGGCCGGCGGGCTCAACGCCTTCGTCGCCATCCGCGAGCGGCACAAGAAGGTCAGCCTCATCTTCAAGGACTTCAAGGCGGAGTTCCTGAAGCGCGCGGATGGGGACGTGCACTTCACCACCCGCCAGGGCCGCGAGATCAGCGACGCGGTGGCGCGCGCGGACGCCACGGGGGAGCGGGTCACCCTCCCTGTGGAGATCCTCGCCACGGTGCCGTCGAAGTACGCGGATGAACCGGTGGCGCGCTTCACCCTCGGGCTCTCCTTGAAGAGGAAGGGCTAGGGCATGCGCAGGCTGGCGCTCGGTGTCCTGCTCACGGCCGCAGCCATGTGGCCGGCATGCAACTGCGGCACCGGCGCGGGAGACCCTGCGCCCTGCCAGGCGCCGCCGCCTGTGTGCGAAGACGGCCAGGTGAGCGCGCTGGAGGTGTTCTCCCTCCAGGGCTGCAACAGCGCCGTGAACAACTACTGGTGCGGCGTCAACGCCCAGGAGTTGGCCCAGTGCCTGAGGGACGCGCAGGTGTGCCTGCAGGCGGGCGGCACCCGGGCGGAGCTCAACGCGGCGCTCGCGGCCTCTCCGTGCGCGGCCCAGTTCCAGGAGTGGGATGGCTGCTTCGGCAACGGTGAGGCTGGGGGCGGCGGCGGCGGCGGGGACGACTGAGGTTGACCTTCGGAGGCCCAGGTGTCGGACGACGCAGATGAGCTGATCTTGAAGATGCAGCACCTCGAAGCGCAGGCGAAGGCGCAGGCCGAGGCGCGCCACCAGGACGGGGCCGCAGCCCGGCTGAAGTCGTCGGCGCAGCGGCTGGCGTGGAAGGCGCAGCAGGAGGTCCAGGCCGCCGAAGGGGACCGCGACGAAGCCGAGGCGAAGCTGGAGGCCCTGCGCGCGGACGGCGTCGACCGCAGCGAGGCGCCTGAGTTCCTCGCCGCGCAGGACGAGGCGCGCGAGGCGGAGCGGCGGGGGGTGCGCGCGCGGGCCCAGCTCAACTTCGCGCTGGACCGGCTGAGCGAAGCGGAGCGGCGTGAATACGAGGCCACGGTGGCCGAAGCCCGCGCCGAGCTCCACGGCCAGATGGCCGAAGATCCGCTCTTCAAGAAGTAGAGAGGCCCCTCAGCCCTGCCGCAGCCCCTTGAGGGCTTCGCGGAAGAGGACCTCGAAGGAGGCCTCCGCGCCTGTGCGTTGGGCCGCCAGGTCCGCCGCCTTCTCCGCCTGCGGCGGCTTGTAGCCGAGATTCACCAGCGCCGAGACCAGGTCCTCCCGGTGCGGCGAGCCTCCGCCCGCGGCCGCGGTGGCGGCCTCGTTGGCTGCGGAGATGGACAGGAGCTTCACCTTGTCCTTGAGCTCCAGCACCAGCCGCTCCGCGGTCTTCTTGCCCACCCCGCGGATCTTGGTGAGCCGCGCCGTCTCCCCGCGGGCGATGCAGGCGATGAGCGTCTCCACCTCCAGCCCGGAGAGCACGTTCATGGCCGCCCT
>CAZQVZ010000432.1:0-4846 GCA_964596895.1 uncultured Myxococcaceae bacterium
TGAACGCGGCGGTGGAGGCGGCGCGCGCCGGCGCGGCCGGTCGCGGGTTCGCGGTGGTGGCCGAGGAGGTCAGAAACCTCGCGCTGCGCAGCAAGGAGGCGGCGAAGAAGACGGAGTCGCTCATCAATGACTCGGTCCAGCTCTCCCGGCAGGGGGAGGGCATCAGCCGGCAGGTCAGCAGCAACCTGGGGGAGATCGTCGGCTCGGTGAACCAGGTGTCGGAGATCATCCGGAACATCGCCTCCGCGAGCGGCGAGCAGTCTCGCGGCGTGGATCAGATCAGCAAGTCGGTCGCGCAGATGGACCAGGTCACCCAGCAGAACGCGGCGAGCTCGGAGGAGTCCTCCAGCGCCGCCGAAGAGCTCTCCGGCCAGGCGCAGGAGATGTCCTCCCTGGTGGCCCAGTTCAAGCTCGACCGGCAGACGCGGATCGTCTCGCCCAGGGTCAGCGCGCCGCGGAACCTGATGCGGCCGCAGGTCGCCGCCCCGAAGGCCGGGACGAACGGCGCGAACGGGCACGCCAATGGGCACACCAACGGGCACACCAACGGGCACGCGGCGGCGCTCGCCATCCCGTTCGACTCCGACGTCGCGCTGAAGGACTTCTAGGCGGCAGCTCGCCCCGGACGCGTGCGACATGGACCAGGCCTCCTTCCGCTTCCTGCAGCAGACGGCGTACGCCGCCGCCGGCATTGCGCTGTCGGAGGGGAAGCAGGCCCTGGTCGTCTCGCGGCTGGCGTCGCGCCTGCGCGCCCTGGGGCTTTCGGATGAGCGCGCCTACGTCGCGTTCCTCGAGGCGGACGCCTCTGGCCAGGAGCTCGTCCACTTCCTGGACGTCATCTCCACCAACTTCACGTCCTTCTTCCGGGAGAAGGACCACTTCGAAGACTTGCGCCGGTGCGCCGCGCGGGCGCACGCGGCCGGCAGGCGCAGGTTCCGCTGCTGGAGCGCCGCCTCCTCCAGCGGCGAGGAGCCCTGGTCCATGGCCATGGTGCTCGCAGAGCAGCTGGGCGCCGACGCGGACTGGCGAATCCTCGCCACCGACATCTCCACCCGCGTGCTGACCACCGCGGAGCGAGGCGTCTATTCGGACGAGCAGCTCCGGACCGTCCCCCCGGAGCTCAAGCAGCGCTGGCTGGTGCGGCAGGGCGGGGGCGGGGGGACGCAGAGGTGGGCCGTGGCGGATGCGCTGCGCGCGAAGGTGGTCTTCCGCAGGCTGAACCTCTCGGCGCCGCCGTACCCCATGAGCGGGCCTTTGGACGCGGTCTTCTGCCGGAACGTGATGATCTACTTCGACAACCGGGTCCGGCAGGGGCTGGTGGAGCAGGTGGAGCGGCTGCTCGCTCCCGGAGGTCTGGTGTGCATTGGCCACACCGAGACCCTGACCGGCGTGCGTACGGGGCTGCAGCTCGAGCGGCCCTCGGTGTACCGGGCGGGCGGGTAGTGGCGGACCGGGTCGTGGGCATCGCCGACTTCCTCGTCTCCCTCCACCCAGAGGACGTGCTGGTGACCTTCGGCCTGGGGAGCTGTGTGGCGGTGGTGGTCCACGACGCGCGGCGGCGCATAGGCGGGATGCTGCACCTGATGCTGCCGTCCGGACATGGCGCCTCCAGCGAGGGCGTGCTGGCGCGGCCCTCCCGGTTCGCGGACCTGGGCATCCCGCTGCTCTTCAACCAGCTGCGGCGGCTCGGCTGTCGGAGGGAGGATCTCGCGGTGTGGCTGGTCGGCGGCGCCAGCGTCGGGCCGGAGGTGAGCGGGATTCTGGCCATCGGAGAGCGGAACGTGGCGGCCACCCGGCGGATCCTGTCGGACGGGGGCTTCCCCATCCGGGGGGAGGATCTGGGCGGCCGCATCTCGCGAACGGTCAGGCTCCACGTGGGCACCGGCGGCGTGGAGGTCACGTCCGCCGGCCAGATGCGCTCGCTGCAGAAGAGGGCCGGATGATCCGGGTCCTCATCGTGGACGACTCCCGCGTCATCCGGGAGGTCTTCCGGTACGTGCTCTCGCGGGAGCCGGACATCGAGGTGGTGGGGGAGGCGGAGGACCCGTACGTCGCGCGCGAGCAGATCGTCGCCCTGAAGCCGGATGTCCTCACCCTGGACATGGAGATGCCGCGCATGGACGGGCTCACCTTCCTGCGCGCGCTGATGACCCACCACCCGCTCCCGGTGGTGGTCGTCTCCTCCATCACCGCCCGCGGCGGCGCCCTGGCCATGGAGGCCTTCGCGGCCGGCGCGGTGTGCGTGCTGCAGAAGCCGATGGGGCGGGCGCAGTTGGAGACGCTGGGGCCGACCCTGGCGGGGGCGCTGCGCGCAGCGGCGGGCGCCCGGCTTCAGACCACCGCAGCCGCAGAGCTCCGCCCGCGGGCGGTCCCCCGGGTTCGGGCGGACAGGGTGGTGGCCATTGGCGCGTCTACCGGTGGCACCGTGGCCATCGAGCAGCTGCTGCGCGCGCTGCCGGCGCAGATGCCGCCCCTGGTGATCACCCAGCACATGCCGCCGGGCTTCACCCGCGCCTTCGCCGAGCGCCTGGAGCGGATCACCCAGCTCCGGGTGCGGGAGGCGGAGGATGGCGCGCAGCTCGAGCCCGGGCTTGCGCTGGTGGCGCCCGGCGGGAAGCACCTCGTGGTGCGGAGCTCCCCGCGTGGCCTTTGCGCCGAGGTCCGGGAGGGGCCGCGGGTGAGCGGGCACTGCCCGTCAGTGGACGTGCTCTTCCGCTCGGTGGCAAACGCCGCCCAGGGCGCCTCGGTCGGGGTGCTGCTCACCGGCATGGGGCGGGACGGTGCGGTGGGCCTGCGGCAGCTGCGGGACGCGGGGGCCGCCACCTTCGCGCAGGATGAGGCGACTTCGGTGGTGTTCGGCATGCCGAAGGCCGCCCACGAAGAGGGGGCGGTGGACGGCTGGACGCCCCTGGACGCGCTGCCTGCGGCCCTGCTCGCGGCGCTGGGCTGAGGCGCCCGCGCCGGCTGACCCCGCTGACCCCGCCTGACGCCGCCTGACGCCGCCAGACGCCGCCTGACCCCGCTGCGCGAGGGCAGCGGGCGCACGTCCGGGAAGCGCCGGCTACGCTGCCTGCCCGCGCACGCGCTCGGTGAGCCCGGTGCACAGCCGCTGCAGCACCGAGTCATCCATGCCCAACAGGGACCGGCCGATCATCACCAGCGCCTCGACGTCGTCGCGGTCCACGTTCCCCACGTAGAGGCCCTCGCGCTTGGCGAGCGCGTTGGCGAAGCGGACGCAGTTGCTCACGCCGAGGCGGTTGAGGCTGTCGAACTCCGCGGCGTCCTGGATGGCGCTGCAGATGCCCTCTGGGAGTCCCCAGCGGGTGGCGAGCTGCGTGCCGGCCTTGCGGTGGCTGCGCTGGATGGCCTCCACCCACAGCCCGGCGTCGATCCACACGTTGGTCCGGGTGCCGACGACCATCTTCTCCGCCTCCAGCAGCGCCCAGGCCACCACCGGCTTGCCCACGTCGTGCAGCAGGCCGGCGAGGTAGGCGCCCTCCACGTCCTCCACGCCGCACAGCGCGGCCACGTCACGCGAGAGCATGGCCACCGCCAGCGAGTGGTCCCAGACCCCGCGGCAGGCCTCGGCGATGCGCGGATCCCGCGACTCGAAGAGCCTTTGGGCGGCGATCTCCATGAGCAGCGTCTTGAGCCGCTCCACGCCCAGCCGGGTCACCGCCTGGCCAATGGACTTCGCCCGCTCCATGCCGCCGTGGGCGGCGCTGTTGGCGGCCCGGAGGATGCGCGCGGCCACCACCGGGTCCGTCTCGATGATGGGCACCGCGTCCTTGAGCGCGAAGTTCTGGGAGCGGACGGCAGACAAACACTTCGTCACCGCCACCGGTGGGGGCGGAAGGGTGAGGGAGTTCTCCGCCAGCCGCGCGGTGACGATGGCCTCCAGCTTCTGGGCGAGCTTCTCTTCGGCGTGCATGGGAAATCCTTCAGGCCGCGTGGGCGCGGGCTGCGTCGACGGTGGCGAACATCGGAAGTTGGGCGGTCTCGTCGAAGGTGCTGAACAGCTGCTTGCCTTCGGCGGTGGCCACCACCCGGAGCTCCAGGCCGCGCTCCTTCGCCTCTTTGCACAGGTCGAGCAGGAGCCTCGGGGTGCGGTCCGGCTTGAGCGGGACCCGGACCATGTCGACGATCATCTCGTCGAAGCAGGCGGCGGCGAGCTTGTCCACGGTCTCGCCCAGGAGCCTGGAGACGCGGCCGAAGTACTTGTCCATCCGCTCCTCCTTGCCCAGGTAGGCGCCCACCTTCACCACGTTGTCTTCGGAGACGACCAGCTCCTGGTCCTCGAAGTAGCGCATCAGGAACTCGTCCAGCCCTTCCCGGTCGAACGGCTTGTAGAGCACGTCGTCGAAGCCGAGCGCGGTGAGCTCCTTGAGCTGGTCGCTCGCGCTGCGCAGGGTGAGCGCCACGAACGCGGCGTGCGTCTGCAGGGTCCGCAGCTGGTTCATCAGGGCGGCGCTGTTGACGTCCGGGATGTCCGTGTCCACGAGGATGATCCGGAACACGCGGTCCCGGCAGTGGGTGAACGCGGACTGCGCGCTGGCGCAGCCGTTCAGGCTCACGTGCGGCGGCAGCAGGGTCCGCAGCTTCTTGTGGACGTTCTCCATGTCGTCCACCACCAGGACATCCACGAACTGGCGGGCGCCGCCCTCCGGCCGGTCCACCAGCGCGGGCGCCGGCGCTGCCAGCGAGGGCGCCGTCTGGGGCCCGGCGGCGGGAAGGGGAGCGCCGAGCTTGAGGACCTTCTGCACCTTCGCGCGCAGCTCCTCCGGCTTGAACGGCTTGAGGATGTAGTCCTCGATGCCCAGGCGCATCACGTCCGCGACGATGGAGC
>CAZQVZ010000433.1:0-4836 GCA_964596895.1 uncultured Myxococcaceae bacterium
ACACGTGCACCAGGCCCTCCACGCCCTGCTCGATCTCGATGAACGCGCCGTAGTCGGTGAGGCTGACCACCTTGCCCGAGACGCGGGTCCCGACCGGGTACTTCTCGTCCGCCCGGTGCCAGGGATCCTCCTGGATCTGCTTGAGGCCGAGGCTGACGCGCTCCTGCACGGGGTCGAACTTGAGGACGACCACGCGGACTTCGTCACCCACGTTGAACATCTCGCTGGGGTGACCGACGCGGCCCCAGGACATGTCCGTGATGTGGAGCAGCCCGTCGATGCCGCCGAGGTCGATGAACGCGCCGTAGTCGGTCAGGTTCTTCACCTGGCCCTTGAGGATCGCGCCCTCCTTCAGGTTCTTCAGGGTCTCCTTCTTCATCTCCTCGCGCTGCTTCTCGAGGAGGACCCGGCGCGACAGCACGATGTTGCCGCGCTTCTTGTTGAACTTGATGACCTTGAACTCGAACTCCTTGGCGATGAACTGGTCGAGGTTCCGCACCGGGCGGATGTCGACCTGGCTGCCAGGGAGGAACGCCTTCACGCCGATGTCGACGGAGAGGCCACCCTTCACGCGTCCGACGATGGTGCCCTTGACGATCTCGTCGCGCTCGCAGGCGGCGCTGATCTCGTCCCAGATCCGCATCTTGTCGGCCTTCTCCTTGGAGAGGACGACCATGCCGGTGTCATTCTCGCGGCTCTCGAGGAGGACCTCGACGGTGTCTCCGGCCTTGACCGAGACCTCGCCGCGCGCAGAGGTGAACTCCGAGATCGGAATCTGCCCCTCCGACTTGTACCCCACGTCGACGATGGCGAAGTCCTTGTTCACCGTGACCACGGTGCCCTTGACGACCTCCCCTTCCTTGACGATTCCGTCTCCGCCCCGCTCCTTGAGCGAGGCCTCGAACATGGTGGCGAAGTCTTCTTCGGGGGGGATACCGGTCTGCTGGTCTACGTTCTGCTGCATGGTTGTTGGGTGACCTGAAAGCGTACTGCTTTGGCCCCGGTTGGGATCTCCGAGCCAGCTTCCGCGTGGGCCGTGACGTGGAATGGCCTCCAGCCCACCTGGGCCGGAAGAGGGCGCGCACCCTAGGCAGGGGCCTCCCCCCGCGTCAAGCGCTCTACAGACAGGCGCGCGCGCTCCTTTGTCTGCTCAACCGGTGTGCGCCGCGCGCGCATTCCTTGCGGGGCAAGCGCCCTCCCACCGAGCGGTCCTCCGAGCGCAAGCGCTGGACGTGCCGGCGCACTGTTGCGTGCGCAGCATTGCCCCGGAGGTCTTGATGATTCGTTCCGAGAGCCGCTCAGCGCAGACCTGGTCCCACTTCCTGCGGCGCGTGCAGGCCAACGGTGGGCTCGCCCGCGACCTGGCCGAGCGGGCGGCCACCTCGGTGATGTGCGCGCTCGAGCAGCGCCTCTTCGGCAACGAGGCCTCGCAGCTCGAGGCCCAGCTCCCCCTGCGGCTGCGCGAGCTGCTCAACCGCTGCGGGCGGCACCAGGGGCGGGCGCCGCAGCGCTTCGGCCGGGACGAGTTCCTCCGGATGATCGCCGACGACCTGGGCGTGGAGGTGGAGGAAGCGGAGCAGCTCGCGCACGTGGTCTTCGAGACCGTGCGCGACTGGATCACCGACGGTGAGGTGGAGGACGTCTCCTCCCAGCTCCCGGATGACCTCCGCACCCTCTGGGCGCCCGCGCCATGAGGCCTTCGGGAGTGCCCCAGAGGCCGGCCACCCACGAGACCATGGGCCGGTGGGGCGCAGCGCTCGCGCTGGGGCTCGTCATCGGGCTCGCCCTGAGCCTCCTGCTCTCGCCTTCTCTGGGCACGGCCGCGCGGGTGCTGGGGGTCCTGGCCGCGCTGACCGTCGCGCTCGGGATGGTCCGCCGGCGGCCTGAGCTGCTCGACAAGTAGCCACGCCAGCGTGGATGCTCGGGGGCCATGCGTAACGCGACCGTGACCCTCGGCCTGTTGGGCGCCTTTGCCCTGACCGCCTGCCCCTCCAAAGAGCCGCCCGGCGGCGGCAGCCCCCTCCCCACGCACCGGTGTGACGCGGACCTGGAGGCCGCGGGGCTCTTCTCGCAGGTCGGCGCAGGCTCGCGGGCGTACGTCGCGCAGAGCAAAGAGGAGCTGGTGGGGGGGATGAGCGCCGAAGGCATGGTGGGCGACGTGGTGCTCGAAAACGACCGCGTGCGAGTGGTCATCAGCCAACCGGGGCGCCACTTCTCCATGGTCCCCTTCGGAGGCTGGCTGGTGGACGCGGACCTGCAGCGCCCGGACGGTGAGCCCGGCAGGGATCAGTGGGGGCGGCTGGGGTTCCTGCACTCGTTCGGGCGCACCATCGAAGCGCAGCACGTGGACATCTTGAACGACGGCTCGGGCGGCGGGGCGGCCATCGTCGCGGTGACGGGTCCCGACCAGCTCAACGACTTCATCAACCTGCCCCGAATCATCGGCAGCTTCCTGCCCGGGGTGGTCTCGGTGGTGGTGAACCCCGAGGAGCCGAAGGCGATGAAGGCCACCACCTACTACGTGCTGTCGCCCGGCGAGAACCGGGTGCGGCTGTACACGCAGTTCTGCAACGAAGGGCCGGAGATCATCTCCATGCCCATCGGGGACCTGATGGACCAGGGCGGCCCCACCGAGATCTTCAACCCGAAGGGCTGCACCGGCCAGATGGGCGCTGCGGACTGCCTCATCGACCCCACCGGCGGGTTCTTCTTCCAGGGTGAGGGCGTGGCCTACGGGTACCGCTCGTACACCTTCAATGATCCGGCGGTGGTGAGCAACGACGCCGCGCTGATCTTCGGCGGCGCGGTGGGCGTGCTCGCCGGCGCGGAGGACTCCAAAGGCGTCTTGAGCTGGCTGGAGCAGCAGGCGCCGAGACGGCCGGGCACCTTCGCCATCAAGGGCGGCGAGAAGCGCGCGTGGCTGCGGGACTTCTTCATCGGAAGGGACATCGCGGAGATTGAATCCTCCTACCGGCACCTCGACGGCGGCCCTGTGGGCAGGCTCCAGGTCACCGTCAAGGACGCGCAGGGCAACGTCGCGCCGGGCGCGCGCGTGGCGGTGATGGGCGCAGGCCGGATGCAGACGCTCCTCATCGCGGATGCGGAAGGGAAGGCCCACGTGGACCTGCCCCCTGCGAGCTACCGGCTGCAGGTGGGGAAGATGGGCCATGCGTTCTCGGCCCCGGTGGACAGGCAGCTCGGGACCAACGGGACCACGGACGTGGAGCTGGTGCTGGGGCCGTCGCAGAACCTCACCGTGCACGTGAAGGACCCACAAGGCGCCCCCATGCCCGCGAAGGTCACCGTGCTGTGTCCGTCCGGGAGCTGCCCCACCCGCTGGAACGACTACGCCCGCATCGCCGCGGTGGAGCAGCTGCCGTCGGACATCGCCGCGGTGGGGTACGTCCCGGCGTCGGGGACGCTCACCTTGCCGCTCGCCCCCGGGGACTACCGGGTGCTGGTGACCCGCGGCCCTGAATACAGCGCCTGGCCTGCGTCCTGGCCGCAGAGCGGTGAGCCTGTGGATCTCACCCTGGGCGACGTCACCTTGAACGCGGAGCTGGCCCAGGTGGTGGACAGCACCGGGTGGATGAGCGCGGATTTGCACGTGCACGCCACCGGCAGCCCGGACAGCAGCGTGGCCAATACCCGCCGGGTCCTGAGCTTCCTCGCCGAAGGCGTGGACCTGCTCGTCTCCACCGATCACGAGGCCGTCACCGACTACGCCCCGACCATCGAGCAGCTGGGCGCGCAGGCGTTCATCGCCAGCATGATCGGCCAGGAGGTCTCCACCTTCGACTACGGGCACTTCAACGCCTATCCCCTCATCCGCCAGGACGCGCCGCGCGGCGGGCCTTTCGACTGGGCGGGCGGGACCGGCCCCACCCTGCGCGGCCCGCAGCTGTTCGACGGGATCCGTGAGGCGCACCCCGGATCGCTCGTGCAGGTGAACCACCCGCGCGGCAGCAACGGCGTCTTCGAGGTGGTGCGCCTGGACACCGACACGCTGCACACCCACACCGATCCGACGACGCTGCGGATGGAGCCCGCCCCGGACGCGACGCCGAGCAACACCCGGCTGTTCGGCGACGGGTTCGACGTGCTGGAGCTGGTCAACGGCTTCAGCGCCGGGTCTGCCCTGCTCAACGACTGGATGACCATGCTCTCCAGCGGCAACGTGAAGGCCGCCACCGCGGTCTCGGACTCGCACTACGCCTTGAGCGTCACCGGCGGGTATTCGCGCACGTGGGTGGAGACGGTGGACCGGGATGCGCCGGCGGAGTTCTCGGTGCCGGTCTTCGCGGAGGCCCTGCGCGCGCGCCGGGCGGTGGGCTCCAACTCCCTCTTCCTGAGCGTGAACGCCCAAAGGCTCGATGCGCAGGGGACGCCTGTGGGCACGGTGGCCGGCGTGGGCGGGACCTTGAGCGTGAACGCGGCCGCGGGCGAGCAGGTGCAGCTCACGGTGAAGGTCCAGTCGCCGGAGTGGATCAGGTTCGACCGCATCGAGGTCTTCACCCACGCGGACGGCCGCGAAGCCCTCAACGGCGAGCCGAACGGCACGGCGCCCGTGCCCGTGGCCAGCGTGGACCTGAACCCCGCGGCGCTGCCGGTGGTGGCGGTGCCGGGCCCGGGGACCTACCAGCGCATCGAGGTGGAGGAGACCTTCACCCTCGGCGCCAGCGAAGGACTGATCCCGGGCTCGGACACCTGGTACGTGGTGGTGGTGCGCGGGACGAACGCGGTGTCCACGCTCTACCCGCTCGCGTGGGGCGGCGTGAGCTGTGAGAGCTCCGGGCTGTGCACGGCGAATACCTCCCGGCCGTGGGCCTTCTCCAA
>CAZQVZ010000434.1:0-4831 GCA_964596895.1 uncultured Myxococcaceae bacterium
ACGCGAAGTACCAGAAGTGCGCCAAGGTGGTCGGCACCGTGATGGGCCAGTACCACCCGCACGGCGACACGGCGATCTACGACGCCCTGGCGCGCATGGCGCAGGACTTCTCCTTGCGCTACCCGCTGGTGGACGGCCACGGCAACTTCGGCTCGCTGGACGGGGATGCGCCGGCGGCCATGCGCTACACCGAGTGCCGGCTGGCGCGCATCTCCTCGGAGCTGCTCTCGGAGATCAGCAAGCGGGTGGTCGGCTTCCGGCCCACCTATGACGGGTCCTTGCAGGAGCCCATCGTCATCCCCGCGCGGGTGCCGCAGCTGCTGGTCAACGGGGTCACCGGCATCGCGGTGGGCATGGCCACCAACATCCCGCCCCATCACCTCGGCGAGGTGGTGGACGCGTGCGTGGACCTCATCGCCAACCCGAAGCTGGAGACGAAGGACCTGCTCAAGCACGTGAAGGGCCCGGACTTCCCCACCGGCGGCCACGTGCTCAACAACAAGAAGGAGCTCCGGGAGATCTACGAGACCGGCCACGGCTCGGTCCGGGTGCGCGGCGAGTACACCGTGGAGGAGATGAAGCGCGGCGGCGCGCAGATCGTCGTCACCTCCATCCCCTACACGGTGAACAAGTCCACGCTGGTGATGAAGATTGGAGACCTGGTGCGGGAGCGGAAGCTGCCCCACCTGGTGGACGTGCGCGACGAGTCCACGCGGGACGTGCGCATCGTGCTGGAGCTGAAGAAGGACGCCTCTGCGGAGCTGGTGATGGCGTACCTCTACAAGCACACGCCGCTGCAGACGAACTTCAACGTCAACATGACGTGCCTCGTCCCCACCGAGAACCCGGAGGTGGGCAGGCCGGAGCGGCTGGACCTCAAGCGGATGCTCTGGGAGTTCCTCCTCTTCCGGCAGGAGGTGGTGAGAAAGCGCCTCGAGTTCGAGCTCGAGCAGGTGAAGCGGCGGCTGCACATCCTCGAGGGCTTCGCGAAGGTCTACGACGCGCTCGACGAGATGATCCGCATCATCCGCAAGAGCGAAGGCAAGGACGACGCGGCGAAGAAGCTCATCGCCCGCTTCAAGCTCACCGACGAGCAGGCGGACGCCATCCTCGAGCTGAAGCTGTACCGGCTGGCGCGGCTGGAGATCCTCGTCATCCAGAACGAGCTCAAGGAGAAGCGCGCCGAGGCGAAGCGGCTCGAGGACCTGCTGCTCTTCGGCAACAAGAGCGAGAAGAAGCGCTGGGGCATCGTCCGGGATGAGCTCCTGGAGGTGAAGAAGGCCTACGGCGACAAGCGGCGCACGAAGGTGGGCGGCGCGGTGGAGGAGGCCGAATACGATCCGGACGCCTTCATCGCCGACGAGGACTCGGTGGTGGTGGTCACCCGTGACGGGTGGATCAAGCGGATGCGGGAGCTGAAGGACCCCCAGGGGACGCGGCTTCGCGAAGGCGACGCGGTGATGTGCGTGCTCGCCGGGTCCTTGAAGTCCAACCTGGTGCTCTTCTCCAACTTCGGCGCCGCCTACGTCACCCGCTTCAACGACATCCCCGCGTCCACCGGCTACGGCGAGCCGGTGCAGAAGCTCTTCAAGTTCGACGACCGGGAGCGGCTGGTGGGCGGGCTCTCGCTGGACCCGCGGCTGGAGGCGCCCGAGACCCTGGTGGCGGTGAGCGCGCGGGGCTACGGCCTGCGGTTCGGGCTCGCCGCGCACACCGAGGTCTCCACCCGCGCCGGTCGCAGGTACGCGCGGCACGCTGAAGGGGACGAGCTCATCGGGGTGCAGCCGGCAGGGACGAAGGACTTCCTCGCGGTGGTGACCGAGAAGACCGCGGTGCTCGTCTGCAAGGTGAGCGAGGTCAACGAGCTGTCCGGCCCGGGCCGCGGCGTCACCGTGATCAAGGTCGCGCCGGATGATCGGGTGGTGGCGTTCTTGTGCACGCCGACGAAGAAGGACGGCTTCCCCATCGAGACCCAGAAGGGGCGCAAGCTGGAGGTCTCGCCGTCGAAGTACGAGGTCTCGGGCCGCGGCGGCAAGGGCCGCGAGATGAGCAAGAAGGACCGCGTGAAGGCGGTGGACCAGGGCGTGGTGTGGGTGAAGCTGCCCGAGGAGAAGAAGTAATGGCGGCGAAGAAGCAGGCCTACAGCGGCCAGAACATCCAGGTGCTCGAAGGCCTGGAGCCGGTGCGCAAGCGGCCGGCCATGTACATCGGCGGGACGGACGCGGCGGGGTACCACCACCTGCTGTGGGAGATCCTCGACAACTCGGTGGACGAGGTCATCAACGGCTTCGCCACCAAGGTGGAGGTGACGCTCCACAAGGACGGCCGGACGATCACGGTGGAGGACGACGGGCGCGGCATCCCGGTGGACGTGATGCCGAAGTTCAAGAAGTCCGCGCTGGAGATCATCCTCACCACGCTGCACGCGGGCGGGAAGTTCGAGCAGGGCAACTACGTGCACTCGGGCGGTCTGCACGGCGTGGGCTCCTCGGTGGTGAACGCGCTGTCGAAGAAGCTCACGGCGGAGGTGAAGCGGGACCACAAGCGGTACACGCAGTCCTACGTCCGCGGGAAGGCGACGGGGCCGCTGAGGTCGCTGGGCGGCGCGCGTGGGTCCGGGACCCTCATCACCTTCGAGCCGGACACGGAGATCTTCGGAGAGAAGCAGAAGTTCGACGCGAAGGTCATCTCCGAGCGGCTGGAGGCGAAGAGCTACCTGCACAAGGGGATGACGGTGGTCTTCAACGACCACACCCAGTCGCCGCACCAGCGGGTGGAGCACAAGCACGACGGCGGCATCGCCGAATATCTGCCCCGGCTGGTGGCGCAGCGGAGCAAGCCCACGGTGCCGGCGCAGAACGCGCAGTTCTACGTGGCGCGGGACAACGGGGTGCGGCTGGAGGCGGCGCTCTGCTGGACCGAGGCCACCGACGAGTACATCCGCTCCTACGTCAACGGCATCCCCACCGCCCAGGGCGGCACCCACGAGGCGGGCCTGCGCGCGGGCGTGGTGAAGGCGGTGCGCAACTACATCGAGACGCACCAGCTCACCCCCAAGGGCGTGTCGCTGACCGCGGAGGACATCCGGGAGGGCATCGCCTGCGTCCTCTCGGTGTACGTGGTGGACCCGCAGTTCCAGGGCCAGACCAAGGGCCGGCTGAACAACCCGGAGACCACCGCGCAGGTGGACAACGTGGTGCGGCCGGCGCTGGAGAAGTGGCTCAACGACAACAAGAGCGTGGCCGAGGCCATCGTCGCGCGGATCATCCTCGCCGCCAGGGCGCGGGAGGCCTCGCGCGCGGCGTCCCAGGCGGTGACGCGGAAGACCGCGGTCAGCCACCGGATGAACCTGCCCGGAAAGCTCGCGGACTGCGCGTCCACCAACCCGGCGGAGAGCGAGCTGTTCATCGTGGAGGGTGACTCCGCAGGCGGCTCGGCCAAGCAGGGGCGGGACCGGCGCACCCAGGCCATCTTGCCTTTGCGCGGGAAGGTGCTGAACGCGGAGCAGGCGTCCACCGACAAGGTGGCGCAGAACAAGGAGCTCACCGACATCGTGTCGGCGCTCGGCTGTGGCCTCGGCCCCGGGCTGGACCTGACGAAGCTGCGCTACGGGAAGGTCTTCCTCCTGATGGACGCGGACTCGGACGGGCACCACATCGCCACGCTCCTGCTCACCTTCTTCTACCGGCACCTGCGCCCGCTCATCGAGAACGGCGCCATCTACATCGCCCAGCCGCCGCTGTTCCGGGTGGACATCGGCAAGGAGACGCACTGGGCGCTGGACGAGGCGGACCGGGACCGGATCATCAAGGAGAAGGCGAAGGGGAACGCCAGGCCGGTGGTGATGCGCTTCAAGGGGCTGGGCGAGATGCAGCCGGAGGAGCTGCAGGAGACCACCCTGGACCCCAGGCGCCGGCGCGCGCTCCGGGTCACCATCGATGACCCGCTGGACACCGACCGGACCATCAACGACCTGCTCGGCAAGGACGTCTCCGCGCGGTTCCGCTTCATCATGGAGCGGGCGGCGGAGGTCCAGGACCTCGACGTCTAGGGCTGGCCCCAAAAAAGAAGCGGAGGCGCCGTATGGGCCGCCCCCGCTTCCGGTCCGAAGAGTCCCCTTGCGAAGCGACTAGCGGACCTGGTTCAGCACGTCCTCGCGGCCGTTGACGGTCGCGGACGGCACCCACCCGTTCTGGAACATGTGGGCCCGGACCATGTTCTGGTCCAGCTTGTCGTTGAACTGGTGGCAGCTCCCGCAGGCGGCGGTGGTGGCGCCCATCAGGACGTCGTCCTTCTGGTTGCCCCACGGGGCCGCGCCCGGCTCGAGGGTGAGCGCCATCGACTTGCGCGGGTCGGGCAGCTTCTTCGTCTCGAAGCTGCTCACGTGGCAGGCCTGGCAGTCGTTGAGCGCGCGCGGGTAGGTGACCGCGTGGCGGTTGTGCGTGCGGCACACCTCGCCGTTGGGGCCGTCACCGCCGGTGGAGGCGTAGACCCAGTGGCCGTTGTTCTCGGCGGCGGTCGCGGAGGTCTTGCAGTTCGGAGCGCCCTCCGGCCAGTGGTTGAGCTGGGTGTCCTTGCCGCCGAAGGCGTAGATGCCGTTGCCGCGGTACATCACCCACGGGACGCTGCTCTCACCGGCCGAGTGGACGGCGTGGAGCATGTAGCGCAGGTCGTAGGTTTCGCCGGCCTTGCCGTCGTAGGCGTTGGCGGCGGTGATGCCCATGCCCACGCGGTTGTCCTTGTCGCTGGACGCCGCGTTGTGGCACGTCACGCACAGCTCGATGGAGTCGATGCGGTTGGTGCCGTGCGAGTACAGCGAGCCCACGTGGCA
>CAZQVZ010000435.1:0-2046 GCA_964596895.1 uncultured Myxococcaceae bacterium
GACTACGTGGGCAAGGGGCTCTCCGGCGGGCGCATCATCGTCTTCCCACCGCAGGACGCCCGCTTCGCGGCGGAGGAGAACGTGCTCATCGGCAACACGGTGCTCTACGGCGCCACCAGCGGAGAGGCCTTCTTCCGGGGCCTCGCAGGCGAGCGCTTCTGTGTCCGCAACAGCGGCGCCACCGCCGTCGTGGAGGGGGTGGGGGACCACGGCTGTGAGTACATGACCGGCGGCGTGGTGGTGGTGCTGGGGCAGGTGGGCCGCAACTTCGCCGCAGGGATGAGCGGCGGCGTCGCCTTCGTGCTCGACCGGGAGCGCGCCTTCCGGGACCGGTGCAACGCGGCCATGGTGGAGCTGGAGGCGCTGCGCGACGACTCGGACGTGTGGCTCCTGCGCGGGCTGGTGGAGAAGCACGCGCGGCTGACGGGCTCGGTGGTGGCGAAGCGGCTCCTGGACCACTGGCCGCACGTGATGGGGGACTTCGTGAAGGTCCTGCCCACCGACTACAAGCGGGTGTTGGCGGCGCGGCGGGCACAGGCGGAGTCACCTGGGGCGCCGCTGCGCGCCGGCGGAGCGGAGGCCTGATGGGCAAGCCGACGGGGTTCCAGCAGTGGCCGCGCGAAGGTGCGCCCAGGCGGCCGGTGGAGGAGCGGCTCGGTGACTTCCGCGAGCTGGTGCTGCCGCACGACGAGGGCGCCGCCCAGAAGCAGGCCGGGCGCTGCATGGACTGCGGCGTGCCGTTCTGCCAGCAGGGGTGTCCGCTCGGGAACCCCATCCCGGACTTCAACGAGCACGTCTGGCACGGCCGCTGGCGGGAGGCCTACCTCGCGCTCTCGTCCACCAACGACTTCCCGGAGTTCACGGGGCGGCTGTGCCCCGCGCCGTGCGAAGCCGCGTGCGTGCTGGCCGTGAACGCGGACCCGGTGACCATCGAGCAGCTGGAGAAGGACATCATCGAGCGCGCCTTCGCCGAAGGTTGGGTGCAGCCGCGGCCGCCTTCGCACCGCACGGGTCGCAAGGTGGCGGTGGTGGGCTCGGGGCCCGCGGGGCTGGCGGCGGCCTCCGCGCTGAACCGCGCCGGGCATGAGGTCACGGTCTTCGAGCGCTCGGACGCACCCGGCGGGCTGCTCCGCTACGGCATCCCGTCCTTCAAGATGGAGAAGACGGTCATCGACCGGCGGCTTCGCATCCTGCAGGCCGAAGGCGTGCGGTTTCTGTGTGGCCAGGACGTGGGCCAGGCGCCGCGGTGGGATGAGCTGCGCCGCTCGCATGACGCGGTGTTGGTGACCCACGGCGCTGGCCGCCCGCGGGAGCTCCCGGTGCCGGGGCGAGAGCGCTCCGGTGTGGTCCAGGCCATGGCGTACCTCACGTCGTCCGCGCCCGAGCTGTCAGCGCAGGGCAAGCGGGTGGTCATCCTCGGCGGAGGTGACACCGGCGCGGACTGCCTGGGGACCTCGCACCGGCAGGGTGCTTCGAGCGTGACCCAGGTGGAGCTGTTGCCCGCGCCGCCAGGCACCCGCCCGCCGCAGAACCCCTGGCCGCAGTGGCCGCTGGTGTTCCGCACCTCCACCAGCCATGAAGAAGGTGGGCAGCGGGTCTTCGGGCGGATGACCACGCGGCTCGAAGGGGAGGGCGGTGCGCTGCGGCGGCTCGTCTCGGTGGGAGTGGACGTCGGGCTCCAGCCCTTGCCTGGGACCGAAGAGGTCTGGGAGGTCGACCTGCTCATCCTGGCGATGGGCTTTCTGGGGCCCGAGGTCTCGACGCTGCAGGCGCAGTTGGGTGTGGAGCTGGACGCGCGCGGCAACGTGCGGACGGACGCGCAGTTCGCCACCAGCGCGGACGGGGTGTGGTGCGCCGGAGACGCACGGCGCGGCGCGAGCCTCATCGTCTGGGCCATCAGCGAGGGCCGCGAGGCTGCGCGCGCCGTGGACGCCTGGCTCACCGGACGCGGGTCTCGCCTGCCTACCCGCGGACAGGACTGTGCGTTCGGCGGGCGGTGACGGACTCGGCTCGCTCTCGAAGGGGGCTCTCCGCTCGCTGCGCCGG
>CAZQVZ010000435.1:2146-4792 GCA_964596895.1 uncultured Myxococcaceae bacterium
CGGGAGAGGCCGAGGGGAGGGTCATCACGCCGCGGCGGTAGGTTAGAACCGTGGACCATGAGCTACGAGGTCCGGCTCGCCCGCGCGCTGGAGCATCTGGAGCAGAACCTGCACCGGCGGGTGCCGCTGGAGGAGTTGGCGCAGGTCGCAGGCTTCGCGCCCCACCACTTCCACCGCGTCTTCAAGGCGCTCCTCGGGCAGACGGCCGCGGACCATGCGCTGCGCCTGCGCCTGGAGAAGGCGGCGTTCCTGCTCAAGTACGGGAGCGCGCGCAGACGGCTGACGGAGGTGGCGATGGAGCTCGGGTTCAGCGAGTCGTCCGACTTCTCCCGGGCCTTCTCACGGCACTTCGGCACGAGTCCCAGCGCCTTCCGCGCGGCGCCGCAGAGGTTCAGACAGAGGAAGCGCCGGCCGTTCGTCACGCCGAAGCGGGCGCTGCGGGACAACGACGACGGGTTCCGCGTCCAGCTCGTGCAGGAGTCTTCGCAACGGCTCGGCTACGTGCGCGTGCATGGCTCGTACGTGCAGCCGCAGAAGATGATGGAGGCCGCGGCGAAGGTGGCCAGTTGGGCGAAGGCGCAGGGCATCACCCACCCGCTCGTCGGGATGGCGGAGGACGACCCGGAGCTGACGCCGCTCGAGCAGTGCCGCTATGACTTCGCGGTCCCCTTGCCGGAGGCGATGAAGCCGCCGCGGTGGATGGCCACCCGGACGCTGGAAGCAGGCACCACCGCCACGCTCGAGGTGCAAGGGCAGATGCCGCTGCTTGCCCGCGCGTGGGATTGGCTCTTCCAGGTGTGGCTGCCCGCGTCACGGTACGAGCCGCGAGGCGCGCCCGCGCGCGAGCACTACCTGGATGGCGGCGCCGGCGCGCCGGAGTTCTTCGATTTGCTCTACGTCTTGCCGGTGCGCCAGGTCTCATGGCTCCGTGACGATCCAGTGGTGAGGGCGCGCGACGACGCAAGATTCGTCAAGCCCGCGGCCGCGCTGCGGGGCTAGCAAGGCCCGCCATGAAGCTGATTCTGCTGGTGGTGGTCGCGTCGCTGGCGGTTCTCGCTGGCGTCTTCATGCTCTGGGCCCGTCGTCTCCCCGAGGTCCTGCACGCCCGGGCCCAGGCGGAGGTGCCCGCGCCCACGGACGAGGTCTACGCCCGGGTGGCGGACATCGCCCGCTACGGCGACTGGATGCCGAAGGTGGGCACGGTCGAGGGGCGGACGAGGCCGGATGGAACTGCGGAGTTCGTCGAGACCCGCGCGGACCGTCAGATGTCGCTGCGCATCGTGGAGGCCCACCCGCCGCGGGCGCTGACGCTGGTCCTGCACGACTCGACCGGCGATTATTCCGCCACCTGGCGCTACCGCTTCGAGCCGTCCGGCGAGGGGACGGAGGTGACCGTGGAGGAGGAGGCGCGCTGGGGGCCGCCGCTGATGCGGGCGCTGGTGCGGCTCGGCGGCGCCGAGGCGAACGTGCGGCAAGTGCTCGAGGGGCTGCGGGACAAGACGGACAAGACGGAGGCTCGCTAGATGGCGGCAAAGACGACGGCGAAGAAGAAGGCACCCGCGGCGGAGTCAGGCAGTCAGGATTTCGCAGGCGCCTTCGCCGAGCTTCGCAGGATGCTTCAGAAGTACGCGCCGGCGCTGCTCGTGAAGCGGGACGACGGCACCGGCTACACGCTGCTCACCAGCAAAGGGACCGAGAAGAAGGCCATCTGGTTCGCGATGACCGAGGTGAAGAAGAGCTACGTCTCCTTCCACCTGATGCCGCTGTACACGCACCCGCAGCTGGGTTCGGGCCTCTCCGCCGAACTGGAGAAGCGCCGCCAGGGCAAGACCTGCTTCAACTTCACGAAGCCCGACGCGGCCGCGTTCAAGGAGCTGGAGGCGATGACGAAGGAGGCTCTGGCCGTCTACCAGCGTGAGGGGCTGGCGTAGACCAGGGGGCACTGCGACCGTCCGCCCATCGCCCCACCACCGGGGACGCTCATGTGCAAGTGACGACCGCAGCGCAGGCGTCGCTTCGGTCTTCCAGCCGGGATCAACCGCGGAACGCGTCTCAACTCGAGGCTCACCGCCCGGAAGTGGCGTTCATCGAGCATCACCACCGCCGTGGCCTGATAGCGCTCTGCGACCGCCATGACGACCGGGTCCACCAGTCCTTCCGGAACCGAAAATCGCGCCTGGGGCCGCAGGTGGGCGCTGGGGCCTTCCGACCCGCTCCCCGGTCCTTTGGCAAGCCTGCGAAAAGTGCCCCCCAGGGCTCGCAGGAGGCCCGTGGCGGGGCCTCCCTGCCTGCCCGCTCCCACCCGGAAGAGGGAGGTGTACCCACATCGACGTGTGCGCACATCCGTCCTACCGTGCGCGTGCAGATGGCCGCCGCCACACCCAAACCCACCCGACATCGGAAGATAGGGCCGTACAAGATCCTCGGGCCGCTGGGCAAAGGCGGGATGGCGCAGGTGCACCGTGGGCTGCACGAAGCGCTGCAGCGGGAGGTGGCCATCAAGGAGCTCCTCCCCGAGCAGGCCAGCCGGGAGAACCTGAGCCGCTTCATCCGCGAAGCCCTGGCGCTCGCGTCCTTCCGCCACCAGAACATCGTCGCGGTCTACGACCTGGTGGAGAAGAACGGCTCGCAGTTCCTGATCCTGGA
>CAZQVZ010000436.1:0-4767 GCA_964596895.1 uncultured Myxococcaceae bacterium
CATCTCCACGAAGTCGGAGCCGGAGATGGAGAAGAACGGGACGCCCGCCTCACCCGCCACCGCGCGCGCCAGGAGGGTCTTGCCGGTGCCCGGAGGGCCCATCATCAAGACGCCCTTGGGGATGCGGCCGCCGAGCTTGGTGAACTTCTTGGGGTCCTTGAGGAACGCGATGATCTCCTCGAGCTCCTCCTTGCACTCGTCGATGCCCGCCACGTCCGCGAACGTGATCTTGTTGTGGCTCTCCGAGAGCAGCTTCGCCTTCGACTTGCCGAAGGTCATCGCCTTCCCGCCGGAGCCCTGGAGCTGGCGCATGAAGAAGATGAAGAAGGCGAAGAGCAGGAGGATGGGGACCCACTGCCCGAGGATCGCGATCCACGCGTTGTTCTCCGGCGGGGACACCACGACCTCCACGCCCTTGCCGCTGAGCCGGTCGATCATCTGGGTGTCACCCACGGGCCCGTGGGTCTCGAACTTCTCCTTCGACCCGTCCTCGAACGCGCCGGAGTAGGTGGTGCCCTGGATGGTGACCTTCTTCACCTTCCCCTCCTCCACCTTCTGGAGGAACGAGGTGAAGGAAGGCTTCTGCGGCTCTTCCTGGCTCCCGGAGAACACCTTCCAGAAGGCCACGAAGAGGACGATGAGGATCATCCAGAGGCCGAACGTCTTGTAGCTGGATCGCACTGTCTGCTTGCCCTTTCAGCGCCGGACGATGGCGCGGCCGAACTCCCAACAGCCGCTTCGAAGCCGTTTCATCCTTCGCCGGCCCTTATAACCCGTCCCCCCTTCGCCCGCCCGCTCGACGATCAAGTGTGGAGACGATAAAGCCGGACACCGCCACCCCTCTGTGGGGCCACACGCCCACCACGCAAAGGATGCGCGCGCGGGCGTCCGCCAGGAGCGGCACCTCGTCCCGGCGCTCGGCGGGCACCTTCGCGTCCACGAAGACGTCCTGCAGCTTGCGCGTGCGCCCGCCCGGCAACCGGACGACATCTCCCGGCCGGCGGAAGCGAACCGTCACGGCCCCTCCCTCCGGAGCGCTCAGGAGCGGCTGGGTAGACGCGCCCGGGCTCGGAGGCTTCGGCAGGGTCGCGGTCCAGCGCAGCGTGTAGTCACCCACGGTGACGGCAGGCCCGCCCTGCTCGAGGCGCACCTCCTTGCCCTTCGTCGGAAGCCCCCCTTCCGAACCGGGCCCGCCCGCCTGCTCGATGCGCGCTTGGCCTCCCTGCGTGTGGAAGTCCGCGCGCCCGGCCAAAGAGCAGGTGCCGCCCCGGCGAAGGGCGACCTCCATCCGCTCCAGCATCGCTGCGTCCACCCGCAGCCCCTTCGACTGCACGAGCCGTGCGAGCACACGCCGCCGCAGGGGCCCTTCGAGCGCGCGCAGCCCCACTGCGTCCAACCCACCCGCAGCTACCGTCAGCCGCTCCGCCGCGGCCTGCGCCCAGTCGCCCAGCAGCGCGTCGTCCTCGTCCGCGAAGTGGGCGAACCGCGCCAGCGCGCGCAGGGTCTGGGGCCCCAGCGCCCCGACCAGCGCCGGCAGCGCGCCCTTGCGAACGCGCACGCGGGTGAAGGCCTCGTCGTCGTTCATGGGATCGGCCACGGGGTCCAGCCCGCGCGCCTCCACGTAGGCCTCGACCTCTTCGCGGGTGACCTGGAGCATGGGCCGGAGGATGCTGCCGCGGCGCGTCCGCACGCTCGCCGCGCCACCGAGCCCGCTCCCACGCCCCAGCCTCATCAGCAAGGTCTCGGCCTGATCCGAAGCGGTGTGGGCCGTGGCGAGGAACGTGAGACCGCGCGCGCGGCGTGCCTGGTCGACCGCGGCGTAGCGCAGCGCGCGAGCCCTCGCCTCCAGCCCCGGGCCCTTCGGGACGTTCACGGACAGGGCGTGGAAGGGCAGCCCCAGCCTCTCCGCCACGCGCCGCACCCCGGCTACCTCTAAAGCGCTCTCGGGCCGCAGGCCGTGGTCGACGGAGGCCACCTCCAACCGCAAGCCCAGCTCCGGCGCGATGGCCGCCGAGGCGTCCAGCAGGGTCAGCGAATCCGCTCCGCCTGAAACCGCCAGGAGAACCGATGAAGGCGCCGCACCTACATTCTCATACTTTCGAGCCAGGATGCCCCGGAGGGCAGCGACGATTTTCAGAGAGCGCGGCATATGACAGGGGAAGCCAGCGGGATTGTTACGACAACTTACCAACCGGCCGGGCTGCCCCGCGTGGTCGGTTGAACGCGTCAGCCCTCCCCCTTATGATTCAACGTGGCTGGCAGGGCGTGGGGGGCGGCGGCGAGGCATTGGAAATTCTTCGGAAATTCAATCCTCCCGGGCCCTGTTCGGATGGGCGAAACTTCAGAACCACATTGTTGGGCCTAGGGGTCCCCCCCCTCCCCCTCTGGGCCCACGGGGCAGCCAAGGTCTTGACCCTGGCGCCCCTCTTTCCGAGGCGCCCCGGAGCCGTTGCTCCGGGGCGCTTCCTTTTTTCCGCACCCCGCTCAGAGCGGCTCGGGCTCGTACCAGTTCGGGACGCTGCTGCCGCCGCGCACCGCGTTGCGCGTGCACTCGAGCCCCCCGCTGGCGCGGGTGCCGTAGCGCGAAAGCGCCGGTGAGGTGATCCGCCCGTCACCGTCTGCGCCGCGCACCACCACCTGCGGCGCCTCGAGCCCCGAGCCATCCGCCGCGGGCCAGATCACGTCCGCCACATGCAGGACCTGGCACGGCGCGCCGAGCGCCAGCTCATCCGGCGGCACCAGCGTGGACAGGGGGATCTCCGCGGCCGGGGTGGCGCTGGAGAGCAGGAAGATCTGCACGGAGGGCTCGGGCGCCGGCAGACACCGCCCCGCGCCGGTGGGGCTCGCCGAAGCGGGCGCCTCGTTGGCCACGCAGCGGTCGCGGGCGCCCGGGCAGCCGCACACCTCGCCCTCTGCACAGGTGGCGTCCACGTCGCAGTCATCCACCGCCCCGTGGTTCCGCGCGTCCTTGAAGTAGTGCAGGTAGACGCCGTAGGCGCAGTCCGCGGTGGCGCAGGCCGGGTCCCGCTCGGGGAAGTTGAGCGAGATGTTCTCGATCAGCGCGCCCCCGCCGGTCTCGTCGAGGTTGAGCTGCGGGTCATCCTCGTCGCCCGGCCCGCCCCAGTCGAAGTCGTTGTTGCCGCGCACCGTCCAGGCGTAGCCGTTGAGGTCGCCTGACGTCGTGAGGTTGGGCCCCTCTTCGAAGTAGCCGAACAAGGGCGACCCCGGCCGCACCAGGTGCAGGTCCAGGTCGACGCCGGCGTAGGCCTTCATCCGCCCGTTCCAGGACGCCTGCACCACGAGGTCCTGCTTGAGCGCCGCGACGAAGCGCAGCGTGGTGGTGGTCTCCGCCAGCTGCGAGTCGCGCACGCGCAGCTGCACCGTGTACGCGCCGGTGGCCAGCGGCGTGAAGGTGGCGGTGGGGGTCTGCGCGCCGGAGAGCGTGGGGTCTGCAGCGCCCGGCGGGAAGGAGACGAAGGTCCACTCGTACGACAGCCCGGTGCGCCTGTCTTCGAGGTCAGTCGTGCAGGCGCGGTCGTTGGCGGTGTCGCTCAGCGCGGAGAAGGTCACCGTGGACCTGGGCCGGATGTCTCGCGAGGCGGTGAAGTCATACCCGCCGGAGGGCGGCTCCAGCAGCGGGTCCCAGTGCATCTTCGACGAATAGTTGAGCTCCAGCCCGCTGAGGGGCTTCACCCGGGTGATGTTGGCGCAGACCTGCGGCGGCGTGTTGGGGCCGAGCCTCCCGGACAACGCCACGCGCACCTCGGCGTGGTCTGGATCGTCCGAGCGGATGACCGCCTCCGCCGCGTAGTCCTCCTGCGCGTCCGAAGTGGGCTTGAAGCGCACGGAGAGGTTCACGCCCTCCCCCGCCTCCAGCAACAGCGCCGGCGCCCCGTCGGGCCCCGTGTGGGGGAGCTGGGTTGAGCCTTCGAAGGTGAAGGCCGCCGCGTCCGCGCCTTCGACGGAGAGGTGGGTCACCACCAGCTGCACGCCGCCTTCGTTGATGAGCGTCACCGTGGGCAACTCCAGCACGGGCAGCGGCACCGCGCGGGAGAGCGGCTCCTCACCGAAGTCGATGGCGGGCGGCGTCACCGTGGCGCTCCCGCGGCAGCTGCGAGAGGGCAGGCATTCGGGGACGACGGAGAGGACCGGCAGCGCGCCTTCACCGCTGATGGGGATGCGGATCTGGGGGCGAAGGGCGTCGTTGCTGGCGATGACCAATGTGGCGTCGTAGGCCTGCCGCACGGTGGGCGCAAAGCGCAGCCGGAAGGACGCATCCGAAAGCTCGGGGACCACCGTGACGGGCGAGACGACGCTGAAGGCCTCCGCGCCGCCGGGCGAATTGCCGCCCTCCACGGTGATGGCGGTGATGTTCACCGGGGCGTTGACCTGCGCGGTCAGCTTCACCGGCAGCTCCGAGACATCCCCCAGCTTCACCTCTCCGAAGTGGAGCCCGTTGGGCGACACCGCCAGGACCGCCGGGATCTCCTGAACCCCGGGGCCGCAGCGACAGCCGACGGCGAGGAGCGGCAGCACGACCAGGACGAGGGACAGTCGGCGTTTTGTCATCACGGAGCGAGCGACTGTAGCAGAGCGTGCTCGCCGGGCTGACGGGTGCTCGCGCCTGTGCCGGTGTGCCCCGAAAACCGAAAACGTTGACCATTCAGCGCGTCTGTCGGATAACCGCGCCCTAGTGTTCACGTCGCTACCCAGCGACTTCTGCCGGAGACCGGGATGGCTGGCACCGACAAGCGCAAGCAATCGCTC
>CAZQVZ010000437.1:0-4767 GCA_964596895.1 uncultured Myxococcaceae bacterium
GTCACCTCCGCGCGGGTGGGGCGGGACGAGGAGATCATGCTCTCCAGCATCTCGGTGGCGACGATGACGATGCCCCCCATCCGGTTGACCAGCTGCACGGCGTGCTTCTGGATGCCCGGCAGCTTCTCCAGCGGCATCTCCACCCCGAGATCCCCGCGCGCCACCATGATCCCGTCCGCGGCGGCGGCGATCTCCTCGAGCTTCGCCACCGCCTGCGGCTTTTCGATCTTGGCGATGAGCGGGGTGCGCAGCTTCGACACCAGCTTGCGCGCGCGGTGAACGTCGTCCGCGGTGCGGACGAAGGAGAGCGCCACGTAGTCCACGCCCAGCGACTGGCCGAAGGCGAGGTCCTCTTCGTCCTTTTCGGTGAGGGTGGGCACGCTCATGGCGGCGCCGGGCAGGTTCAGCCCCTTCTTGTCCCGCAAGATCCCCCCCACGAGGATCCGCGCGCGTACGTCCCTGCCTTTGACCCCCAGGACCTCGAGGCGGATGCGCCCGTCGTCCAGGAGGATGGGATCTCCGCGCCGCACGTCCCGGGGCAGCGTGAGGATGGGCGTGGGGACCACGAGCGAGGTGCCCTTCACCGCGCGGGTGGTGACGGTGATCACCTCACCCGCGCGCAGGAGCGCCTGGCCGCCTTCGAAGACGCCCACCCGGATCTTCGGCCCCTGCACGTCCTGCAGGACCGCCACGGTGCGCCCCACCTTCTTCGCCAGCCGCCGCAGCAATTGCAGCCTGCGCCGGTGCTCAGCGTGGGTGCCGTGGGAGAAGTTGAACCGCGCCACGTCCATGCCCGCGCGGATCATCCCCTCCAACACCTCCGGGGACTCGGACGCCGGGCCCAGGGTGCAGACGATCTTCGCCTTCCGCATTGCGCTCTCTTTGCTCCTGTCTTTGCTCAGGGACGAAAGCGCGAGAGTGTAGCTGCCTTGACCGCGCGCTTCGGCATCGAATACGAGGACGCGCACCTCCGGAGAACAGCATGCGCCCTGAAGACAAGCTCGAAGACACGCCCATCCAGCCGGTGCTCGCCGGCACCGAAGCGGTCCGCAACGAGGACAAGATCATGATCGTCCTCTCATACCTGGGCATCCTGGCGCTGATCCCGCTGCTCACCGTGAAGGACTCACCCTTCGTCACCTGGCACGCCAAGAACGGGCTGGTGCTGGGGCTCGGCGGCGCGCTGGTGCTGGCCGTCCTCAGCGCCCTCATCGGCTGGATCCCGCTGCTGGGGAGCCTCTTCGTCGCGGTGGGCTGGCTCTTGTGGGTGGTGCTGCATGTGATGGGGATCGTCAAGGGGCTGGCGGGCGTGCGCTGGCGCATCCCCGGCGTGACCGACGTGGCCGAAAAGCTCTAGGCTCGGAGCGCTTCGCCGCTCCACTTCTGGATGTAGAAAGCCCGGCGCACCCTGGGAGGGGGGGCCGGGCTTTCTTCCTGCGGGGCTTGTGGGCGCCCTACAGCCGGATGTTGCTGGCGTCGTCTGCGCCGTCGCCGGGCAGGGGGATCTCGGGGTGGCCTTCGGGCAGGGGCCCGCCTTCCTCACCCGAGCCGCCCACGCCGAAGTCTTCGGACATGCCGCCGCCCAGCGCCTCCAGATCCTCGCGGCTGATGCCCGCTTCCGCCATGACCTCCGCGGTCACGAAGATGCGCGCCTTCCCGGTCAGCGCCATGGCGATGGCGTCCGACGGCCGCGCGGCGAGCGACAGGTCCTTCTCTCCCTGCCGGATCTTGATCTGGCTGGTGTAGACGTCGTCCTGCACGTCGTCGATCTCCACGCTGGTCACCGTGCCCCCCATCTTCGACACCACGTCGTCCAGGAGGTCCGCGGCCAGCGGGTGAGGGCTGTCCTGCTGCGCGAGCCGGAAGGCGATGGAGACGGCCGCCTCCTCGGTGACGAACAGCGGCAGAAGGAGCGCCTGATCCTTCGAGACCAGCAGCACCGCGTGGGTCTGCGCCTCCTCGATGGGGATGACGTCCATCACCTCCAGTTCCACCGGATTCCCGGCCTTCACCAGGCTGGCGATGGAGCCCTTCGGCTTCACCTCGGCGTCCGGCGTCAGGAGGGCGCCTGGGGCGCCGTGGGAGGCAGTGGGGAGCAGGTACAACGCCCCCAGCGCCAGGGTCAGCGCCAGTGCGGGCGCGAGGAAGAGGCCGACTTTGATTGAGCGTTCCACTCCCAGAACCTACGCATGCGCGCAGGTCCGGGCAGTGGAGGGAGCGAGGGGAGGCAGCCGGCCAGGCAGGCGCCCGGTTGGGACGTCAGCGGTCGTCGTCGACGTCTTCGTCGTCGAGGTCTTCGTCCTCGTCGAGGTCGTCGTCATCGTCGTCGTCGAGGCCGAGATCGTCCTCGTCGCGCTCGTCGTCGTCCTCGTCGTCTTCGACGACCTCTTCCAGATCCTCGGTCTCGACGGAGAGCGAGACGGCGAACTTCTTGGCGAGCGCCGCCACCTGCGTGCGCAATTCGGTCAGGGCGGAGGTGAAGTCGTCGGTCTGGGTGGCGGTGGCCTTCGCATCACAATGCGGGCACACCAGCTTCTCCGTCCCGTCGATCAGATCCTCCACGTCCAACTCGAAGCTTCCCTCGCACTTCTGGCAGGTGAAATCGATGGTCATCGCGCGCCCGCTATTAGGCACGCGCGAAGGCACTGTCAATCGCCTCGGGCTGCGGCTTTTCGCTAGGGTCCTCCGTCCATGAAACCGCCGGCCGAGATCCCACGAACGATGCTGCACGTGCTCCGAGCCCAGGCCCAGGCCCGCGGAGAACTGCCGGCCCTGTGGACGCGAAAGGACAACGGCGCCTGGCGGCCCACCTCCTGGCGGGCGTACCAGCGGCGGGTGCGGCAGGTGGGGCATGGGCTCGAGGCGCTGGGCTTCGGCAAGGGGAGCGTGCTCGGCATCCTCAGCTTCAACCGCGAGGAGTGGCTCTGCGCGGATCTCGCGGCGATGGGCCTGGGCGGGGTGGCGGTGGGGCTTTACACCACGTCCAGCCCCGAGCAATGGGCGTACGTGCTCGGGCACTGCAGCGCGCAGGTCCTGGTGGTGGAGAACCGCGCCTTCGCGGACGCGGTGGCGGCGCTGCGGCCAGGGCTGCCGGCGCTGCGCCACGTGGTCCTGCTGGAGGGGCCTGCGCGCGGGGAGGGCGAGCTCACCTGGGAGGAGCTGCTCGCGCGCGGAGAGGGCCGGCACCCGGCGGACTGGGACCAGAAGGTGGACGCGCTCGAGCCCGAGGCCCTGGCGGCGCTCATCTACACCTCCGGCACCACCGGGCAGCCCCGGGGCGTGATGCTCAGCCATCACAACCTGTGCTGGACCGCCGCCCACCTGGTGCAGGCGGCAGAGATTGGCCCCGACGACGTGCTCGTCTCCTACCTGCCGCTCTCGCACATCGCCGAGCAGACCTGCAGCCTCTACGGCCCGCTGCTGGTGGGGCTCCAGGTCTACTTCGCCCAGTCCCTGGAGACGGTGTCCGAGACCCTCCGGGAGGTGCGGCCCACGGTGTTCTTCGGGGTGCCGCGGGTCTGGGAGAAGTTCAAGGCGAAGGCGGAGGAGGGCCTCCGCGCCCAGGGCCCGAGGCGGCAGAGGCTCGTGGCGTGGGCGCAGGAGGTCACGCTGGAGCGCAACCGGCGGGCCCTGCGGCACGAGCGGATCTCCACGCTCCTGGAGGTGCAGTACGCCGCCGCTTCCGCGCTCGTGTTCGACAAGCTGCGCAAGAAGACAGGCTTCGACCGGACGCGGCTGTTCGCCACGTCGGCGGCGCCCATCAGCAAGGACGTGCTCGAGTTCTTCGTGTCCCTGGACATGGTGCTGCGGGAGGTCTACGGCCAGTCCGAGGTCACAGGCCCCACCTCGGTGAACACCCCGGAGCAGACGAAGCTCGGCACCGTGGGCCGGCCCATGGTGGGGGTGGAGGTGAAGGTCGCCTCCGACGGCGAGGTGCTCGTCCGGGGCGGGAACGTGTGCCTCGGCTACTACAAGGATGAGGCGGCCACCGCCGAGCTGCTCGGGGACGGGTGGCTGCACTCGGGAGATCTGGGCGAATTGGACAACGAAGGCTTCCTGCGGATCACCGGCCGCAAGAAGGAGTTGCTCGTCACCTCCGGCGGCAAGAAGACCGCGCCTGCGCCCATCGAGGCGCTGCTCAAGGCCCTGCCGCCCTTCGGCAACGCGATGGTGGTGGGGGAGGGGAAGAACTACCTCGGCGCCCTGCTGGCGCTGGACGAAGCGCAGGTGCCCGCCTTCGCGCGCGCGCACGGCTTCCCAGAAGAGGGCAGCAAGCTCGCTTCCGACGCGCGCTTCCGACGGTGGGTGGAGGAGCGGCTGGCGAAGGACGTGAACCCCAGGCTCTCGCGCTTCGAGCAGATCAAGCGGTTCGAGATCCTCCCGTGCGACTTCACGGTGGAGGGCGGGGAGCTCACGCCCACCCTGAAGCTGCGCCGGGCAGAGGCGGCGAAGAAGCACCGCGCGGTGATTGAAAGGCTCTACCAAGACGAACCCCCTCGCCCAGGGCGCCCCGTGTAGAGGGCCGTGGGGAGGGGGCGTCAGCGCAGACGGGTGAGCGGGAGGCGGTGAGCGGCTACCGCCCGCCCTGCGGCTTGCGCTGCTCCACCGGGATGAACTCCCGCCGCTTGGAGCCGGTGTAGACCTGACGCGGCCGGGCGATCTTCTGTTCGGGGTCCAGGACCATCTCCTCCCACTGGCTCACCCAGCCCACCGTGCGGGGGATGGCGAAGAGCACCGGGAACATCTCCACCGGGAAGCCCATCGCCT